>DASSLQ010000294.1:0-6494 GCA_035689325.1 Burkholderiales bacterium | reverse complement strand
TGCGCCTTCGCCTGCTGCTGCGCTTGCTGAGGCTTCTGCGCCCCTTTGTCGCCGCCCGCCTGCTTGGGCTTCGCGTCCTGCTTCTGGTCCTTCTGGTCCTTGTCCTTGGCCATGCCTAGGCCTCCACCTGCTCGCCGTTCGCCTTGAAGATGCGCACCTTGCGGCCATCCTCGAGGCGCTTCACGCCGCTGCGATCGGCTTTCTTCGTCGCCGGATTGAAGAGCGCGATGTTCGAGACGTGGATCGGCAGGTCCTTGTCGACGATGCCGCCGGTCTGTCCGCGCATCGGATTGGGACGCTGGTGCTTCTTCACGCGGTTCACGCCTTCCACCACCACGTGCTCGGCGTCCACGCGCCGCAGCACCGTGCCGCGCTTGCCCCGGTCGCGGCCGGAGATGACGATGACTTCGTCGCCTTTCTTGATGCGCTGCATTACAGCACCTCGGGGGCGAGGGAGACGATCTTCATGAACTGCTCGGTGCGCAGCTCGCGCGTCACCGGCCCGAAGATGCGGGTGCCGATCGGCTCCATCTTCGGCGTGAGCAGCACCGCGGCGTTGCGGTCGAAGCGGATCAGCGAGCCGTCGCCGCGGCGCACACCCTTCGCGGTGCGCACTACCACGGCGTGGTAGATCTCGCCCTTCTTCACGCGCCCGCGCGGCGCCGCGTCCTTGACGCTCACCTTGATGACGTCGCCGATCGACGCGTAGCGGCGTTTCGAGCCGCCGAGCACCTTGATGCACATGACGGCACGTGCACCGGTGTTGTCGGCAACGTCCAGCACCGACTCCATCTGAATCATTGCTCTCTCCACTCCAACTTGCGCCGCAAGCAGCGCAGTTTTGGACCCCGTCCGGGGCGTAGAAGGGGGCCGATTTTACTACAACTCGTACCTCAGACCGCCTTCGATTTCTCAACTAAACGAGTGACGCGCCACGATTTGGTGCGCGACATCGGCCGGCACTCGGCGATCTCGACCAGGTCGCCCTCGCCGAACTCGCCGGCCTCGACGTGCGCGTGGTACTTCCGGGTGCGCGTGATGGTCTTGCCCATGAGCGGATCGCGCACGCGGCGCTCGACGCGCACCACCACCGTCTTCTGCATCTTGTTGCTCGTCACGCGGCCAACCAGCTTGCGCTGGTTCTTGGCGGGCGCGGCAGCGGCCTCTGGGTTCATTTGGCGGACTTCTCCTTCATGATGGTGCGCACGCGCGCGATGTCGCGGCGCACCTTCTTGAGCTGGCTCGTGTTGGTGAGCTGCTGGGTCGCGAGCTGCATGCGCAGGCCGAACTGGGCGCGCAGCAGCGCTTCCAGCTCCTTCTGCAGCTCCGCCGGTTCCTTGCCGCGCAGTTCGCTCGGTTTCACCGTCAGCCTCCGAGCATGCGCTGTACAACGATGGTGCGGAAAGGCAGCTTCGCCGCGGCGAGCGCAAAGGCTTCCTTGGCCATCTCCTCGGTGATGCCGTCCATCTCGAAGATGATCTTGCCCGGCTGGATCTCGCTCACGAAGTACTCCGGGTTGCCCTTGCCGTTGCCCATGCGAACCTCGGCCGGCTTCTGCGACACGGGCTTGTCCGGGAACACGCGAATCCAGATGCGGCCGCCGCGCTTGATGTGGCGCGACATGGCGCGGCGCCCGGCCTCGAGCTGCCGCGCGGTCAAGCGGCCGCGCGTCGTCGCCTTGAGGCCGAATTCGCCGAAGGACACCTTGGTGCCGCGCGTGGCGATGCCGGTATTGCGGCCCTTCTGCTGCTTGCGGTATTTGGTTCGTGCTGGCTGCAACATCGCTTATTCCTTCGGCTCGCCGCCCTCAGACTTGGGCGGCTCTTCCTTCACGACTCTCTTCGGTCGCTTGACGGTGGTCTTGGGTGCGGGAGCGCCCTCTTTCCTGGCGGCGCGGCGCTCGCCCTCGGGACGCGGCCTTGCCGGGCCGCGTCTCTGCCCGGCGCGCGGCGCGGGTTTCTTCGCGCGCTTGGGCTCGGCGGGCGCCTCGGGCTGCGCCGGCGCTGGCGCACCTGCCGCCATCGCCGCGGCAGCGGCTTGCGCGTCGCCCTTCGGCGCGACTTCGCCCTTGTAAACCCAACATTTGATGCCGATCACGCCATAGTTGGTCTTCGCCTCGCCGAGACCGTAGTCGATATCGGCGCGCAGTGTGTGCAGCGGCACGCGGCCCTCGCGGTACCACTCGGTGCGCGCGATCTCGATGCCGTTCAGGCGTCCGGCGCTCATCAGCTTGATGCCCTGCGCACCCAGGCGCATGGCGTTCTGCATGGCGCGCTTCATCGCGCGGCGGAACATGATGCGCTTCTCGAGCTGCTGCGCGATCGAGTCGGCGATCAGCTGCGCGTCGATCTCGGGCTTGCGAATCTCCTCGATGTTCACGTGCACCTGCTGCACGCCCATGATGCGACGCAGCTCCGCCTTCAGCGCCTCGATCTCCTCGCCTTTCTTGCCGATCACCACGCCAGGGCGGGCGGAGAAGATGGTGATGCGCGCGTCCTTCGCCGGGCGCTCGATGAGCACTTTGCCCACCGACGCGTGCGCCAGCTTGCGCTTGAGGAAATTGCGCACCTTGATGTCCTCGGCCAGCATCGGCGCGAAGTTCTTGGTGTTGGCGTACCAGCGCGAACTCCAGTTCTTGTTCACCGCGAGGCGGAAGCCCACCGGGTTGATTTTCTGGCCCATCAGTCACCCACCGTAATAAAGATGTGGCACGTGTGCTTGAGCACGCGGTTGCCGCGGCCCTTGGCGCGCGCCTGAAAGCGCTTGAGGAACATGCCGCGTTCGACGAACACCTGCTTCACCTTGAGCGTGTCGATGTCGGCGCCGTCGTTGTGCTCGGCATTGGCGATGGCGGACTCGAGCACCTTCTTCATGATGCCGGCGCCCTTCTTCGGCGTGTACGCGAGGATGCTCATCGCCTGGTCTACGCGCTTTCCGCGGATCAGATCGGCGACCAGACGCCCCTTCTGAGCCGAGAGCCGCGCGCCGCGCAGGATAGCCTTGGTTTCCATCATTTCTTCCCTGGCGCAGCGGGGGCCGCCGGAGCCGGCGCGGCTGCCGCTCCGGGGGCGGCGGCGGGCGCGGCCGCGGGACCCTGAGTGCCCGGCGGCGCGCGGCGCTCGTGACCCACGGTTTCCTCGGTGCGCTTGCCAACCGCCGAGTGGCTCTTGAAGATCCGCGTCAGCGCGAACTCGCCGAGCTTGTGGCCCACCATGGTCTCGGTGACGTACACCGGCACATGCTGCCTGCCGTTATGAACCGCGATCGTCAGGCCGACGAAATCCGGCACGATGGTCGAGCGCCGCGACCAGGTCTTGATCGGGCGCTTGTCGTTGGCGCCGCGCGCCTTGTCGACCTTCGCCATCAGGTGATGGTCGACGAATGGGCCCTTCTTGATTGAGCGTGCCATGGTTATTTCACTCTTCGGTCGCGGACGATCATTACCTGGGTGCGCTTGTTGCGCCGGGTCTTGAAGCCTTTGGTCTGCACGCCCCAGGGCGACACCGGCGGCTGCGCCGCCGCGGTGCGGCCCTCGCCGCCGCCATGCGGGTGATCGATCGGGTTCATCGCCACGCCGCGCACCGTCGGCCGCACGCCGCGCCAGCGCACGCGGCCGGCCTTGCCGATCGACTCGAGGTTGTGCTCGGAATTGCCGACCTCGCCGATGGTGGCGCGGCAGTCGATATGCACCTTGCGGATCTCGCCTGAGCGCAGGCGCAGCTGCGCATAGGAGCCTTCGCGCGCCAGCACCTGCACGTGCGCGCCGGCGGAGCGTGCGAGCTGCGCGCCCTTGCCGGGCTGCATCTCGACGCAATGCACTTCCGTGCCGATCGGGATATTGCGCAGCGGCAGCGTGTTGCCGGCCTTGATCGGCGCCTCGGCGCCCGACATGAGCTGCGCGCCCACCTGCACGCCCTTCGCCGCCAGCACATAACGGCGCTCGCCGTCGGCGTAAAGCAGCAGCGCAATGTGCGCGCTGCGATTCGGGTCGTATTCGAGCCGCTCGACCTTCGCCGGGATGCCGTCCTTGTTGCGACGGAAATCGATCAGGCGCAGGTGGTGCTTGTGGCCGCCGCCCTGGTGGCGCATGGTGATGCGGCCGTAATTGTTGCGGCCGCTGCCGCGTCGCTGCGGCTGCACCAGCGGGAAGTGCGGATCGCCCTTGTGCAACTCGGGCGCCACCACCTTGACCAGCGCGCGGCGACCGGGGGAAGTGGGTTTTACTTTGACCAATGGCATGGCTTATTCCGTTGCCGCGAAGTTGATTTCCTGGCCGGCGGCAAGCCGCACGTAGGCCTTCTTCCAGCTTCTCTTGCGCCCGGCGATGCGCCCGAAGTTGCGCTGCTTGCCGCGCACGTTGAGCACCGTCACGTCGTCGACCTTGGTCTTGAACATGAGCTCGATCGCCGCCTTGATCTGCGGCTTGGTCGCGCGATCGGCAACGCGAAAGACGTACTGGCGGTTCTTGTCGGCGACGAATGTGCTCTTCTCGGACACCACCGGCGCCAGCACCACGTTCATGAGCTGCTCGGCGTTGTATTTCTTTAGCGCGGTCACGAGAGCCTCATTTCAACATCTGCTCAAGCTTGGCCATCGCCGCTTTGGTGAGCAGCACGTTCTTCGAGCGCACCAGCCACACCGGGTTGGCGTGCCGCACCGGGATCACGTGCACGTGCGCGAGATTGCGCGACGAGAGGTGCAGCTTCTCGTCGACCTCGTCGGTGATCACCAGCACCTCGTCGAAGCCCATGTCCTTCACCTTCTTGGCGAGGAGCTTGGTCTTGGGCGCGTCGACCGAGAACTCGTCGACCACGCGCAGCCGGTCCTCGCGCGCGAGCTGCGAGAGGATCGCGCACAGGCCCGCGCGGTACATCTTGCGGTTCACCTTCTGCGTGAAGTTCTCGTCGGGCGAGTTCGGGAAGATCTTGCCGCCGCCGCGCCAGAGCGGGCTCGAGGTCATGCCGGCGCGCGCGCGGCCAGTGCCTTTCTGGCGCCAGGGCTTCTTGGTCGAGTGGTTCACCGCGCCGCGATCCTTCTGCGCGCGCGTGGCAAGGCGCGCGTTCGCCTGGTAGGCGACGACCAGCTGATGCACCAGCGCCTGGTTGAACTCGCGGCCGAAGATCGCGTCCGTCGCGCTGACGGTGCCGCCGCTTTTGCCACTCGTGCCGACCATCTTGAGTTCCATGGCGGCGCCTTACTTCTTCGGCTGCGCAGCAGGCTTGGCTGCCTGCGCTGCCGGTTTGGCGGGCTGGGCCGCGGGTTTGGGCTCGGGCCTGGCGGCCGGCTTGGGCGCGGGCTTCGCCTGCTGCACCACCGGCTTCGCAATTTTCACCGCCGGGCACACGACGACATCGCGGCCGGCCGCGCCCGGCACGGAGCCTTTCACGAGGAGCAGCTGACGCTCGGCGTCCACGCGCACCACGATCAGGTTGGAGATGGTGCGCTGCTTGTCGCCCAGATGCCCCGGCATGCGCTTGCCCGGAAACACGTGCGCCGGGCTCTGGTTCTGGCCCGTCGAGCCCGGCGTCTTGTGCGAGATCGAGTTGCCGTGGCTCGCGCGCTGCGAATGGAAGTGGTGGCGCCGGATGACGCCGGCGAAGCCCTTGCCGAGCGTCACGCCCTGCACATCGACCCGCTGACCGGCTTTGAAGATGGCGCCGATATCGAGCTTCGCGCCCGGCTTGTAGTTCGCGAGTTCCTCGGGTTTCGCGCGAAACTCGCGCAGCGTGTGACCCGCCTCGACGCCCGCCTTGGCGAGGTGACCGGCGAGCGCCTTATTGACGCGCGTCGGCCGGCGCTTGCCGAACGCGACCTGCACGGCGGCATAGCCGTCGGTCTCGGCGGTCTTGATCTGCGTCACGCGATTGTCCGACACATCGAGCACCGTCACGGGCACGGTCAGCCCGTCGTCGGTGAAGATGCGCGTCATGCCGACCTTGCGGCCGACCAATCCGATACTCATGTCTTCCTCTTGTGTCGATCCCCGCTTTCGCGGGGACGCCGGCTGCAATTGGCCAGCCCTGCACCTATCGCTTCGTTACTGCACCTTGATCTCTACGTCCACTCCCGCAGGCAAATCGAGCTTCATCAGCGCATCGACCGTCTTGTCCGTCGGATCGATGATGTCCATCAGCCGCAGGTGCGTGCGGATCTCGAGCTGGTCGCGCGATGCCTTGTCGATATGCGGCGAGCGCAGCAGGTCGAAGCGCTGCTTGCGCGTCGGCAGCGGCACCGGGCCGCGCACCACCGCGCCCGTGCGCTTGGCGGTGTCGACAATCTCGAGCGCCGACTGGTCGATCAGCCGGTAGTCGAACGCCTTGAGACGGATTCTGATTCTCTGGCTCTGCATTACGCTACTCGATGATCTTCGCCACGACGCCGGCGCCGACGGTCTTGCCGCCCTCGCGGATGGCAAAGCGCAGGCCCTGCTCCATCGCGATCGGCGTGATCAGCGTCACCACCATCTTGACGTTGTCCCCCGGCATCACCATCTC
>DASSLQ010000293.1:0-5980 GCA_035689325.1 Burkholderiales bacterium | reverse complement strand
GGGTACAAGGTCATGTGCGCCGGCGACGTGCCGCAGGCGGAGGCGCTGGTACGCGACTCGCGTCCGGACCTCGTGCTGCTCGACTGGATGCTGCCGGGCATCCCGGGCCTCACCTTCGCCCGGCGCCTGCGCTCCGACCAGCGCACGAAGGACATCTCCATCGTGCTGCTCTCCGGGCGCGTGGAGGAGCAGGACAAGGTCACCGCGCTCGAAAGCGGCGCCGACGACTACGTCACGAAGCCGTTCTCCGCGAGGGAGCTGCTCGCCAGGATCAAGGCCGTGATGCGCCGGCGCGCGCCGCAGCTCGCCGACGACGTCGTCGAGATCGCCGGGCTGCGCATCGACCCGGCAGCGCACCAGGTCAGCGCGGTCGACAAGCCGATCGATCTGTGGACCACGGAGCTGCGGCTGCTGCACTTCTTCATGACGCATCCCGGGCGGGTGTTCTCGCGCGCCCGGCTGCTGGACGAAGTCTGGGGCGAGCATGTGTTCGTCGAGGAGCGCACGGTGGACGTGCATATCCGCAGGCTGCGCCAGGCGCTCGCGCCGACCGGGCATGACAAGCTGATCGAGACGGTGCGAGGCACCGGCTATCGCTTCAAGCCCGATCTGCAGACCGCCAACATTGCTGCGTGATGGTCGTTCCCGCGAAAGCGGGAACCCATGCTTTTCACGAGAGATACCGGGCTCCCGCTTTCGCGGGGGCGACGGCCATCGCGTGCTCTACTCAACTGTGACCGACTTCGCCAGATTTCGCGGCTTGTCCACGTCGTTGCCTCGCAAGAGGGCGGCGTGATAAGCGAGCAGCTGCAGCGGCACGGTACTGACGATCGGCGAGAGCACGCCTGCATCGTCGTGCAGCGCCACGATGTGCACGCCGTCGCCGTTGGTGAGTCCGGCGTTGGCATCCGCCAGCACATACAGCTCGCCGCCGCGCGCGCGCACTTCCTGCAGGTTCGACTTCAGCTTGTCGAGCAGCGCATCCTTCGGCGCGATCGCCACCACCGGCATGTTGCGGTCGACGAGCGCGAGCGGCCCGTGCTTTAGTTCTCCTGCGGCATAGGCTTCGGCGTGGATATACGAGATCTCCTTGAGCTTCAGCGCGCCTTCCATCGCGATCGGGTAGTGCACCCCGCGCCCGAGGAACAGCGCGTGCTCGCACTGCGCGAACTTCGCCGCCCAGGCCGCCATCGCGGGCTCGGTACGCAGCGCGTTCGCGAGCCACGCCGGCAGACGCCGGAGCGCTTCCAGCAGCGCCGCTTCCCGTTGCGGCGTCAGCCGGTTGCGCTGCTTGGCGAGCACCAGCGCCAGCACGAAGAGCGCAGCGAGCTGCGCGGTGAAGGCCTTGGTGGAGGCGACGCCGATCTCGGGGCCGGCGCGCGTCAGGTATCTCAAATTGGCATTTCTTATGAGGGCAGATTCGGGCACGTTGCAGATCGCGAGCGCATTGGGCTGGCCGAGCGCGCGCGCATGGTGAAGCGCGGCGAGCGTGTCGGCGGTCTCGCCCGATTGCGAGATGACCACGACCAGCGTGCGCGGGTCGGGCACCGTTTCGCGATAGCGGTACTCGCTCGCGATCTCGACGTTGCACGGAATGCCCGCCAGGCTTTCGATCCAGTAGCGCGCCACCACACCGGCGTGGTAACTGGTGCCGCAGGCGAGCAGCAGCAGCGCATCGGTCTCGGCGAACACCTGCGCCGCCTGGGCGCCGAACACCTGCGGCACCACGCTCGTGGCGTTGGCGATGCCCTCGAGCGTCGCGGCGAGCGCCGCCGGCTGCTCGAAAATCTCCTTCTGCATGTAGTGCCGGTAGTTGCCGAGCTCGATGGCGTCGGCGGCGAGCTGGCTGACGTGCAACGGCCGCTCGACCGCATGGCCGCGCGCGTCGACGATGGTCACGTTCTTCAGCGTGACTTCGGCGCAGTCGCCTTCCTCGAGATGGATCATGCGCCGCGTGACCTGCAGCAGCGCCGCGGTGTCGGAGGCGGCGAAGTTCTCGCCATCGCCCAGTCCCAGGAGCAGCGGCGCGCCCATGCGCGCCACCACCATGCGGTACGGGTCGTCGGCCGCGATCACCGCGATCGCGTAGGCGCCCACGAGCTCGGCGGTGCTCTCGCGTACTGCCTGGAACAGTTTCGCGCCTGCCGCCAGATGCGAATGCACGAGGTGCGCGATTACCTCGGTGTCGGTGTCGGAGGCGAATGCATAGCCGAGGCGCTTCAGCCGCGCGCGCATCTCCTCGTGGTTCTCGATGATGCCGTTATGCACCACCGAGACGCTTCCGGAGACGTGCGGGTGCGCATTGCGCTCGGAGGGCACGCCGTGCGTCGCCCAGCGCGTGTGGCCGATGCCGATGTGGCCGGCGAGGCCCCGCTCGAGCGCGAGGCGGGCGAGGGCGGCGACGCGACCGCAGCTCCGCAGGCGCTGCATGCTGCCGTTGATCACGGCGACGCCCGCGGAGTCGTAGCCGCGGTACTCGAGGCGCCGCAGCCCCTCGAGCAGGATCGGCACGACGTTGCGGGCGGCTATTGCTCCGACGATTCCGCACATAGGACTTTCCTTCGGATGAGGAGCACGCCGGCCACCGCGAATGCGGCCGACGCGTCGGCGAGCAGATCCGCCAGCTCGGCCCGGTGTCCCGGGGTCACGAGGTGGTGCAGCTCGTCGAGCAGGCTGAAGGCGAGGACCGCGGCGAGCACGGCGAGCGGTGCGCGCCCCGCGGTGCCGCGCCACACGAGCGCCGTGATGAGCGCGAAGCACACGAAGTGCGCGACCTTGTCCCAATGCGGCGGCAGGCGGTCGGCGCCGATGAAGACCAGCGCCAGCATGATGCCGACGCCGGTCGCGAGGCAGACGAAGCGCTCAGTAGGCATTCTGCTTCTTCAGCACCACGACGATCGTCTTCAGGATCACCTGCAGGTCGAGCACCAGCGACCAGTTGCGCAGGTACGCGAGGTCGTATTCGATCCGCGCCTTCATCTTTTCCACCGTGTCGGTCTCGCCGCGGTAGCCGTTCACCTGCGCGAGTCCGGTGATCCCCGGGCGCACCTTGTGGCGGATCATGTAGCCGCGGATCAGCTTGCGGTAGAGCTCGTTGTGCGCCACGGCGTGCGGGCGCGGGCCCACCACGCTCATGCGGCCCTGCAGCACGTTGATGAACTGCGGCAGCTCGTCGAGCGACGTCCGGCGCAGGAATCCGCCGAACCGGGTGATGCGCGAATCGTTCCTGGTGGCCTGCTGCACGACGTCGCCGTCCTCGGCGACCGTCATGGTGCGGAACTTGTAGACCACGATCTTGCGGCCATCGACCCCGTAGCGGCGCTGCTTGAACAGGATCGGGCCGGGCGAGGAGAGCTTCACGCCGATGGCGAGCGCGACGAGCAGCGGCGCGATCAGCGCGAGCAGCGCCGTGGCGAGCACATAGTCCTCGAGGCGCTTGACGAGGCCGTTGAAGCCGTAGAACGGCGTCTCGCACACCGCGACCACCGGCAGGTCGCCGATCGTGTCGACGCGCGCCTGGATCAGGTCCGAGACGAAGATATCGGGCACGAAATAGATCGATGCCGTCGTGTCGCGCAGGTCCTCCAGCAGCTTGAGAATCCTCGGCTGCGAAGCCATCGGCAGCGCGATGTAGATGATGTCGACGCCGTGCGCGCGCACGTAATCGGGCAGCGCGCCGATCGAGCCGAGCACCTGCTCCTTGATGCGCGTGGCCGCCCGGTCGTCGAAATAGCCGGCGAAGCGCACGCCGTACATGGGATTCGCCTGCAGGCGCGCGGCGAGGCCGCGCCCGAGATCGTTGGCGCCGGCGACGACCGCGCGCTTTCTCAGGCCCTCCGCGGAAAGGAGCCGCGGCAGCAGGCGCGGCAGCGCCTCGTGCGCGACGAACAGCGCCGCCGGCGTGGCGAGCGTCCAGGCGAGGAGCACCCGCTGGTCGAACACGCCGAGCGTGCGCGAGGCCCAGCCAAGCAGGATGAGCACGGCGACGATCGCCATCCAGCCGGTAGCGATGTCGAGGGCGAGCTCGCCGGCGCTCGCGGCCTCTCCCGCGAGGCTGCCGGGGAAGGTCATCGCGAAGACCAGCAACGCGAGGATCAGGCAGGCGCCGTCGAAGCGGCCGCCGAAGAACGCGACCGTCGCGCCGAGCATGGCGATCGCCACCAGCGGATCGATCGCCGCCTGCAGCAGCGCCCCCGTGCCGGGCTGGCTGTGCAAAAGGCGCGACTGCGGCCCGAAGTGCGCCTTCGCGCGCGTTTCGTGGGTAGCGTGCACGGAGAGGCGAGCGTAGGCCACCAGGGTTCAACCATGATGTTGCGAGCGCCGACGCCATGTAGCCTCAGCGGACTAGCGTTTTGCCCTTGGCCCGTCCGAACTAGGTATTAATTTCAAGGACTATAGTTGCCCGCCATGACTACCGCACTCAGCTCCACACTCAACCCGGCCGAGACCGCACAAGCGCCCATTCTGCCGGGCAGTGCGGAGGCGAAGACGAGCGACGCGCGCTCCGCAGCGACCGACTTCCTGCAGATCGAGTCGATCGTCCTCAATCTCGACGCGTCGCTGCGCGTGCATGCGCGCGCGCACTTCTTCAGCTGGACGCAGGGCCTGCTGCAGAGCCTGATCCGGCACGAGCTGCTGATCTGCACGCTGTGCCTCGGCAAGCCGCCCGCGTTCCGCGCCGACGGCTTCTCGATGACGACGCCCGAGCCCAACCTCTTCAGCGACATATTCCTGCGCGACACCGCGGTTGCGCCGACGCTCCTGAAAGCGTGGGAAGAGCGCCGCTACCAGCCGGTGATCATCGACGTGGGACCGACAGCGGCCGGCGCATCGCCTGCCGCATCTCCTGCCTTGGGCAGCGGCGGATTCACGCGCGAGCTCGAGCGCCTGGGCGCGACCCAGCTCCTGGTGCACGGCATCCATGACGCCGAGGGCCGGGCGACCAGCCTCTTCGTCTTCGCCTGCCGGCCCGCGAGCGCGAGCCAGCGCCAGGCGTACCTCGTCCAGCTGCTCGCGCCGTCGCTGCATGCGGCGTGGGTGCGCACGCAGCTCACCAAGCGCGCCGAGACCGGCGGCGACAAGGCCGCGGGCGGCAGCGTGCTCACGGTGCGCGAGCTGGATATCCTGAAGTGGATTTACCTCGGCAAGAGCAACTTCGAGATCGGCGCGATCCTCAAGATCAGCCCGCTCACCGTCAAGAACCACGTACAGAAGATCCTGCGCAAGCTGAACGTCGTCAACCGCACGCAGGCGATCGGCAAGGCGCTCGAGCTGCGCATCCTCAATCCGTAGCGCGGTTCGCACCTTCCTCCAGATCGGGGCCGAGCGCCCCGATTTTTTTTGTCGCCGGACGAGCGACCCTGCATGCCGGGCGATCGCTACAGCTAGTCCGTATGGTGCATCGGCAATACCGGTAGACGGATCGGCACCGTAACACGCTCCCCCTACGATGCAGGACGCCCACATGAAGCCGCTCGTCCGCCTCGCGCTTCTTTCCGTCGCGCTCGCCTGCGCCATGTCGCACGCCGGCGAGGAGTCGCCGCCGGCGCTCTATTCGTTCGCCGATCTCTACCGCATCACCGTGAGCGCGCCGCCGAGCACCGCGCTCGCCTTCGCCGAGCCGCAGGTACACCTCGCCGCGCGCGAGCCGGAGGTCGCCGCGGCGCCGCGCTTCAGCGTCACCCCCGTATCGGGCCCGGGGCGCTGGGCGCTCGTGCTCGCGGGCCTCGCCGCCGCCGGCTGGGTGGCGCACCGCCGGCTCGCGTTCCCCTATTGATATGCGGGCGCTCCTCATCCTGATGCTCGCGCTGCCGGCGGCCGGCTGCGAGCACGCCGCCGCGGATCGCGCGCCATCGCAGCTCGTCGCGCGCGTGAACGGCGTCGAGATCTCGTCGCGCGAGCTGCGCGCGGCAGGCGCCGCCAACGTTTCGCAGGCCGTGGAGAGGGTGATCGATCGGGAGCTGCTCGTGCAGAAGGCGCT
>DASSLQ010000292.1:0-6361 GCA_035689325.1 Burkholderiales bacterium | reverse complement strand
GGCACCAGAAGACGAAGTCGAGATCGTGCGTCGCCTCCATCGCCGCCGGCGAGAGCTTCGAGCGCCCGCTGATCTTCGTGCCGAGCATGCGCGTGATATGGCGCGAGACGAGCGCGGTGACGGGCTTGCCGATCGTGCCGTTCTTGATGCACTTCCTCACGTACGCGTACTTCGGGTTGAAGCGCTGCGAATAGCCGATCGTGAACTTGAGGCCCTTGCTCCTGGCGAGCGCGATGAGCTCATCGGCTTCCTTGAGCGACATCGCGATGGGTTTCTCCAGGAAGACGTGCTTGCCCGCGTTCAGCGCATCGCGCGCGATCGGGTAATGCGTGCTCTCGGGCGTCGCCGAGATGTACACCGCCTCCACCTCGCGGCTGCCGAGCACTTGCTTGTAATCGGCCGTCGCGCTCGCCGGGTTCAGCTTGCGCTTGAGCTCGTCGAGGCGCTCCGGCCTTATTTCTGCCAAGTGCAGGCTTTTCACGAGCGGATGGCGCGCGAGCGTCTCCGCGCGGATGCCGCCGCACCAGCCGGTACCGATAACCGCCACACCGATCTGCTTCATGGGTTCACCTTGATGTTAGCCTCCTTGATGAGCTTCGCGTACTTCTCCATCTCGCGGCGCCAGAAGGCGCGGAATTCCTCGGGCGTGCTCGCCACGGCGATGACGCCGAGCTTGGCAAAGCCGTCCTTCACCTCCGGGTCGGCGGCGAGCTTCACCCAGTCGTCATGCAGTCGCGTGAGCGCGGCACGCGGCGTGCCGGCGGGCACGACGATGCCCCACCAGTTGATCGCCACCAGGCCCGGCGCCGCGCTCTGACACGGCGGCTGCTCGGCGAGCAGCTCGAACTTCTCCGCGCCGGTAATGCACAGCGCGCGCAGCTTGCCGGCGCGCACATGCGCCATGGCCGGCAGCGTGTCGGAAAAGATGAAGTGGATCTGGCCGCCCAGCAGATCCTTCACCGCGTCGACGCCGCCCTTGTAGGGAATCTCGGTCGCCTGGAGCTGGGTGATGTTCTTCAACATCTCGCTCGAGAGATGCGACACGCTGCCCGGCCCGCTTGTGCCGTAGGAGAGCTTGCCGGGGTTGGCCTTGGCGTAGCCGATGATGTCCTGCAGCGACTGGAAGGGCGCGTCGGCGCGCACCACGAGCACGTTCGGGCCCTGCGAGATCTGCGAGACGGCGGTGAAGTCCTTCTCGACGTTGTAAGGCACGCTCGAGAGCAGCGGGTTCACCGCGATCGGCCCGAGGTTGGCGATCATGAAGGAGTAGCCGTCGGGCGGCTGCTTCGCCGCGTAGTCGGTGCCGATCGCGCCGGCGGCGCCGGGCTTGTTTTCGACCAGCACCTGCTGACCCCACCGGTCGGCGAACTTCGCGGCGACGATACGCGCCATCAGATCGGAGCTGCCGCCGGGCGGGTACGAGACGATGAGCTTCACCGGCCGCGCAGGCCATTGCTGGCCGAGTGCGCCTGCGCTAAGCAGGATGGGCGCGAGCAGCGCGGCAAGCCGGGTGACGGTCACCATTCAATTGGCCTTGATGTTGGCCTTCTTGATGATCTCGCTGTTCTCGCGGATTTCCTTCGCGATCATGTCCTCGAACTCCTTCACGGACATGGGCAGCGGATCGCAGCCGAGCTTCTTGATCTGCTCGGTCACCTCCGGCGACTCGACCAGCGCGGTGATGTCGTCGTGGATCTTGTTGACGATGTCGCGCGGCGTCTTCGCCGCCACCAGGGCGCCGACCCAGAAGTTGTAGGAAGCGTTCTGGAAGCCTTGCTCCTCGAGCGTCGGGATGTTGGGCATGAGCGCGCTCCTCTTGGGCGAGCTCGTGGCGAGGGCGATGAGCTTGCCGGCGTCGACGATCTTCTTCGCCTGGAACACGAGGGCGAAATAGCAGTCGGCGCGGCCGGCCACCACCTCGGTTAGCGCCTCGCCTACGCCCTTGGTGTGCACGTTCACGACCTCCGGAATCCCGGCGGCGAAGCGGAAGCGCTCGAACGCCATGTGCGTCGCGCTGCCGATGCCGGCGTCCGCACACACGAGCTGGCCGGGCTTCGCCTTCGCGGCGGAGACGAAGTCCTTGATGGTCTTGTATTTCTCCGGCTGGACCACGAGCACCGTCGGGATCGTCGCCACGGTCGCCACGGGCTGCAGCTCGCTCGTCTTCATCACATCCGGCTGCAGGAGCGGCGACACGGTGAAGGCGGAGGCATACATCATGATGAGATGGCCGTCGGGCTCGGACTGCGCGACATACTTCGCGCCGACGAGGCCGCCCGCGCCGAGCTTGTTCTCGACGATCACCGTCTGGCCCCACTTCTGCTGCAGCTTCTCCGCGAGGATGCGCGCCATCGTGTCGGACGCGCTGCCGGGCGTGACGCCCGAGACGAACGCGACGCGCTTGGTGGGAAAGTCGGCCGCCTGCACGCCCGCCGCGAGCGCGAGGCCAAGTATCGTTGCCAGTACCCTCATCTGCATCCTCCTATAGTTTTGGTAGTCCGAACTGCGCGGCGAGCCAATCCGCCGTGCGGCTGCGATAGCGATAGGGACGGTTGTTGGCGTTGTGGCCGCCGTCCTCGACGATCAGCAGCTCTACCGGCCCGGCGACCGAGCGCGCAAGGCTCTCCGCGTGCGACGCCGGCACCAGCCGGTCCTGCCTGCCGGTGACGACGAAGATCGGGCACTTGATGCGCGGCGCCGCCTGCACCATCGTCAGCTCGCGCGCCTTTGCCCGCGCCTGCGCCTCGGTGGCGCAATGCGAGCGCACGCGGAACGTTTCGCGCGTCAGCTCCGGCAGTGCGTCCCACATCTTGTCCCACTCGTAAGGCCCCGACAGCGCGATGCACGCCTTGATCCGCTTCTCATACGCCGCGGCGCGCGGCGCATAGTAGCCGCCGAGGCTCACGCCCCAGATGGCGATGTGCTCGGCGTCGAGATCGCCGCGGTCCTCGATCCAGTCGCACACCGCTTTCGCTGCGCGCTCGTAGTCGCCGCAGATCGGTATCTCGTATTCGGCTTCGCCCTGCCCCGGCCCGTCGATGGCGAGCGTCGCCATGCCGCGGGCGAGGAAAGGCTCTTCGTACGCGTGCAGCTCCTCTTTTGTGGAATCGAGGCCCGGCGCCATGATGACCACCGGCCCCGTGCCGCGCAGCACGCCGAAGATCGTCTTGCCTTCGAACGGGATGGCGACGCGCTTGCCCGGATGCGGCCGTAGCAGCGCGACGCCGTCGCGATAGCACTCGACCGCCTTCATGTGCGCGGCGCGCATCTGCTCCACGTCCTGCACGAAGACGAATTTCGCAAAGTGGTAGTAGATGCCCGCCCGGACGAGGTGCTCGCCCGCCGTCAGCTTCCAGCCCTCGCGCAGCGCGTCGCGCCCGAGCTGCTCGTGCACCGCCGCGCGCTTCGACCAGGCGGCGCACCAGTCGTCCCAGCGATCGAGCCCGCTGGTCACATCCTCGAAATCGGCGAGCAGCACGCCGTTGGAAACGAACCGCGGCAGCCAATGCGAGATGGCTGACTGTACTTTCGCGTCTTTCAAACTTTCCTCAGTGCCTTGAGTATGCGCTCGGGCGTGAATGGCATCTGCGTCACCCGCGCGCCGAGCGGCGCGAGCGCGTCGTTGATGGCGTTCATGACGGCGGCAGGCGCGCCGGCGGTGCCGGCTTCACCGATGCCCTTGGCGCCGAGTTGCGACTGTTTGGTCGGCGTCTCGAGATGCGCACACTCCATGTCCGGCATCTCGAGCGCCATCGGCACGAGATAGTCGGCCATGTTGCCGTTCAGGAGCTGCCCGTCGGGGCTGTAGAGGCACTCCTCGTAGAGCGCGGCGCCGATGCCTTGCACGATGCCGCCGCGCAGCTGCTCGTCCGCGAGCATCGGGTTGATCACCGTGCCCGAGTCCTCCACGCACCAGTGCTTGAGCAGCTTCACGAAGCCGCTCTCCGGATCGACCTCGAGGAGCGATGCCTGCATGCCGTTGGTGAAGGTGAAACCATACTGCCGCGGTGTGTAGTGGCGCGTGACGGTGAGCTCCGACTGGAAATCGAGCGGCAGCGTATCGGGCCGAAAGTATGCGATGCGGCCGAGCTCCGCCAGTGGGAGTTTCGTTTCCAGCGTCAGCCGGTTCACCACCGCGTTGCCGACGATGTCGAGCTCCGCCTTGTCCATCTTCAGGATGGCGGCCGCCACCTCGAGCATGTTGGTCCGCAGCGCGCGCCCGGCCTGCAGCACCGCCTCGCCGCCGATTCCGGCGCCGCGCGATGCCCAGGTGCCGCCGCCGTAAGGGGTGACGCCGGTGTCGCCGGTCATGACCCGCACTTTGTCCAGCGTGACGCCCACCGCGCTCGCCGCGATCTGCGCGAACACCGCTTCGGTGCCCTGCCCTTGCTCGGTCACGCTCGCGAGCACGGTCACCATGCCGGTCGGCTCGAGCCGCAGCGTCGCGCCGTCCTGCGCGGAGATGCGCGCGCCGCCGACGCCGTAGAAGGCGGGCGAGGGGTTCGTCACCTCGATCATCGCCGCGAGGCCGATGCCGCGGTGGATGCCCTGCTTGCGCAGCCGCGCCTGCTCGGCGCGCAGCTCGTCGTAGCGCATGACGTCGCGCAATTTGGCGAGCGCGCGATGATGGGAGAGCCGCTCGAACTTGAGCCCGACGGGCGAGGTGTAGGGGTAGGCGTCGTCGGCGATCAGATTGCGGCGACGGAACTCCGCCGGATCCATGGCGAGCTTGCGCGCCGCGATATCGACAATGCCCTCGGTGAGCGCGACGGCGATCGGATGGCCTACGGCGCGGTACTGGCAGGTCACGTTCTTATTGGTGAACACGACGTGCATCTTCGCCCGGTATTTCTGGTGCTTGTATGGCCCGCCGGTCAGGTTCACCACCTGGTTGCCCTCGATGCCGCTGGTGCGCGGATAGACCGAGTACGGGCCAATGGCGGTGATGTCGTCCAGCTCGAAGGCGAGCATCTCACCGTCGCGGCTGCACGCGAGCCGTACGCGCGCCTTGTGCTCGCGCGCATGAATGTCCGAGATGAACGACTCGAGCCGATCGGCCACGAACTTCACCGGGCGGCGCAGCATCACCGAGATCGCGGCGGTGGCCATCTCGTCCGGATAGACGTGCACCTTGATGCCGAACGACCCGCCGACGTCCTTGGTGATGACGCGGACGTTGGCCTCCGGGATGTTGAGGTGCCGCGAGAAGATGTCCTGCATCATGTGCGGCGCCTGCGTGGCGTGATACACGGTGAGCGAGTGCTCGGCGGCGTTGTAGTCCGCGAGGATCGCCCGGCCTTCGAGGCAGACGCCGGTGTGGCGGCCGAAGTGGAACGTCTCTTCCACCACGACATCGGCGCGTGCAAAGGCCTCCTCGACGCCGCCCGTGTCGTGCTCGCGCCGGAAGCAGATGTTGTCGCCGAGCTCGGGGTGGATGACGGTCTTCCCGGCGAGCGCCGCATCCATGTCGGTGACGACCGGCAGCTCTTGCCACTCGGCTTCGATGAGCGCTACCGCGTCCTCCGCCTGCGAGCGCGATTCCGCCACCACCGCGGCGCAGGCTTCGCCTTGCCAGCAGGCGCGCTCGATGGCGATCGCATGCTGCGGCGGCGACTTGATGCCCTTCAGGTGCGCGAGCACCGCCACCCACGGCGTGCAGTACTCGGCGAGCGCACGGCCGTCGAGCACCGCAATGACGCCCGGAGCGCGCTGCGCGCCTGCAAAGTCCAGGCGCTTGATCCGCGCGTGCGCGTACGGGCTGCGGAAGTACGCGACGTGCGCGAGGCGCGGGAAGCGCAGATCGTCGATGAATGCACCGCGGCCCTGGAGCAGGCGCTGCGCATTGGGCCGCGGCACGCTTTCGCCGATATAGCCGCGATCGACGCGCGTGCCGGGGGCGTGCAGCGGCAGCTCAGCGCGGCCCATGGAGTACTTCTTCGATGGCGTCGACGATGGCTTGGTAGCCGGTGCAGCGACAGTAGTTGCCGGAGATATGCGCGCGAATCTCATCGCGCGTTGCTTTGCGCCCGCCGCGCACGAGATCCTGCGCCGCCAGCAGCATGCCGGGGGTGCAGAAACCGCACTGAAGCGCGTTGTGCTCGTGGAACGCGCGCTGCAGCGGCGCAAGCTCCTTGGAATCGGACAGGCCCTCGATCGTCTCGACCGTGCAGCCATCGGCCTGTACCGCGAGCATCAGGCAGCCACGCACGATGTCGCCATTCACGCGCACGGTGCACGCGCCGCAGACGCCGTGCTCGCAGCCGAGGTGCGTGCCGGTCAGCCCGAGGTCCTCGCGCAGGAGCTCGGCGAGGCTCCGGCGGGGTTCGACCGTCGCGTGGCGTGGGGCGCCGTTGACCACGAG
>DASSLQ010000291.1:0-54359 GCA_035689325.1 Burkholderiales bacterium | reverse complement strand
GGTAGACGCTGTTCGACGCGCCAACGCCCAGGTCCTTGCCCAAGCACATGCGTGCCATCTGGGACAGTCCGCCGGAGCTCGGGATATGCGCCAGATCCTTCGGTTTCGCCGGATTGGTGATGTCGACGATCATTGTCCCGTTCACCTCGTCTTTGCCGGTGATCGGGTTCAAATGCGTGCCACCGTGTGTCCCGATGAAGGCGATTACCCTTCCGTCGGGATAAGTGATCACGTTCGGCTGATACGACTCGCGTCCCTGCAGGTCGCTGTGGCCCACGCGACGCACGTCCTGTTGCTCGCCGCTCTGGCTGATGGCATAAGCGGTGCTTACGCTCAGCGCCAATAGAGCAAAGGCAAGCCCTTTGCCTGCTCGTTTCAACATTAGCTGTCCTCCTCTGGTGTCATTAGACCCGGCGAAGTGCCGCTCCGCTGCCGACGCGATTTAAACGCGCTGCAAGCGTTGCCACCTAATCGAAACGCTCATGGATTCATGAGCAATCCACATTAATCTTTCGCCCGGTTATCGAATGCGATTCGGGCTTTGCTCCAGGTCGCGACGCCGATCGGCCGGCATGGCGTCGAGCATCTCCTGTGGATATTCGACACGGTGCTTGCCGACCTGGAGTGCCAGCGCTGTTGGCTTGCGGTTGAAGCACCAGTCGCAGCGGCCGATCGCACCGGTTATTCGCTGACGGTTGCGGCGGCCGGCTCGACGCCATTCGGGTCCGCCGGGTAATCGGCGGCCACGGCGGCGTGCGCGTTGGACTGAGCGTTGAGCGGGACTTTCGAGTTCTCGTTGCACGTGGCCGGGTTGTACTTGCCCCAGGCTTGGAGCTCGTCCTCGGTCTCGTGCTTGTATGGCGTGACGATCGACTGGCAGATGTTTTCCTTCGTCTGCACGTTGCCGCCGCACTTCCAGCTCGAGGCGACGTTCGGGTTGCCAACGCCGTCCCAGATCGCCTGCGTCGGGAACGGGCACGCCATGCGCGTGCGCCCCGTGTTCGCGGTCGGCACCGTGGCCGGCGCGATGCCGTTCTCCACCCAGTTCACCAGCTGCTGGAACATCGCTTCCTGGTCGGGCTGCGGCCCGACGCCGCCGCCGCAGTGCGCGACACCGGGCATGCGGAAGTAGCGCCACCAGCTCTGCAGCACGGAGAAGTCCGGCGTGCCTTTGCCGAAGTACGCCGCGGCGCGCGTGTAGTACTCGAGGCCGTTCTCCGCGGTGATCAGCTGGTCCGCGGTGCCCTGCCACATCAGGATCTTCTTGCCGCCGTTGCGCACGCGGTCGAGCTGCACGTCCATGGTGTTGATGATGTCGCCGGTGGTGTTGGAGCCGAGCTCGGCCTCCGCCGCGAAGTCGGCGAGATGGAGCACGCTCCAGTCCGCGCTCGCGTCAGAATGGTTCCAGCGCAGCTGGCCGGTCGCGGTCTGCGAAGGCGTCGCGCCGTTCAGCGCACTGATCTGCGCGCCGCGCTCGAGTCCCGGGAAGATCTGCAGGCCATAGTTGTTACGCGGGCCGTCCCAGATCAGATCGATCGCCTGCGCCTCGCCGGGCGTGAGGCAGTTGTTTGCCGGCGCGCCCGGTGTGCCGCAGATGTTCGCCTGCGCGCTCCAGGTACAGCTGCGCGGATCGGCGAGCACGCCGTCGATCACGCCGTCCTGCGCGTCGCACGCCGCGATCGCCGAAGCTGTCGCCTGGTTGGTCTTCGCCGTGCTGATCGGCCCGCCGGCGAGATCCTTCATCGCGATCGGGCCCCAGAGCTGCGCGATGCGGAAGCGGCCGTAATTCACCGCCGGCGCGCCGACCAGCCAGCCGTCCAGCTCCTCGGGATGGCGCTGCGCGACCGCGAAGCCCTGCCGGCCGCCGGTTGAGCAGCCGTCCCAATAGTTGCGTACCGGCGCCGAGGCGTAATAGGCGCCGGCGATGGCTTTCGCCCAACGAACCTGCGCAACGATGCTGTCAACGATGAAATCGTTCAGCCGGCCGATGTTGAGTCGCGTGGGCGTTGGCTGGAGTGCGAACAGGCAGTCGCCGCCGACGTGCCCGGTGTCGGTCGACGACCCGACCCAGCCGCGGCTCGTCGCGCTGGTGACCGACCCGACGGAGCCGGCGCAGCCGCCGCCGCCGAGGTTGCGCGTGCGTCCGTTCCACTTTGAGACTCCGTCGGGCGATTCGAGACTGTTGAGCGGGAGCCCGACTCGGATCTGCACCCGCTGGCTCTCGCCGACGTCGTAGCCGTATTCCGGGCCGCTGCGTGATGAGTAGATGAAGTTCGCTTCGCAGCGCGCGTTCGCACCGGTGCCTGTGACCGCAGCAAGCGGCGTCGCGCCGTTGACCGGCAATATCGTCGGATCGTTGTCGAGCCAGGTGCTAACGTCGGCGCACCTCATTTGCGCCATTGCCGCGCCGGGTAACACCAGCGCAGCAAGCGCGATCACGGCGCCAGACAGCAGCATTCGTTCTTGCATGGTTATCTCCTCGTCAACCGCTTTTGCGAAACAGCACCACCGCTCATCGCGGAATCGACGGAGTGGGACACCGCACAAAACCGGCGCCCGCTTTACCAAGTTGGGCAGAAAGGTTTTTTTGTAATTTCTGCCGCTTGATTGACTGCCGTCGCGATGGCACGACTCGCGGTTTACTTGATAGGATTTAACACGTGGTGAACGACAACATTTATTCCGGTTACTCATCAGTTCATCACGCCGGGCAATGAATATCACCTCGCGACAGCTCAAAGCCTTCCTGCTGACGGCCCGTTACCAGAGCTTCTCGCGCGCAGCGGACCAGCTCTTCATCACGCAGTCGGGAATGAGCGTGCTCGTGCGGGAGCTCGAGGAGCAGCTCGGCTTTCGCCTGTTCGAGCGCACCACGCGCAAGGTGACGCTTACCAAGTTCGGCTCGAGCTTCCTGCCCATCGCCGACCGCAGTCTGGTGGAGCTCGAGCAGGGGGCGGCGAACATCGGCCGCTCGGCCTCCGCGGAGAGGGGCGTGCTCGCGCTCGGCGCGACGCCGTTCGTCGCCGCCGATATCCTCGCACCGGCGCTTGCCGCCTATGCGCTGCGCGATGCGGGGCTGCACGTGCGCCTGGTTGACGTCGACGGCGCGCGGCTCCTCGAGCTGCTGCAATCCGGCGAGCTCGACGTCGCGCTTACCGCGATGCATCACGACACGCCTGGCGTGCGCCGCGTGCCGCTCGCCCGCTTTTCGCTCATCGCGATCGCCGCGCGCGACGGCGCGCACGAGCTTTCAGCCGAGGTGCGCTGGAGCGACCTCGCGCGCGAGCGGCTGATCGCCTTTCCTGCGGGAAACCCGATCCGCGAGCTGATGGACGAGCATCTCGGCCGTGCCGGCCGGCGCGAGCCGCCGGAGCTCGTCTGCAACTATCTCGAGACGCAGATCGCCATGGTGGAGGCGGGCAACGGCTTGGCGGTGGTGCCGAGCTTCGCCATCCATGCCTGCGCGAAGCGCGCGATCTCGCTGCACGCGCTGGTCGCGCCGCAGGTCTCGGGGAATGTGTACTGGCTCGTGAACCGCGCGCGCAAGCTGCCCGCGGGCACGGAGAGCTTCAGCGCGTTCCTGAAGGACTACATGTCGGCGCTGCCGGATGAGCCGGCGCCGCACGCCGCGCAAGCCGCCTAGCGATTCCATCGTCGTTCCCGCGAGAGCGGGAACCCATGACTCTTCGAGAAAGGAACTGGACCCCTGCTTTCGCGGGGGCGACTCGGAACTGCGCTAGGTCACTGGACGATGGCGGTACGGAACGTGGCCGGGGATTCGTGCGCGATCGCGCGCCCCGCGGCGCCTTGCAACGCCACCGCCGAGAGTCGCAGCTCGGCATTGCCCAAGCGCAGCGGCCTGAAGGTCACGACGACGAAATCAGCGTCGGTGGGCGCGGCGTTGCCGGCGCTTGCGCCGACGAAGATCGAGCCATTGGGATTCACGCGATAGGTGAAGCGGCCTTCGGCGAACAGCTCGCCCGGGCGCACCGCCACCGGCTCGAGCAGCTTCGCGTCGTAGTCGAGCTGCAGCGGCAGCGCGCGCACCGGCTGCGCCGCGGTGAGCTTAAGCGTGACGTCGAAGTCGCTGCCCGCCTTCACCTGCTTGGGGCCTTCCCAGCGCAGCTGCGCCGGGCGCGTGTCGCCGGCAGCAGCCTGCGCGGGCGGCGTCCCGTTGACGCGTGCGACGGCTCGCGGCGTCGCCATCTCCAGGCGCAACCCGCCGACCGCGAGCTGCTGGCGCTCATCGAGCGGCAGGTAGACGAATGTCACCGCGTCCGGGGTGATCGACTCGATGCGATATACGTTGTCCAGCGTTTCGCCCTGGCGCACGGTGAAGACGCGATCGTCGCGCGCCAGCACCACCTGCATCACGCCCTCATGCGTCACCTGGCCCGCAATGCGGTAAGGCAGCGGCGGCGCGACGGGTTTCGCCGGCGCTTCGACGACGTTTGATCTCTTCGGCGGCGGCGGGGCCCACGAGCGCGCGCCGAACGGCTCGCCGCGCGGCTTGCCGATCGCCTCGCGCGATGGCAAGGCCGAGTAGCGCTCCTCCGGCGCAGCTCGCGCGCTCGGCGAAGCCGCGGAGGCCTTGGTCGCGGGCAGCGGCTGGTCTTGCGAATAGAGCAATGCACCCGCGCCGGCTACAACCGCGAGGCCGGTAAGGGTAATGCCGAGTCGGATGCGTTTCTTGTTCATCCCTAGCCCGCCAGTTAAGCGCATTCCCCAGCGGCTGTCCATCACATAGTGCGGACGTGCGATATACCCTGCGGCGCTGGCGCAGAGCATGAAATGATTTTTCTACACCGCGCGCCTCGCGCACACAGGGCGATAGCGAGTAGGATTTTCATACTGCCCGCAAGCCACGCTACCGCGCGGCCGCGCTGCTCGTATTGCGCTCGGTCAAGCGAGCGTGCCGTTTGACCGGCATCAATGGCCGGTCGCGCCGCTCGGGCTCAATGGCTGCCACCCTTTCTGCAACAATATCAAGGTGCTCGGAAGATGACAGCGCAATGACGACGCAAAGTATCAGGTGGTTCTGGTTCGCTTCGCCGCATACGTTTTTTCCGTTGGCGGGAACGATCGCGCGCGTCACCGCCGTGCTCGCCGTGATCTTTGCCGTCGCAGGACTGTATGTCGGCCTTTTCATTGCGCCGACCGACGCACAGCAAGGCGAGGCATACCGCATCATCTTCATTCATGTGCCGGCGGCGTGGATGTCGATGTTCCTCTACGTCGTGATGGCGTTCTGGTCGGCGATCGGCTTCGCCTGGCAGACGCGGCTCTCCGCGATGATGGCGCGTTCGCTTGCGCCCACCGGCGCGCTCTTCACCTTCATCGCGCTTTGGACCGGCTCGCTGTGGGGCAAGCCGACCTGGGGCACGTGGTGGGTGTGGGATGCGCGCCTTACCTCGGAGCTCATCCTGCTCTTCCTTTATTTCGGCTTCATGGCGCTGCAGGCGGCGATCGACGATCGCCGGCGCGCAGACCGCGCGGGCGCGCTGCTCGCGATCGTCGGCGTGGTCAACATCCCGATCATTTACTTCTCGGTGCAATGGTGGAACACGCTGCACCAGGGCGCGTCGGTCAGCTTCAGCCGCGCGCCCAGCATGGCGGCGACCATGTTCACGGGAATGATCCTCATGGCGCTGGCGTTCTGGATGTACAGCATCGCCGTGGCAATGGTGCGCGTGCGCTGCGAGATCGTGGAAGAAGGGCGATGAGCGCGAAGACCAAGCCCCGGTTCGCTTCGCTCACGCTCCCCTTAACAGGGGGGCAACAAATATGAGCGAATTTCTTGCGATGGGGGGTTACGCGTCTTATGTTTGGGGCGCGTATGGCGTGACGGCTGCCGCGCTCGCCATCGAAATCCTGCTGCTGCTCAGGCGCAAGCGTGAAACCAAGACATAAGCGCATGGCGTGGATCGCGCTCGGCGTCGTCGCTCTCGGCGCCGCGACGGCGCTCATGCTCGCGGCGTTCAACAAGAACCTGGTGTTCTTCTTCACGCCCTCGCAGATCGCGGCGCACGAGGCGCCCGTCGGCCGCACCTTCCGCATCGGCGGCATGGTGGTGCCGGGCAGCCTGAAGCGCGAAGGGGTGGAGGTGCGCTTCGTCGTCACCGACACCGCGCAAACCATTCCGGTGGTGTATCGCGGACAGCTGCCGGATCTCTTCCGCGAGGGCAAAGGCGTCGTCGCGCAGGGGCAGCTCGGCCCCGACGGCGTCTTTACCGCGCGCGAAGTGCTCGCCAAGCACGACGAGAACTACATGCCGCCCGAAGCCAAGCATGCGATCGACCGCGCGGCGGTCGAGCGCACGCAGAAGACGTTGCAGACACCATGATTCCGGAGCTCGGTCAATTCGCACTGGCGCTCGCGCTCGCCGTGGCGCTCGTGCAGGCGGTCATGCCGATCGCGGGTGCGGCGCGCGGCGAGGCCTCGTGGATCGCGCTCGCGCGGCCGGCGGCGCGCACCCAGGCGCTGCTGGTCGCCTTTGCCTTCGGCTGCCTCACCTACTCGTTCGTCGCCAACGATTTCTCGGTGCTCTACGTGGTCGAGCATTCGAACAGCGCGCTGCCGCTGCACTATCGCATCTCCGGCGTCTGGGGTGGGCACGAAGGCTCGCTCCTTCTGTGGACGCTGATGCTCGGCGTGTGGATGACCGCGGTGAGCCTCTTCAGCGGACATCTGCCCGAGGAGATGACGGCGCGTGTGCTCGGTGTCATGGGCATCATCAGCGCGGGCTTCCTCGCCTTCATGCTTTTCACCTCGAACCCGTTCGACCGGCAGTTTCCGCCGGCGCTCGACGGCCGCGATCTCAATCCGCTGCTGCAGGACCCGGGCATGGTGGTGCATCCGCCGATGCTCTACATGGGCTACGTAGGCTTCTCGGTAGCGTATGCGTTTGCGGTGGGGGCGCTGCTCTCGGGCAGGCTCGACGCCGCCTGGGCGCGCTGGTCGCGCCCCTGGACCACGGTGGCGTGGATGTTCCTTACGCTTGGCATCGCGCTCGGCTCGGGCTGGGCCTACTACGAGCTCGGCTGGGGCGGCTGGTGGTTCTGGGATCCGGTGGAGAACGCCTCCTTCATGCCCTGGCTCGTCGGCACCGCGCTGATTCACTCGCTCGCGGTGACGGAGAAACGCGGCAGCTTCCGCAGCTGGACCGTGCTGCTCGCGATCATCGCGTTCGGGCTCTCGCTGCTCGGCACATTCCTCGTGCGCTCCGGCGTGCTCACGTCGGTGCACGCCTTCGCCGTGGATCCGCGCCGCGGCATCTTCGTCCTCGGGCTCTTCACGCTCTTCATCGGCGGCGCGCTCGCGCTCTATGCATGGCGCACCTCGCGCATCGGCCTAGGCGGTGATTTCGCGCCGCTGTCGCGCGAATCGCTGCTTCTCGCAAACAATGTGCTGCTCACTGCGGCGGCGGCGTCGGTGTTCCTCGGCACGCTGTACCCCCTTGCGATCGACGCGCTCGGCGTGGGCAAGATCTCGGTCGGCCCGCCGTACTTCGAGACCGTGTTCGTGCCGCTGATGGCGCCGGCGCTGTTTCTCATGGGCGTCGGGCCGCTCGCGCGCTGGAAGCACACGAGCCTGCCGGAGCTGGCGGTGCTGCTGCGCTGGGCGCTCGCCGTAAGCATCGTGGTCGGGTTGCTGCTTCCGCTCGCGCTCGGCCAGTGGCATGCGCTCACCGGCCTGGGACTCGCGCTCGCGCTCTGGGTCGCGCTCACCGGCCTCATGAGCCTGCGCAAGCGCCCGCGCGGCTCGCGCGCCTACTTCGGCATGGTGATCGCGCATCTCGGCGTCGCGGTGTTCGTCGTCGGCGTGACGCTCGTCAAGACCTACGAGCGCGACCGCGACGCGAACCTCAAGCCCGGCGACGCCATCGAGCTCGCCGGCTACGTCTTCCGCCTCGACCAGGTGACGAACGTGCGCGGCCCCAATTACATCGCCTCGCGCGCGAAGATCACGGTGACCCGCGATGAGCGGCCGGTCACCGTGCTGTACCCGGAGAAGCGGCTGTACGTCGTGCAGAACATGCCGATGACCGAGGCGGCGATCCAGCCGGGCGTGACGCGCGATCTTTACGTCTCGCTCGGCGATCCGCTCGACGGCGGCGGCTGGCTCGTCAAGGCGCAGGTGAAGCCGTTCGTCGACTGGATCTGGGGCGGCTGCCTGATCATGGCGCTCGGCGGCCTGTTCGCCGCGAGCGATCGGCGCTACCGCGTGCAAGTCCCGGCTGTGCAAGCGGGCACCGTGCAGGCGCGGGCGTGAGGAAGGTCGGCTGGACGCTCGGTATTTTCGTCGCACTCGTCGCGCTGCTCGCCATCGGCCTGCGGCTCGATCCGCGCGAAGTGCCTTCGCCGTTGATCGGCAAGCCCGCGCCCGCCTTTGAGCTTCCGCTCCTCATGGCGCCCGACAAGCGCTTCTCCGAGCGCGAGATGCTCGGCCAGGTATGGATCCTCAACGTCTGGGCGTCGTGGTGCCCGCCATGCCTCGCCGAGCATCCGGTGGTCACGCGCATGGCGCAGTCCGGCATGGCACCCGTCGTGGGCCTCAACTACAAGGATGCGCGCGAAGAGGCGCTGCCGTGGCTGCAGCGAAACGGCAACCCCTACCGGCTCATCGCCTATGACGCCGACGGGCGCATCGGCATCGATTACGGCGTCTATGGCGTGCCGGAGACCTACGTGATCGACCGCACGGGTGTGATCCGCTACAAGCACATCGGTCCGCTCACTGCCGACGTGGTGCAGGAGAAAGTGGAACCGCTGCTGAAGCAGTTGGCCGGCCGATGATGCGGGCGCTGCTTCTGCTGTCGCTCGCCCTGCCGTGCTGGGCGCAGGACATCGAGCATCGTGCGACCGCGCTCGAGCGCGAGCTGCGCTGCCTCGTGTGCCAGAACCAGACGCTCGCGGAATCGAATGCGCCGCTCGCGCTCGACCTGCGCAACCAGATCCGTGAGCAGCTCGCCGCCGGCAAATCGGACAGCGAGGTGGTCGACTATCTGGTCGCACGCTACGGCGACTTCGTGCGCTACCGGCCGGCGCTCAAGGCGAATACCGTGCTGCTCTGGGCGGGACCGTTCGTCTTCCTCATCGGCGGCTTTTACCTGCTCGCGCGTTTCCTGCGCCGGCGCCGCGTGCCGGCGCCCGAGCTCACGAGCGCGCAGCGCGAGCGCGCGGCGAAGCTGCTCGAGTGATCGTCTTCTGGCTCATCGCCGCCGCCGCTGCGGCGGCGGCGCTCGTCGTCGTGCTGAGGCCGCTCGTCAGGCGGCGCGGCCGCGCGACGCTCTCGCGCCGCGAGGCGAACATCGCCATCTATCGCGACGAGCTGCGCGAGCTGGACGCCGACCTCGCGGCCGGCACGCTCGCGCGCGAGGATTACGAGCGCTCGCGCCTCGAGCTCGAGGCGCGGCTGCTCGAGGATGTCGCCGCCGACGAGCCGGCGGCGCACGCGGGCGGACGGCGCGCAGCGCTCGCGGTTGGCATTGCATTGCCGGTCGTCGCGCTGGTCGTCTATCTGGCTGCCGGCAACCCCGGCGCGCTCGTTGAGCGCCAGGCGATGCCCGATGAGGCGCAGATCGAGGCGATGGTGGCGCGCCTTGCGGCGAAGATGGAGGAGAACCCGGGCGATGTCGAGGGCTGGAAGATGCTCGGCCGCTCGTACGCGGTGCTCGGGCGCTATCCGCAGGCGGTGGCGGCGTACGCCAAGGCGGCGGAGCGCGCTCCGCGCGACGCGCAGCTCCTCGCCGACTTCGCCGATGCGCTCGCCATGTTGCACGGGCAGCGGCTCGCGGGCGAGCCGGAGCGCCTGATCGCGCGCGCGCTCGAGATCGATCCCAGCAATCTCAAGGCGCTCGCGCTCGCGGGCACCGTGGCCTTCGAGCAGCAGGACTACGCAAAGGCGGCGGAGCTCTGGTCACGCATGCTGCCGCTCGTGCCGCCGGGCTCGGACGATGCGCGTTCGATTTCCGAGAACGTCGAGGAAGCGAGGAAGCTCGCCGGTATCGGCGCTTCCCCGCCGCAGGCGGCAAAGGCGCATCCGGGCGTGCGCGGCACGGTGCGCCTCGCGCCGGCGCTCGCCAAGCAGGTGAAGCCCGACGACCTGGTGTTCGTGTTCGCGCGCGCGGCTGAAGGCCCGCCGATGCCGCTCGCGGTGCTGCGCGCGCGCGCGGCCGACCTGCCGCTGCAATTCGCGTTGAACGACTCGATGGCGATGGCGCAGGGCATGGCGGTGTCGGCGTATCCGCGCATCATCGTGACCGCGCGCGTCGCGAAGTCAGGCAGCCCGAAGCCGGCGCCTGGAGACCTGCAGGGCGCGAGCGAGCCGGTGGCGAACGACGCGAGCGGCCTTACGGTACTCATCGACCAGGTCGTGCGCTAGACTCGCTTGCTCCATTGCCGCGGGGAGGCGGCGCCCATGTTCGAGCACCCAGTGTGCGAGCCCGTGCAGCGGGTCGATCGCCAGATCGGCAAGTTCAGGCTGCAGCGTGAGCTCGGACGCGGCTCCGCCGCCACGGTCTACCTCGCCACCGACACCTTCTGTGAGCACGACATCGCCCTCAAGGTGTTTCAGCCGGGCTCGTTCGACGCCGGGCGCGACAGCGCTGCAGCGCAGTTCCTGAAGGAGGCGTCCCTTGCCGGCCGACTCTCCCATCCACACATTGCCTCGATCTTCGAGGCGACGATGAATCCGCAGCAGAGTTACGTCGCAATGGAGTATGTGCCCGGCGGTGATCTGTCGCAGTTCTGTCGGCGGGATCACCTGCTGCCGGTCGATGACACGCTGCAGATCGGCTTCAAATCCTGCGGCGCGCTCGACTACGCGCACAAGCAGGGGGTCGTGCACCGCGACCTTAAGCCAGCCAACATCATGCTGGTCGCCGGAACCAACATCAAGGTGGCAGACTTCGGTGCGGCGTTGCTGCGCACTGCGCGGGAGGCCGACGCCGTACCCGTCGGCTCGCCCGCCTACGTGTCTCCCGAGCAAATCCTCGGCAAGGACGTCGGCTCGGCGAGCGACCAATTTTCGCTCGGCGTAGTCCTGTACGAGCTTCTCACCGGCGAAAGGCCTTTCAAGGGCGACACCGTGGCTCAGGTTCTGCGTCAGGTGGCTTGCGAAGAACCGCGTAAGCCAAGCGAGCTGCGGTCCGAGGTCGCCGTATCCTTGGACGATATCGTCCTGCGCATGCTTGCCAAGAATCCGGAAGATCGCTATTCATCGTGGGCCGAGCTCGCGCTCGACATTGCCAAGGTCGGCCGGATGAGCGTCTACGAGCGCGGCATCGCTGACAGCGACAAGTTCACTGCGCTACGCCGTGTCGGCATCCTTGCCGGCCTGGACGATGCAGAAATCTGGGAGCTCGCGCACGCAGGCGACTGGTCGCGCCGCCCCTCGCGCAGCACGCTGGTGCGCGAGGACGAGCCCGGTGAGACGCTGTTCTTCCTCGGCGCAGGCCAGGTCAAGGTCACCAAGAACAGTCGGCTGCTGAGCGTCCTCAGCGCCGGCGAATACTTCGGCGAGATGGCCTACATCAAGGCAGGAACACTGCCGCGGCAGGCCACTATCGAGGCGATCACGGAGGTCACCATCGCGGAGTTCCAGCCGGCCCAGGTCAAGCATACGAGCGCGCGCTGCCAGCTGGCGCTTACGGAGGCGCTCCTCCACGCCATGGTCGACCGGCTGGCGCTGGCGAACCAGCGGCTGGCGACAACCGCTTGAGCTAAGCACCCGCCTAACGAACGTGCGGCAGGTCGAAGCGCAGTTCGCCGGCGTTCATCTCCGCCTTCACCCAACTGACGATCGGCGATCCCCACACCTGCAGGCGGTGCACACCGGGAAGCGGCTCGTCGTCCTGATAGAAGTGCGTATCGCCGTGCACGAGCACAATCCTTCCCGGCATGCGCTCGCCGAGCGCGGTGAGCCGCTCGCGCAACGTCACGAAGCCGTCGCGCGGCAGCGTGAGAAACGGATTGGCCTGCATCAGGAGGACCAGCGTCGCGCCGCGCCGTTGCGCGAGCGTCGCCGACTCGTCGAGCCACGCGAGCACCGCGGCCATGCGATGCGCGTGCTCGGCGCCGTTGCGCACGTTGTTGTCGTGGCCCGGCACATTGAGCGTAACGAAAAGCGCGCCGCCCATGGACCAGCGCATGTGCTCGCAATACTCGCCGCGCTGGGTCTCAACCGCGAGCGCGGGGGCGCAGAAGACTGCGCGCCACGCGGCGAGGCGCCCGGCGGGATCCCTGCAATCGAGCCATTCGTTGTCGCCCGGAATCAGCACGAACTTGTGCTGCAGGTGCGCAAACTGGCGCTTGCGCTCCGCAAGCCATTCATCGGTGCACACGAGCCTCCCGCTGCCGATATCGCCGACATGGACGACGAATTCGAGCCGCTCGCCGTTCATGTCGTCGATCAGGTGATCGAGCCGCTCGACCTCGCTCGCGTTGTAGGGCGCGTCGCCCATCACGCCGAACACGAGCTCGCTCGGCGGCACGCTCGCGCAGCTCGCGAGCAGGCAAAAAGACAGGGACAGTCCCCATTTTTCAAGAAGCCGAAAAATAGGGACGGTCCCTGCTTTGCTAGATGCCGTAGGCCTTGCGCAAGAGCGTGAGCGGATGCGCCTTTATAGCGCCTTTCGCCTCCTCGCCGCCCATGCCCTGCATGATGTGGCGCGCGGCGATCGGGCAGTCGGAGCTCACGTAGTTCGCCTCGACCGCGGCCATCAGCCGGAACACCGGCCGGCCGATCTTCATGGAGTTTTCGTAGTACTCGGTCTTCACGCCCCACGTGCCGTCGTGTCCCGAGCAGCGCTCGACCACGGTCACCTCGGTGCCCGGGATCATCTCGAGTGCTTCGCGCGTCTTCTGCCCCATGTTCTGCACGCGCGAGTGGCAGGGGATGTGATAGGCGACCTTGCCGAGCGCAGTCTTGAAATCGGTCTTCAGCAGCCCATCGCGCTTGCGCAGCACGAAGTACTCGAACGGATCGAACGTCGCATCGCGCACCGCGATGGTGTCCGCATCCTGCGGGTACATGAGCGGCAGCTCCTGCTTGAACATCAGCGCGCAGGAAGGCACCGGCGCAAGGATCGCGTAACCGTCCTTGGCGTACTTCGCGAGCACCGGCATATTCTCTTCCTTGAGCCGCGCGACGCCTTCTAGGTCGCCGAGCTCGAACTTCGGCATGCCGCAGCACGCCTCTTTCTCCACCAGCACGTAGGGGATCTCGTTGTGTTCGAGCAGCGCCACGAGATCGTGGCCGATCGCGGGCTCGTTGTAGTTCGCATAGCAGGTGGCGAAGATTGCCACCTTGCCCGGCGTATTCTTCCCGTCTCGCACCGCGCGCTCGGGCGAGGGCTTGGCAGTGCCGCGGAACTTGCGTGCCGCGTAAGGCGGCAGCTCGCGGTCCTTGTGCACGCCTAGCACTGCCTGCATCGCGGCGCGCGCCGGCTTGAATTTATTGACCGCGTTGACCGTCTGCGCGACTACCGGGATGGCGGCGAGCTTGCCGAGCGCATCGGTGGACGAGAGCAGGCGGTCGCGCAGCTTCACACCCTGGCGAAACTTGATCGCCTTCGCGCGCAGCATGACGTGCGGGAAGTCCACGTTCCACGGATGCGGCGGAACGTACGGGCATTTCGTCATGTAGCAGAGGTCGCAGAGGTAGCACTGGTCGACGACCTTCCAGTAGTCCTCTTTCCTTACGCCGTCGAGCTCCATGGTGGGCGAGTTGTCCACCAGGTCGAACAGCGTCGGGAACGCCGTGCACAGGCTGACGCAGCGGCGGCAGCCGTGGCAGATGTCGAAGATGCGCCCGAGCTCCGTCTCGGCCTTCGCCTGGTCCCGGAACTCGGGACTTTTCCAGTCGAGCGGATGCCGGGTCGGCGCCTCGAGCGAGCCTTCTCTCATTGATTTGCGCGGTAGAACGTCGCCCCCGCGAAAGCGGGGGCCCAAGATTTTCCAAAAACTGGGTTCCCGCTTGCGCGGGAACGACGGCGGGTTCTAGTCGGCGAGGCCGTCGAGCGCCTTCTGGAACTTGTTGGCGTGACTGCGCTCGGCCTTGGCGAGCGTCTCGAACCAGTCGGCGATCTCGCCGAAGCCTTCGTCGCGCGCCTGTTTCGCCATGCCCGGGTACATGTCGGTGTACTCGTGCGTCTCGCCGGCCACCGCGGCCTTCAGGTTCTCGCGCGTGCGCCCGATCGGCAGGTTGGTCGCCGGGTCGCCCACCGCCTCGAGATATTCAAGGTGGCCGTGCGCGTGGCCGGTCTCGCCTTCCGCAGTCGAGCGGAACAGCGCCGACACGTCGTTATGGCCCTCGACGTCCGCCTTGGCGGCGAAGTAGAGGTAGCGGCGGTTCGCCTGCGATTCGCCCGCGAACGCAGCCTTCAGGTTCTCGTGGGTCCTCGTGCCTTTCAACGCTTTCATGGGGGTCTCCTCTAGGGACCTCCAAGGCTACGACCGCGTCTCAAATAGATCAAATCGAAAATCACAATTCGCTTTATTGAGCCGGGCTATTTGCTTCAATCGCGCGGCGCCGCGCCGCGCTCGCTAGATGGCGACGCCGCCGGCGTAGTGCGCGACGAGGCCGAGCACGCCGATGATGATGAGGTAGAGCGCGACGATGTAGTTCAGCAGGCGCGGCATGAAGAGAATCAGGATGCCCGCGATCAGCGCCACGAGCGGCGCGATGGCGATGCCCATGTACACCGCCTATTTCCCGGCTTGGGAGTTCTCGCCCTTGGAGCTCTTCTGCATGTCCCGGCCGGCCTGCTCGACGGCCTGGCCGGCCTTGTCCATCGCCTTATCGACCTGCCGGCCGGCGCGCTCTGCGGGGCCGCCCTTTCCATCCTCTCGGTTGCAGGCGGCCAAGATGGCCAGGAGCGCGGCAAGGGCGACGAGTGACTTCATGGACTATTTGTGCAGAAGCGAAAAGAAGAATTTACGCGGTGCAGCAGTAGTTACCGGTTTCGGCGGTTTCGGTGCCGGCTTGCGCGGCGTTGCGGCGAAGACGGCGGCGAGCTCCCAGCAGCGCAGCGTCGGCTGGTGCCGAAGGACGAATCGGCGACCGTCGTCGACCATCACTTCGAAGTAGCCATGGGTGGAATCCGCCCAGCGTTCGAGGACGGCCAGCACCGGAAGGCGCCGCCCGCCGAGGTAGAAGGCGCACGGGGTCTCTTCACCTCGCGGTCCCCGGTTGCTATGGACACAAATCTTCATGACGCGCGCTCGAGCAAGTGTGTGCCCGAAACAAGCAAGTTTCGCCGCTAGGCCGATGGTCCGTTCGGCGTCCAAGCGGCCCCGACGCGCGCGTACGACGACGGCTAGGCGCGGCCCTCGAGACGCTGCCGCACTTCCTGCTCGGCCTCGATCCAGTCCTGGACTTCATGGCCCGGCGCGAAGCCGCGGGCCTTGGCCTTGAAGTAAGCGGACTCCTGGATCAGCTTGTAGACCTCTTCCGGGGACAGCTCCGGCGGGCGGATCCGGGGTGTATCGGGGGCCGCTTTTGCGGGCTTGCCTGCCTGGACCGGGCGGAAGGCGGGCGCACGCACGCCGCTCGTCTTCGCCGCGGGGGCGGGGCGGTCCTTTGCTTTGGCCATGGGGTTCCTTTGCGGTTTGCGATGAGGCTCGCGCCAAGGCTAGCAAACTTGCTTCCGCGCTTCCATCGGGCGGTAGAATCGCGACCCTTGAGATCCGCCGTCGAGACCCTCTCTCGCACGCTCGCCCGGGGCTCGGGAGCGCCGTTCGCCGTGCGCTACGCCGACGGCACCGAATGGCGCTCGAGCGACGCGAAGCCCGAATTCACGCTCGTGTTCCGCGACGCGCGCGCCTACCGGCGCATCGCGCTCTTCGGCCACGTCGGGCTCCTGGAAGCCTACTTCGACGGCCAGGTCGATCTCGAAGGCAGCCTCGCGCGCGCGCTGGCCGCCGGCATGGCCGCGCGCTTCGAGGAGCCAACGCTGCTCGTGCGGCTCGCTAACCGCTGGCACGAGTTTCTGCATTCGAACGCGAGCTGGACGCGCGCCAAGCACAATGCCGAGTTCCATTACGCGCTCGGGCCCGAGTTTTATCGCTTCTGGCTCGACGATCCGCTGATGCTCTACACCTGCGCGTACTGGAAGGACGGCACGCGCACGCTGGAGGAGGCGCAGCGCAACAAGCTCGACCATGTGGGCAAGAAGGTGCTGCTCAAGCCCGGTGAGGACGTGGTCGACGTCGGCAGCGGCTTCGGCGGGTTCCTGCTTTATGCTGAAGAGCGCTTCGGCGTGAAGGTGACCGGGTACAACACCACCGGCTCGCAGGTCGAGCACGCGCGCCGGCAGATCGCGCAGCGCCGGCTGAAAAACACCGTGGCGCTGGAGGCCGATTTCCGCTCCATGGACCGCCAGTTCGACAAGGTGGTCTCGATCGGCTGCCTCGAGCACGCCGGCCGGGACGGGCTGGTCGACCTGATCCGCGCGCATGCGCGTGCGCTCAAGCCCGGCGGGCTCGGCCTGATCCACTTCATCGGTCACGTCGGGCACTTCGAGACCGATTACTTCATCCGCAAGTACGTCTTTCCCGGCGGCTGGATCCCGAGCCTCGCCGATGTTGTCGTGGAGATGGAAGCGGCCGGTCTCGAGGTGCTGGACGTCGAGAACCTGCGCCGCCACTATGCGCTCACGCTGGATGTCTGGGCCGAGCGCTTCGACCGCAACTGGGACAGGATTCGCGCTCTGGATCCGCGGTTCGACGAGCGCTTCCGCCGCATCTGGCGCGTGTACCTGTACGGCTGCGCCGAGATGTTCCGCTCGAGCGCGGGCCGTACGCACCTCTTCCAGGTGGTGTTCTCCAAGGGCAACGTGTCGATGACGAGCTACCCGCTGACGCGCAGCCAGCTCTACGAACTTGACGAGCAGCCCTCTCACACAGCACTCGCTGAAAAAAGAAGCCCTGGCCGCGCGGCTTAGGGCGCCCGGAGCGGGGCCCGTCGGGCTCGCGAAGGAAACGTCGAACCTGTTCCGCGATCGCGAGGCGGCGCCGCGCCGGCGGCTCGACGTGCGCGCGTTCAACCAGGTGCTCGCGGTCGACGCGGCCGCCGGCTGGGTCGACGCCGAGGGCATGATCACCTACGAGGACCTCACGCGCGAATGCCTCGCGCATGGCGTGATGCCGGCGGTGGTGCCGCAGCTCAAGACCATCACGCTCGGCGGCGCCGTGGCCGGCGTCGGCATCGAATCGTCCTCGCAGCGTCATGGGCTGGTGCACGACACCATGCTCGAGCTCGACGTGCTGCTCGGCGACGGGCGCGTGGTCGGCTGCACGGCGTCGAACGAGCATGCCGACCTTTTTTTTGGTTTTCCGAACTCCTACGGCACGCTCGGCTATGCGCTGCGCGTAAAGGCGCGCGCCGTCCCGGTGAAGCCGTACGTCCGGCTTGCGCATCTGCCCTTCACGAGCGCCGCCGCTTTCTTTTCCGCGCTGCGCGAGCACTTGGAGAGCGGCAGTGCGGATTTTGTCGATGGCACGGTGTTCTCCCCGGGCGAGATGTACCTGACGCTGGGCCGCTTCGCGCAGAGCGCGCCCTATACCAGCGATTACACGTACGAGCACATCTACTATCGCTCGATCCGCGAGAAGCGCGAGGACTATCTAAGCATTCACGACTACATCTGGCGTTGGGACACCGACTGGTTCTGGTGCTCGAAGAACGTGTTCGCGCAGAACCCGCTCGTCCGGCGGCTCTATGGGCGCAGCCGCCTGGGATCGCGCACCTACACGAAGATCATGCGCTGGAATAGCCGCGTCGGCATCAGCCGGAGAGTCGAGCGCGCGCTCGGACTGCATTCCGAGTCGGTGATCCAGGACGTCGACATCCCGCTCGGGCGGGCAGCGCAGTTCCTGGAGTTCTACGCGCGCGAGATCGCGCTCTGGCCGCAGTGGGTCTGCCCGATCGGCCCGCAGCCGCATTCGGGGCGCTTCGCGCTCTATCCGGTGAAGAACGAGTGGTATGTCAATTTCGGCTTCTGGGACGTGAAGCGCACGCGCGAGGCCCATCCGGCAGGACACTTCAACCGCCTGATCGAGCGCAAGGTGGTCGAGCTTGGCGGTATCAAGTCGCTCTACTCGGACAGCTACTTCACGCCGGAAGAGTTCTACCGCTACTACGGCGGGGAGGCGTATCGCCGGCTGAAGGCGAAGTACGACCCGCAGGGCGCGTTCCCGCCGCTGTACGAGAAGTGCGTGTTGCGCCACTGAGCGGCTTCATCTCCATCGCCGCGATCGTCATCGTCGCGGCGCTCATCCTGCTGTTGCTCTTCGAGCCGGGGCTGCCCTACCGCGTGACGCCCTCACGCGCGGCGCTCGGCTCGCGCGAGTTCGTGAATTACCTGAGCGCGATCGTCAACGCCCGGCTGTTCGCCACGGGCGAGCTGCACGTGCTGAACACCGGCGCAGCCATCTATGCCGCGGAGGTCGAAGCGGTGCGCGCGGCGAAGAAGAGCATTCATCTCGAGGTGTATCTCTTCCTGCGCGGCCGCGCCGGCGACGAGGCGCTGCGGGTGCTCACGGAGAAGGCGCGCTCGGGCGTGGCGGTGCGCATCGTCGTCGATCGCATCGGCAGCCTGATGACGCCCGACGATTACTTTGCAGGGCTGCGCGCCGCGGGCGGGCGTGTCTACTGGTACCAGCCGATCGCCTGGTACACGCTCAAGCGCTTCAATAACCGCACGCATCGCGACATCCTGATCGTCGACGGCGAGGTCGGCTTCGTCGGCGGCGTCGGCGTCGCCGACTACTGGCTCGGGCCGCCGGGCGACGGACTGCCGTGGCGCGACACCATGGTGCGGCTCACCGGCGACCTCGTGAAAGGGCTGCAGACCTCGTTCGCCGAGAACTGGCTCGAGGCGGCCGGCGAAGTGCTGCCCGAGACGGAGTTCGCGCTCGACGAGCACGGCTCGCCGCGCATGCTGCCCGCGGGCACCGCCGCCGGCATGGTCGTGAACAGCACGCCGTCCGCGGGTCGCTCGACGCGCGCGCGGCTGCTCTTCCAGGTGCTGGTCGCGTCGGCGCGCGAATCAATCCAGATCTGCTCGCCGTATTTCCTGCCGGACCGGAGCCTGCTGGCGGAGCTCGAGCACGCCGCGCGCCGCGGCGTGCCGGTCACGGTGCTGACCCCGGGAAAATGGAATAACCATCCGATCACGCGCCTCGGCAGCCGCCAGCGCTATGGACGGCTGCTAAAGGCCGGCGTGCAGATCTACGAGTACCAGCCAACGATGATCCACGCCAAGGTGTTCCTCGTCGACCGCCTGTGGGCGGTGGTCGGCTCGACCAATTTCGACAACCGCTCGTTCGGGCTTAACGACGAAGTGAACCTCGCGGTGCTCGAGCCGCGGCTCGCGCAGGAGCTGGCGCGCGATTTCGCCGCCGATCTTCAGCAGACACAGTGCATCACGCTCGAGCAATGGCGCCGCCGCTCGTACGGCGAGCGGGCGCTCGCGCTCCTCGGCAGGCTGCTCGAGCGCCAGGTTTAAGGGAACACCGTCGTGCCGCCGGCGGTCCAATGCCAGTTCAACGTATGGTCCACGCCAGGCCACGAATCCTCGTGGCGGGCACGGAGCTCGCCATCGCCGCGTGTCAGCGCATCCTCGGAGAGGAGGCGCAGGTGGTCGCAGCGCGCTCGGTGGCGGAAGCGCTCGAACGCCTCGAGCCGGCGCCGGACCTCATCATTTCTAGCGTGCGCTTCGACGAGTCGCGCATGTTCGATTTTCTGCAGCAGTTGCGCGAGCGTTGCAGCTCGCCGGTCGTTTGCTGCCGCATCGTGCCCAAGCCGCTCAGTCCGGCGATCTATCAGTCGATCGAGACCGCCGCCGCGGCACTCGGCGTGAAGGCGTTCATGGACATGCACACCGAGATCCGCCGCCACGGCGCGGACGAGGCGGAGCGGCGCCTGCGCAGCCTGATTCATGCGCACCTCCCGGTGCGCGCGGTTACTTAACCGCGGGCGCCGCGTCCTTGCCCGTCGGCGCGTGCGTCGGCGATTGAGGCGCGCCGGGCGCAGCCGGCACGCGCCGCAGGGGCACGTACCAGACCGAGGGGCGAATGCCGCCGCCCTGCGGATAAAGATCCATCAGGTCGTACACCGTGCGCGGCATGTTGGTCGAGACGTTCAGGCCGAGCGAGCGCGCCGCCTGCACCGTGATCGGAAAGTCGTGCGTCCAGCGACCCTCGGTGAGCACGGTAGCGACCTGCAGCGAGCGCTTCTGGTCCATGTGCTTGCCGAGCACCTGCGTGACGAACGCGAGCACCTGCAGCCGCGCCTTCTGCGCCATGTCGGCGAGGATGAGGAGCTCGTCGCCGACTTGCTTCGGGCCTTTCAGCTCCACTACCTTGACGATCGAGGCCGCGGGCATGTCGCCGATCTGCGGATCGACCGGCCCGAGCACGGCGTTCGGATCCATCACGATCTCGTCCGCCGCCAGCGCGATGAGCGTTCCACCGCTCATTGCGTAGTGCGGCACGAACACGGTTACCTTGCCCTTGTGGTCGATGAGCGCTTTGGCAATCTGCTCGGCGGCGAGCACCAGTCCCCCCGGCGTGTGCAGGATGACGTCGATCGGCTGCTCCGGCGGCGTGAAGCGGATCGCGCGCAGCACGGCTTCGGAATCGTCGATGCTGATCGAGCCCGCCACCGGCACGCCGAGGAAGCTTGCGCTCTCCTGACGGTGGATCATGGCGATGACGCGGGATTTGCGCTCCTCTTCGAACTTCCCGAGCAGCGCCGCCCGACTGCGATCTATGCCACGGCCGCCGAAGATCTGCATGAGTACAATCGCGAGCAGCGCCAGCCAGAATGCCGCGCGCGCGAGGTTCGCGACGTGCTGCGACCAGGGCCGGCGAGCAGTGGAAGGGGACTCCACAGGGCCGTGAGACTAGCACCAACCCTCGCGCTATTGGCTGTCGCCGCGCTTGCGGGCGCCGCGTGCGCGCAGGCCCCGGCGACTCATCAGCACCAGTTCGGCGACGCCACGCGCTGGACGCCGATCTTCGACGATCCGCGCCGCGACGCCTGGCAGAAGCCGCACGAGGTGATCGAAAGGCTTGCGCTCAAGCCCGACGCGGTCGTCGCCGACATCGGCGCGGGGACCGGCTACTTCACCGTGCGTCTCGCACGCATGCTGCCGAAGGCGACGGTCTACGCCGCCGACATCGAGTCCGACATGGTGAAGCACCTCGGCGAGCGCGCGCAGCGCGAGAAGCTCACCAATGTGCGCGTGGTGCAATCATCGCTCGACGATGCGCGGCTCCCCGAGCCCGTCGACCTCGCGCTGCTGGTCGACGTCTACCATCACATCGACGACCGGCGCGCCTATTTCGGAAGACTGAAGAACCGGCTCAAGCCTGGCGGCCGCGTCGCCATCATCGACTTCACCCTCGACGCCGAGCTGGGTCCGCCGCCGCGTGCGCGTGTGGCGCCCGAGCGTGTCAAGGCCGAGCTCGCCGCCGCGGGCTTTCGGCTCGCCGAGGAATACAGCTTCCTCGACAACCAGTACTTCCTGGTTTTCGCCCCTTAACGAAATTGCGCAATTGACATCGCCCGCGCGAAAGCGGGGGCCCAATTCTTAAGTTTCTGGGTTTCCGCTTGCGCGGGAACGACGATCGGCGACTAAAGGCTGGGCTTGGGATTTCCGCCGTAAGTCTTCTCGTGCCGCTCCTGGCATTGCACGCAGCGCAGCGCCGCCGGAAACGCCTTCAGCCGCTCGTAGCCGACGTCGTTGCCGCAGTCGATGCACTCGCCGTAGCCGCCCTGCTCGATGCGCTCGCGCGCCGCTTCGAGCGCGCGAAACTCGTCGAGGTCGCGCGTCATGTCGGCCTGCTCGAGATCGGCGATCAGCGTGGCCACCGACTCGTCGCCCGAATCGGGCGCCGGCCCGGCGTGTTCGGCGTAGGGCTGCTCGCGCGTGCGTGCGGCGTCCTCGCGCAGCTCCGCGAGCAACGCATCGCGGCGTGTCTCGACCATCCGGCTTAATTCCTCGGCCTGTTGCTCGGTTAGCGGCATTGCAGTCTCCGTTCGTACAGCGTCACGGACAGCTAGCAATCAGCGTTCCGGCGTCAACCGCTGAAGTTCGGGCGCGGATTGAAGCGCGACGCCGCGCGCAGCTCTTCGTAGAGTTTTTTCTCGCGCTCGGTGAGCGTGCCGGGCACGACGATGTCGAGCACCGCGTAAAGATCGCCGGCGCTGCCGCCGGGCCTGGGCAGGCCCTTGCCGGCGAGGCGCAGCTTCTGTCCGGCTTTGGATCCCGGCGGCACCTTCACCGTCACGCGGCCCTCCAGCGTGGGCACTTCCACCTGCGCGCCAAGCGCGGCTTCCCAGGGCGCAACCGGCAGCTCGATCTCCAGATCGTGGCTACGCGCCTTGAAGAGCCGGTGCGGCTCGAGGACGATCTGCAGGTAAATGTCTCCCGGCGGCCCGCCGTTCACGCCGGGCCCGCCCTTGCCGCGCAGGCGCAGGCGCTGGCCGTCCACCGCGCCCTTCGGGATGCGCGCGCGCAACGTCTTGCCGTCGAGCTGGAACTCGCGCTCGGTGCCGCGCGCCGCCTCTTCCAGCGTGATGCGCACCGGCGACTCGTAGTCCTCGCCCGGAATCGGCACGTTGCGGCCGAAGCCGCCGCGGCGCGTGCCCGCGCGGCCGAAGATGCCCATCTGCTCGAAGAGATCCGAGAGATCGATGTCGCGCAGGTCTTCCGCACGGCCCGAGCCGAATCGATCGAACCAGTCGGGCGGCGGGCGGAAATCCTGACCGGGGCGAAAGCCGCTGCCGAGGCTGTCGTAGGCCGCGCGCTTTTCCTTGTCGCGCAGCGTCTCGTAGGCTTCCGACACCTCCTGGAATTTCTCCTTGGCGTTCTGCTCCTTGGAGACGTCCGGGTGGTACTTGCGCGCAAGCTTGCGGTAGGCCTTCTTGATCTCCTCCTCGCTCGCGCCGCGCTCGACGCCGAGAATCTTGTAATAGTCCTTGTATTTCACGTTGGGCTATATTGGGACGGCGCCGACCTTATTAAAGCCTGGCGCGCTGGGGCACCGCGGTCCTGAAGTCGACCGGCATCCGCTTCACCCGGCCCGACGAGCCCGCTAGCGGATAACCAGGACCGGGATTTTCGAGTGCGCAAGCACGCGCGCCGTCTGGCTGCCGAGAATGAGTCCGCCGAGGCCGCCGCGGCCGTGCGAGGCGATGACGACGGCGTCGCAGCTCCGCGCGCGCGCCACCTTCAGGATCCCCTGCCACGGCTGCGGCATCGTGGTGGACTGCGTCGCGCAGCGCACGTGCGCGGCGCGCGCTTCGCGCTCCAGCCGCGCAAGCGCCTTCGCCGCCTGCGCTTCGGCGGCCTTCTCGTAATCGCGCGGATCGAATGCCGGCGCAACCATCACTGTGCCCTCGGGTATCAGCGGCGGCAGGTACGGCTCGATCACGTAAACGCCCGTGACGCGCGCGCCGAGCGCCTTGGCGAGGCGCACGCCAGACCTCACGCCTTTGGCCGCGAGGGCGGAGCCGTCCGTGGGCAGAAGAAGGTGCTTGAACATGCGGGCAGCCTAGCACGCCATGCCGCGTAGAATGCGCGCACCATGAAGATCCTCCTCGCTGTCGACGGCTCGGCGCATTCGCTCGATGCCGTGAAATGCGTGATCGAGCACGCCGACTGGTACCGCGCGAAGCCGGAGATCGAGCTGCTCACCGTGCATCTGCCGGTGCCGCGGTTTCCCGGCGTCGGCAAGGTCGTCGGCAAAGCGCAAATCGAGCGCTACTACCAGGAAGAGGGCGAGGAGGCGCTCGCGGACGCGAAGAAGCTGCTCGATCGCGCCGGCCTGCGCTACGAGGCGCGCATCCTGGTGGGCGATCCCGCCGACACCATTGTGAAGCACGCGAAGAAGGCGGGCTGCGACGTGATCGCCGTCGGCACGCCGTCGAAATGGATCGGCTCCGTCGCGAACAAGGTGATGCACCTCGCCGACCTGCCGGTGCTGCTGGTCAAGTAGCGGCGATCGCGCTGCGCCGCGCGAGATACAGCGCAAGCGGCGGCAGCACAAGCCACTGCGCGAGCGGCGACAGCCCGATCGCGAGTCCGCCGAGCTCGAGCGTCGGCATGAGCTCGGAGTATTGCCAGCCCTGCCGCACTGACGTATTTGCCCATTCGCTGAAGATCGTATAGGCGACGCTGGCGAGCGTGGCGATCGTCGCGATCTTCGGCAGTTGCCACCGCTCCGGTGGTCCGGCGCCGATGATGAGCAGCGCAAGCACGAGCGCCGCGGCGCCAATGAGCATATCGCCTGCCGTGCAATGCGCGACCGCGAATGCGATGTAGCTTGGAGTCCGGTCGCGCCATATCGTGTACAGCGGCAGCTGGCCGATCTCCCACGCGAGATTCAGAGCAAGGAGCCAAGGCAGGTAGCGCCGCAGGATCAGCGCTCGCGCGGCTCCATCCCGATACCACGGCTCAGGTGCGCGCGCTTCGTTCATACATGTTGCGCATAAACCTTGCGCCGAGCGCCACCCGTGCCGATCGCGCTCAGCGGATCGACGTGATCGTGTAGTGCGAGGCCTGCTGCACGAATTCGAATTGGACCACGGCGCCGGGGTGGACGTTCGCGAGCGCCGTCCTGTCTTGCACGTCAAAGGTCATCGTCATCGCCGGCCATTTCAGCGACGGCACGGGACCGTGCGCGATGGTCACCGTGCCCTTCGCGGGGTCGACCTTTTGTACCGTGCCGGAGCCCTTGTGGCTGGTTTGCGTCTGGGCGGAGGGCGCGTTGTCCATCTGCATGCCCTTCATCTCCATGCCGGCGGGCTGCGCCTGGGCGCCGGTGATGGCGAGCGATACGGCGAGGGCTGCCAACGTGCATTTCATTCAACGATCTCCTGGGTTGCGGGTCTGACGACCGCGTAGAGGGCGGGGATGACGAGGAGCGCGAGCACCGTCACCGAGAGCATGCCGCCGACCATCGGCGCGGCGATACGGCGCATGACTTCCGAGCCCGTGCCGCTGCCCCACATGATCGGCAGCAGCCCGCCGATGATCGCGGCCACCGTCATCATGATCGGGCGCACGCGCATGAGCGCGCCCTGCACGATCGCCTGCTCGAGGTTCGCGCTCGTGCGCCGCGCGTGGTCGATGTAGATGAGGATGACCACGCCGATCTCGGCGGCGACGCCGGCAAGCGCAATGAACCCGACGGCGGCGGCCACGCTCAGGTTGTAGCCGAGGAGGTACATGAGCCAGACGCCGCCGACGAGCGAGAACGGCACCGACAGCATGACGATGAGCGTTTCGCTGAGCCGCCGGAAGTTGAGGTAGAGGAGCACGAAGATCAGGAGCAGCGTCAGCGGCACGACGATCTGCAGCTTCGCCTTGGCACGCTCCATGTATTCGAACTGGCCGCTCCAGGCCACGAAGTAGCCGGGCGGAAAGCTCACCTGCGCGCGCACCGCGCTTTGTGCGTCGGCGACGTAGCTGCCGATATCGCGATCACGGATGTCGACATAGATGTAGGCGGCGAGCAGCGCATTTTCGGTGCGGATGCTCGGCGGGCCCCGCGTGAGGTTCACTCGGGCGAGCTGCCCGAGCGGCACCATCGCCGCGCTCAGCGCCTTTGCCGCGCGCGGCTCGCCCATGGTCGCGCCGGCGCCGGCCGCTGCCGGCGCCATGCCGGCGACCGGCACGAGCACCTGGCGCGCGATCGCTTCGGGATCGCTCCTGAAGTCGCGCGGGTAGCGCACCACGACGCTGTAGCGCTCGAGTCCTTCCACCATGGTCGTGATCATGTCGCCGCCGAGCGCGATGCCGATCACTTCCTGCAGGTCGCCGACGGTCAGGCCGTAGCGCGCGAGCGCCATGCGGTCGGGCTCGATGTCGATGTAGTAGCCGCCAGTGAGGCGTTCGGCGTACGCGCTCGTCGTGCCGGGCACCTTCTTCACCACCGCTTCCACTTCGCGCGCCACGCGCTCGATGCCGGCGAGATCCTTGCCGTACACCTTGATGCCGATCGGCGTGCGGATGCCGGTCGACAGCATGTCGATCCTTGCCTTGATCGGCATGGTCCAGGCATTGGCGATGCCGGGGAACTGCAGCGCGGCGTCCATCTCTGCGATCAGCCGATCCATCGTCATGCCGGGCCGCCATTCGGCCTCGGGCTTCAGGTTGATCACCGTCTCGAACATCTCGGTCGGCGCCGGATCGGTGGCCGTGTTGGCGCGGCCCGCCTTGCCGAAGACCGACGCCACTTCGGGGAAGCCGCGGATGATGCGGTCCTGCGTCTGCAGGATCTCCGCGGCCTTCGTCACCGAGAGCGACGGCAGCGTCGAGGGCATGTAGAGCAGCGTGCCCTCGTTCAGCGTCGGCATGAACTCCGTGCCCAGCCGCAGGGCCGGATATGCGCTGAGCGCGAGCACGCCGATGGCGCCGGCGATGGTGAGCTTCCTCCATCGCAGCGCCGCGTCGAGCAGCGGCCGATAGGCGAAGATAAGCGCGCGCACCAGCGGGTTCTTGTGCTCGGGCGGGATGCGCCCGCGGATGAAGAGCAGCATCAGCACCGGCACGAGCGTGATGGAGAGCAGCGCCGCTGCGGCCATGGCGAACGTCTTGGTGTAGGCGAGCGGGCTGAACATGCGGCCTTCCTGCGCTTCCAGCGTGAACACCGGCAGGAACGACGCGGTGATGATCAGCAGGCTGAAGAACAGGGCCGGGCCCACTTCGCGGCAGGCGGCGATGATCGCCGGCAGCCGCGGCATCCCGGCCGTGCCCCGCTCGAGGTGCTTGTGCGCGTTCTCGATCATCACGATCGCAGCGTCGACCATCGCGCCGATGGCGATGGCGATGCCGCCGAGGCTCATGATGTTCGAGTTGAGGCCGATGGCGCGCATGACGATGAACGAGATCAGCACCCCGATCGGCAGCATCACGATCGCGACCAGCGCGCTGCGCGCGTGGAACAGAAACACGATGCACACTGCGGCGACGATCAGGCTTTCCTCGATCAGCGTCCGGTTGAGATTGGCGATCGCGCGGTGGATCAGCTCCGAGCGGTCGTACACGGCCTGGATCGAGACGCCCTGCGGCAAGCCGCTCGCGATCTCGCCGAGCTTCGCCTTCACGTTGTGGATCACGTCCTGCGCGTTCTGGCCGTAGCGTGCGACGGCAATGCCGCCGACGACCTCGCCTTCGCCGTTGAGCTCCGCGATGCCGCGGCGCTCTTCCGGCACGAGCTCGACGCGCGCGATGTCGCGCACCAGCACCGGCGTGCCGCCTTCGGCCTTCACCACCAGGCTCTCGAGGTCGCCGATGCCGCGCAGATAGCCCCGCCCGCGCACCACGTACTCGGTCTCGGCCATCTCGACCACGCGGCCGCCGACGTCGCGGTTCGATTCGCGGATTACCTGCATGACGCGGCCGAGCGGCACGCCGTACGCCTGCAGCAGGCGCGGATTCACCGTCACCTGGTACTGGCGCGCGAAGCCGCCGACCGCGGCGATCTCCGAGACGCCCTGCGCCTTGGTGAGCTGGTAGCGCACGAACCAGTCCTGGATCGAGCGCAGCTCCTCGAGCGTCTTGTTCTTCGCGAGCAGCGCGTACTGATACACCCAGCCGACGCCGGTCGCATCAGGACCGAGCGTGGCGCTGACGCCGGCAGGCAGCCGGCTCGAAGCATAGTTCAGGTACTCGAGCACGCGCGAGCGCGCCCAGTAGATATCCGTGCCGTCCTCGAAAATGATGTAGACGAACGAGGCGCCGAAGACCGACAGGCCGCGCACCACCTTCGACCTGGGCACCGCGAGCATCGCGCTGCTGAGCGGGTAGGTGACCTGATCCTCGATCACCTGCGGCGCCTGCCCAGGGTACTCGGTGTAGATGATCACCTGGACGTCGGAAAGATCCGGAATCGCGTCCACCGGTGTTTTCAGCACCGCATAGACCCCGGCGGCGGCGACGCAGAATGTCGCGAGCAGGACGAGGAAGACATTGCGTGCCGACCACTCGATGATGCGAGCGAGCATGTCAGCCTCCGTGGCCCGAATGCGCGCCTCCGGGCGGGGAAGGCTGCGCCGTCGGTGCCAGGCGCTCGATCACGAACTCGCCGGGCGGGTGCTCCGAGAGCTCGAACTCCACGCGCTCGCCCGGCTTCACGCTCTCCAGCATCGCGCGGTCCTTCGCCTTGAACGCCATCGTCATGGCGGGCCAGTTCAGGCTGGCAATCGCGCCGTGCTCGATTTCGATGGTGCCTGCCTTGCTGTCGACCCCGGCAACCGTGCCTTGCGCGCGATGGGTCTGCACGGCCGCCGAGGCAGCGGCGCCACCGAACGCGCCGAGCGCCGCCTTGAGGTTGCTTTCGGCGTCGATCAGGAAGTTCGCGCGTACCACGACGTCCTCACCGGGCTGCACGCCTTCCTTCACTTCGATGTAGCCGTCGGCACGCAGCCCGACCTTCACTTCGCGCGGCTCGAACACGCCCGGCCCGCGCTGTACGAGGACGAGCTGCCGCGTGCCGCTGTCGAGCACCGCAGAATCGGGCACGGCGAGCACCTTGCGGTCCGCGCCCCCGGCAAGCTCCGCGTCGGCGTACATGGCGGGCTTGAGCAGCCCCTGCGGATTCGGCATCTCGATGCGTATGCGCGCAGTGCGTGTCGCTGCCTCGAGCGCCGGATAGATGAACAGAACCTTTCCAGTGAACTCGCGGCCGGCATAGGCGGCAAAGCGCGCTTTCGCCGGCTGTCCGACGCGGACGAGGCCGAGGTCCTGCTCTGATACCTCGGCGATCAGCCATACCGAGGAAAGGTCGGCGATCTCGAAGAGCACGTCGCCCGGCATGAAGCGCATGCCCTGCACGCCGGGCTTCTGCAGCACTACCCCGCTCGCGGGCGACCGATACGCGAGGAGGCGCTGCGGCTGGCCGGTTGCAACGAGGCGCTCTAGCTCGCGCTCCGAGATGTCCCAGTTGCGCAGCCGCCGCAGCACGCCGTCGGCAAGGCGCTGCATCGTTGCCTGCGCCTCCGCGCCGCTCGCCGCGAGATCGTGCGCGCCGCGTCGCGCAATCAGGTACTCCTCCTGCGCGGCGACGAGATCAGGGCTGTACACCTCCATCAGCACCTGCCCGCGCGCTACCGCCTGGCCGGTCGTATTGACGTGCAGCGTCTGGATCCAGCCCTCGAAGCGTGGCGCGACCTTGTAGAGATTGCGCTCGTTCGGCTGGACAGTGCCCACTGCGCGCACGGTGCGCGTGAGCCGGCGCTCCGCCGCCGGCTCGGTGCGCACGCCAAGGAGCTGGACCTTGTCGGTGCTGATCTTCACCGTTCCCGGCGGCGCGCTCGGCACCTGCTCCTCGCCTTCGTAGACCGGGATGTAGTCCATGCCCATCGGGTCCTTCTTCGGCACAGGCGAGGTGTCCGGCAATCCCATGGGATTGCGGTAGTAAAGGAGCTTGCGACCGGATTGCGGCGCGCTCGCGCCTTGGCCGGCCGCCTGCGGCGCGTGCGCTGGCGAACGCGTGCCGAGCCAATAACCGGCGGCGAGCGCGCCCCCGGCGAGCATTGCGGCAGCGGCGATCCATGCGGCGGTTCTCATCGGGAGATCTCCTCGCCGGTCAGCAGCTCGATCTCCGCGAGCGCCTTGCTGCGGCTCGCGAGCGTCGCGGCATAGCCGGTCTCGGCGTTGAACACGGTCATCTGGCTGTCGAGCAGGGTGAAGAAGTCGACGCGGCCGACGCGGTAGGCGCTGAGCGAGGCGTCGGCGGCGAGCCGCGCCTGCGGCAGGATCGCGCTCTCGTAGAGTCGCGCCGACTTCAGCGACTGCTCGGCGGCGGAGACCTGCTGGCGCAGCATCGCGTCGGTCTCGTTCGCCTTCGCCTCGTACATGCTCGTGGCCTGCTCGCGCATCGCCTCGGCTTCCGCCACCCGCGGCTCGCGCTTCGAGCCGCGCCACACCGGCAGATTGATGGCGATGGTGAACGTGATCATGTCGTCGCGCTTCATGCCCTCGAAGCTGTCGCGCTGTCCGTAGGAGAAGCGCACGTCGAAGTCCGGGTAGTAGTCCTTGCGCGCCGCGTCGAGTGCCTTTGCGTTGCGCTCGATCACGCTTTTCTGGGCGAGGAGCTGCGGCCGCTTGGCGCGCGCCGCGGCGCGCAGCTCGCCGAGGTCGAGGATTGCTTCCTGCTGCCGGAGGGGCGCCGGCTCGACGGCGGGCGCGGCGCCGGTGCGGCCGAGCGCGCGCGCGAGCTCCGCCTCGAGCATCGGGCGCTCGCGACCGAGCTTGAGCAGCTCCTCCTGCATGCGCGCGCGCTGCGTCTGCGCCTTGAACACGTCGGCCTGGCTCGTCTGGCCTACCGAGTAGCGCGACTCGGCGATGGAGGAGAGCTGCTCGAGCACCTGCAGGTTCTTCTGCGCCAGCCGCTGCGATTCATCAACGAGCGCGAGGTCGTAGTACGCCACCTTGACGTCGCGGCGCACCTTGTTCACGAGCTCGCGCAGGTTGTTGTCCACCGCATCGACTTCTTTCTCGGCGACCTCGCGCCGCAGCGCCCGCTTGCCCGGGTAAGGCAGGCGCTGCGTGATGCCGATCATCTTCATCGTCATGTCCTCGCGGTTGAGGCTGAGCGAAGGCACCGGCACGTTGACCAGGCCCGCCTCGAGCATCGGATCGTCGAGCGCAGCGGCAGGCTCGATGCGGTGATGCGCCGCCTGCAACTCGCGCCGCGCTGCCTGGACCTCAGGGTTGCGCTCGCCGGCCTCGCTCAGCAGCGCGGCGAGCTGCGGATCGGCGCCGGCCTGCGCGAGCGCCGGCGGCGTGCCCGCGCCCAGCGCGAGCGCCACTGCCACTGCTTGGTTCCACTTCGTCATCGGTCGTCACTCCAGTCCAAGTCCTCGCGCGCGTACGCACGCGAGCCGTTCATTCGCTATCGCGATGAATCAGTGCGCCCGGGCGGGCGGAGCGACCGCTAAAGCAGGAAGGACTGGAACAGGATGCGCGGGGGCGGCGACGACGCGGTCGGCACGATGCGCTCGACGCGCGCGAGCGGACGCACCGTCGGCTGCCAGTTGCGAACGGCCGCTGCCGGCGCAGCGAGGTCCGGAACGCCGGCCTGCGTCTTGCCGAGCGCCTGGTCCTCGTTGTGCGTCTTCGCAAGGCACAGCGTCGCCGAATCGAGCGGCATGTCGCAGTCGGCCATCTCGTGCATCGGCACCACCCCAGTGCGGTGGTCGGGTTGCTCGCAGGACGCAAACGCGATTGCTGCTTGCAGGAACAGCATCGCCGCGAGAGCGGCGAGTGCAGCAGCGGGCGACGAGCGGCGCGAGCGAATCATTGAGGCAGAGGATGACAGCAGGCGCATCGGCACGTTTGACGTACGTCAATCATAGCGTTGCATGCACCGCATTCAGGCGCTGCGCGGCCCAAGCGCACTATGCCGGCGCGCTCGCGTTCGCGCCATACGCAGCCGCTTCAAGCACTTAGCGAAATCGAGGGGTGGCTTACGGTTTGCTCTGCAGGCGGCGTGGGGATCTTTCGTCGCATCGTTGTGCTCGCCGCGCTCGCCTTGGTCTGCGCTAGCGCGCAGGCGCAAGGCTCGATCCGTGTACAGCCTGGCGACTGGGGCGCAGCGAGCGTGCAGGACATCGAGGTAGTTCTGCGCTCCGTCGCCGACGTACTGCTGCCCGACTTCCCACAGCACGCGGCGGCACGGATCGTGGTGCGGCCGAGCGCGCTGGGACCGCGCGTTCTCGCCGAGAAGACGGCCGATGGTTCGTATCAAGTGCTGCTCAACGTGCATGACGCGCGCTGGGACCAGTTCGCCTACCAGTTCTCGCACGAGCTTTGCCACATCGTCTCCAACTACGAGCAGCGAGACATCGGCGCCGTCCCTGGAGAGCGGCCGCATCAATGGTTCGAGGAGGCGGTGTGCGAAGCGGTGTCGCTCATCGCGCTCGATCGGCTCGCTGCGCAGTGGGAGCATGCGGCCCCGCATCGCGGCTGGGCCAGCTATGCGCCCGCGTTCCGGCAATACGCGCAGGCGCTGCTGAGCCACGGGCATCGGCAACTCCCGCCCGGGACTACGTTTTCCGCCTGGTACGCCGAGCACGCGGCGGCGATGGCGCGCGATCCTTACCTGCGTGCCGATGACGAGCGGGTGGCAACGGCGCTGCACGAGATATTCAACGGCGGCGGCCTGACGTCGATCGGCTACCTGAACCTCGCCCACGCTTCGCAAGAGAGCTTCGCCGGTTATCTCGCGGCCTGGTCTGACTGTTGCCCCGAGGCGCAACGGGTGCTCGTGCAGAAGCTGATCGCGCTCTTCACGACATAAGAAAAGCCCGGCCTGCGCCGGGCTCTTGTTCCCGCGCCTGCGCTCTAGCGACGGATTCTCTCGGCTGGATGGCCGAGGTTGCGGTTGATCGCCGCAGGCAGAGTCGTCGTCGGGCCGACTTGGCCTTGCGGCCCGGTGGAACCGGCGAGCGCTTTTTGGGGAAAGGCTCTTTCGTAGGCGCGCTTTTGCGCGGCGAGTTGCGCGGCGTCGCCGCTGGCAAACGCGGGACCGGCAACGGCGGCTGCGGTGATGGCGATGGCGATGAGTTTCAGCGGTTTCATGGTGATCCTCTGTACGTAAGCGTTGCGTTTGCCGCGCTCCATGCGCGGCGCCACGGGACTACGGCGAGCGGCTTACGCCTGATAGCTGCAGTAGAGAACCTGTAGCGAACGCGGAACGTGCAGGCGCGCGTCGCACAGCGTGTGCGCGGGCGCGCGGCTCGCGTTCAGCGTGAAGTCGAGCGGTTTGCGCGCGGGCGAAGCCGCGATCGCGGTGAAGTGCTGATCGGGCGTCGCAACGCTCTGGTCCGGCGCGACGCAATGCATGTAGCACACGCCACCGTCCATCGGCAACGTTGCGCATTGCGCCTCGACTGACGCATCGCCATGCACACGACCGCCGAGCACACAATTCTGCGCTGCCAGCGCGAGTTGCGCGAAGACGAAGAGCGCACCGACCAACACCAGACGCCAGCGCATTGCCGCAGCCATGTGCCAGCTTGGCGCTTTCCCGCGGCGACAGCTTGATTTGGGTCAAGGGCGCTTCTCGCGGTAGGGCTAGCTGTGCACTGAAGCCGCTGCGGAGAATGCGCTCCGGGGCGCGCTGCTCGACGGCTTTGCTCCGGCACGGGCCCCGCTTTCTACGAGCAGCCGTGTGGCCTGTGGATCATTACGGGCCCGGGCGCTGCACGGACACCCGACTGATGCCGGCCGGCGGGCGGCTACAGCTTCACCCGCCGCAGGCGCAGCGCGTTGCTGACGACGGATACTGAGCTCATCGCCATGGCCGCGCCGGCGAAGATCGGAGACAGCAAGACGCCGAAGAAGGGATAAAGCACGCCCGCCGCGATCGGCACCCCGAGCGCGTTGTAGACAAAGGCGAAGAACAGATTCTGCTTCACGTTGCGCATGGTGGCGCGCGACAGCCGAATCGCCTTGGTGACGCCGCGCAGATCGCCCTTCACGAGGGTAACCCCCGCGCTCTCGATCGCAACGTCGGTTCCCGTGCCCATCGCGATACCGACGTGTGCTTGCGCGAGCGCCGGCGCATCGTTGATGCCGTCGCCCGCCATGGCCACCGTCCGGCCCTGCGCCTGCAGCGCCTTCACCTTCTCCACCTTCTGTTCGGGTAGCACCTCGGCGATGACTTCGTCGATGCCAAGCTGCCGGCCGACGGCCTCTGCAGTCGCGCGCGCATCGCCCGAGAGCATGACGATGCGCACTCCCTCTGCTTGCAAGGCGTGCACGGCCTCAGCGGTCGTTTCCTTGATTGGATCCGCGACGGCAATGAGCGCACAGATCTTTCGATCGATGGCGGCGAACATCGCGGTCTTGCCCTGCGCACGCAGCGCGTCGGCCTTCTCGGCAAACGCCGGCGACAAGGTGCCGAGCGTCTCCATCAGTCGTCGGTTGCCCACCGCAACGGTGCGGCCGCCGACCTTGCCGCGTACGCCCTGCCCGGTGAGCGATTCGAAGTTCGCTACCGGCTGCAAGCGAGCGCCACGCTCCTCGGCGCCTTTGACGATCGCCTGGGCGAGCGGATGCTCGCTCGCGCGCTCGACGCTGGCGATGAGGCCGAGCGCTTCGCGCTCGTCGAGGCCCGGCTCGACAGACACCTCCACGAGCTGCGGCCGCCCCACGGTGAGCGTTCCGGTCTTATCGACGACGAGCGTGTCGATCTCGCGCAACTTCTCCACGGCCTCGGCATTGCGGAAGAGGATGCCGTTGAGCGCCCCTTGGCCCATCGCCACGGTGATCGAGATCGGCGTCGCGAGTCCGAGCGCGCACGGACAGGCGATGATGAGCACCGCCACCGCGTTCACCACCGCATAGGTCGGCGCGGGACCTGTCCACCACCAGACGATCGCGGTGATTACGGCGATCGCGATCACGGTCTGCACGAAATAGGTGGCGACGCTGTCGGCAAGGCGCTGCACCGGCGCGCGCGTGCGCTGCGCCTCGCCGACCATGTGCACGATGCGCGCAAGCAGCGTGTCGGCGCCGACGGCCGCGGCACGGATGACAAGCGTGCCGCTGCCGTTGATCGTCGCGCCCGTGACGCGCTCGCCCGGCTTCTTCGCCACTGGAACCGACTCACCGGTGACCATCGATTCATCGACGCTCGATGCGCCTTCGACGACAACGCCATCAACGGGCACCTTCTCTCCCGGGCGCACGCGCAGGCGCTCGCCGACATGCACGTCGCTGAGCGGCACCTCCACTTCGCGCCCGTCGGCTTCGATGCGCCGCGCGGTGTTCGGCGCCAGCTCGAGCAGCGCGCGCACCGCCTGGCTCGTCTTGCCTATCGCGCGCAGCTGCAGCACTTCGCCGAGCATCACCAGGGTGACGATCACCGCGCCCGCCTCAAAGTAGGTCCCGACCGTGCCGTCGTGCTCGCGCATCTCGGGCGGGAACAAGCCGGGTGCGAGCACCGCGGCAAGGCTGTAAACGTAGGCGAGACCGACGCCGAGCCCGATCAGGGTGTACATGTTGGGGCTGCGGTTCTCGAGCGAGAGCCAGAATTTGTGGAAGAAAGGCCAGCCGCCCCAGAGGACCACGGGCGTCGCGAGCAGCAGCTCGACGTAGCCGCGCGCCGCGGGGGCAAGGCCGAGCGAGACCCCGATCATGGGCGCCATCGCGATGAGAACCAGCGGAACGCTCAACGCGGCGCTCAGCCAGAAGCGGCGCGTGAGATCGCGAAGCTCGGTGTTGTCTTGTTGTGCGCCCGCCAGCGGCACGAGCGCCATGCCGCATTTCGGGCATGAGCCCGGACCGTCGCGCACGATCTCCGGGTGCATTGGACAGGTGTACTTCGCGCCCACAGGCGCCGGAATAGGCGCCGCCTTGCTGGTGTAGCGGGCCGGAGCGGCGTTGAACTGTTCGGCGCAGTGCTTGCTGCAGAAGTAATACGTGCGGCCGCCGTGTTCGATCTCCGCGGCGGCGTTCGCCGGTTGGACTTTCATGCCGCACACGGGATCGGTCGCCGGCTGCAGAAATCTGGCGGGTTCGGCGCGAAAGCGCGCGGCGCAGTGCTGGCAGCAGAAGTAGTACGTCTTGCCGCCCTGTACTGCGGTCGCGCCCGGCTTCGCCGGATCGACCTGCATGCCGCAGACTGGGTCGGTAGCCATATTCAGGTCTTCGCGCGCAGGAGGGTCAAGCCCGTCCCAGTTCGTCGAGAATCGGGCACTCCGGGCGATGATCGCCGTGGCAATGGCGCATCAGGTGCTCGAGCGTCTCGACCATGCCCTCGAGCTCGGCGATCCTTTGCCTGAGATCTTCGGCGTGCTTGCCGGCGATGCGCTTCACCGCGGCACTGGAGCGCGCGCGGTTGCGCCACAGGCCAAGCAGCTCCTTGATTTCGGCCATCGAGAAGCCGAGGGATCGGGCGCGGCGAACGAAGCGCATCGTGTGCACGTCGTTCGGACCGTAGAGGCGGTAATTCGAGTAGGTGGTGCGCGTTGCGCGCGGCAGCAGTCCGATCGCTTCGTAGTGGCGCACCATCTTCGCCGACAGCCCGGCCGCGGCGGCGGCCTGGCCGATCTTCAGTCGCTGCGGAGGCAGGGCGGAGGTGCTTGGCATGGCGGTTGGCGGATAATGCAAAGGTTCGACCTTCCCATGATGTCAAGGTCAAGCCGGGTTGGAAAGTGGCACAATCGCCCGCATGGAAACCGTTGACCTGAAAGTCGAAGGCATGGACTGCCAGGGCTGCGCAAAAAGCGTGACGCGCATGCTCTACGGCGTCGCGGGTGTCGCGGAAGTCGACGTCTCGCTAGAGCAGGGTCGCGCTCGCGTCACTTACGATCCGGCGAAGGCCGGGCCGGCGGAATTCAGGCGCGCGATCGAGCGCGCCGGCTACAAGGCGCCATGAAGGCGAGCCTCGCCGCAGGTCTTTCCACCCGGCGGGAGGTCACGGTGGACGAGAGCCGCTGCATCGGCTTCATGGGCAAGGAGGGCATGGTGTACGCGACGCCGCGCATGGTGAGCGACGTCGAGTACACGTGCCGCGATTTCCTGCTGCAGCATCTCGATCCGGGCGAGGACTCGGTAGGCGCGCATGTCTCGATCGACCATCTCGCCGCGACGCCGCTCGGCCTGAAGGTCACGGTCGATGTGAAGATCGTCGAGCTCGACCGGCGCAAGGTGACCTTCGAATTCACTGTCAGCGACCCGCTCGAGCAGGTCGGGCGCGGCAGGCACGTACGCTTCGTGGTCGACACGGCAAAGAGCCGCGAGCGCCTTGCCGCCAAGCGCGCCAAGGCAGGCCTGACGTAAGAACATGGCTGAGCCGTGGCTGCCGCTCGCCGGCGTGCGGGTCGTCGATTTCTCGATGTTCGTGCCGGGTCCGTTCGCCTCCGCCATCCTCGCTGACCTGGGCGCCGATGTGATCAAGGTCGAGCCGCCGCGCGGCGATCCCGGGCGCTCGTATGTGCCGGTGCAGTTCGCGACCGAGAACCGCAACAAGCGCAGCATCGCGCTCAACCTCAAGGACCCGGAGGCCGGGGATATCGTGGCGCGGCTGGCCGCGCACGCGCACGTGGCGGTGGAAGGCTTCAGGCCCGGCGTGGCGAAGCGTCTTGGTATCGATTACGAGACGCTGCGCGCGCACAACGGCAGGCTCGTCTACTGCTCGATCTCCGGCTACGGCCAGACCGGCCCGTGGCGCGAGCGGCCGGGGCACGATGTCAACTACGTCGCCGCGGCGGGCGGGCTCGCCTTCCCCGGCCAGTGGCTCAAAGCCCCCGCCCGCTCGTCGCTGCCGATCGCCGACATGGCGGGCGGCGCCTTCGCCGCGATCGCCGTGCTCGCGGCGCTGCGCGAAGGCAAGGGCGCGTATCTGGATTTGTCGCTGTTCGAGGCGGCCTTCTTCCTGTGCGCGATGCGTCACAGCCTGGATCGCGATGTCGACGCGCGTGCGCACCTCTTCCCGGTGAACGATGTCTTCGAGACCGCCGACGGCAAGCGCCTTACGCTCGGCATCCTGGAGGAGCACTTCTGGGAGAACTTCGTGCGGCTCGTGCCCGAGCTCGCCGATGCGCGCTTCGCGACGGACGAGAAGCGCCGCGCGAATGGCGATGCGCTGTCCGCGACGCTGGAAACAATCTTCCGCCGCAAGACGGCGGCCGAATGGCAGCGCCTGCTCGAGGAGCATGACGTGCCGGTGGATCTCTGCGTGACCCCGGGCGAGGCGGCGGCCCATCCGCAGCTCGCGGAGCGAGCCGCTGCCGAGCGGGGTTACGCCAAGTTCCCGGTATGGGCCAACGGCCGGCGCGGCGGCGCCATCGCGCGGCGCACGCCGCAACTGGGCGAGCATTCGCGCGAGATCCTGGTAGAGCTCGGCTTCGATGACGGCGAGATCGCCGAGTTCAGGAGAAAGGGCGTGGTTTGAAAATGGTGACTGTCACCATTTAGATGGATTTCGCGCTTACTCCGGAACAGGAACGGATACGCGAGGCGATCGCCAAGCTGTGCGAGCGCTTCGGCGACGACTACTGGCTCGCGCATGACAAAAGCGGCGAGTTTCCGGCCGATTTGCACCAGGCGTGCGCGCGCGATGGCTGGCTCGGCATCGCGATGCCGGAAGCGTACGGTGGCGCGGGTCTCGGCATAAGCGAGGCCGCCGTGATGATGCAGGCGATTGCCGAGTCCGGCGCCGGTTTCTCCGGCTGCTCCGCGGTGCACATGAATATCTTCGGCCTCAATCCGGTGGTGGTCTTCGGCACGGAAGAACAGAAGCGCCGGTGGCTGCCGCCGCTCATTGCGGGCAAGGAGCGCGCCTGCTTCGCGGTCACCGAGCCCAACACCGGGCTCAATACGCGCAATCTGAAAACGCGCGCGGAAAAGCGCGGCGGCGAGTACCTGGTCTCGGGGCAGAAGGTCTGGATCTCGACCGCGCAGATTGCCGAGAAGGTGCTGCTGCTTGCGCGCGCGCAGGCGGGACTCACGCTCTTCTATACGGATCTGGATCGTCGCCATGTCGAGGTGCGCGAAATCGACAAGATGGGCCGCCATGCGGTCGACTCGAACCAGGTGTTCTTCGACGCGCTGCCCGTGCCGGAGCGCGATCGCATCGGCGAGGAGGGCAAGGGCTTCGAGTACATCCTGCACGGCATGAATCCCGAGCGCATCCTGATCGCCGCGGAGCTCGTCGGACTGGGGCGCTGCGCGGTGAAGCGGGCGGCGAAGTATGCGAGGGAGCGCATCGTGTTCGACCGCCCGATCGGCCAGAACCAGGCGATCCAGCATCCGCTCGCCGCGAACTGGATGGCGCTCGAGGCCGCGGGCCTCATGGTCTGCAAGGCCGCCTGGCTCTACGACGCGGGCAAGAGCTGCGGCGCGGAGGCGAATAGTGCGAAATATTTGGCAGGCGAGGCGGCTTTCGATGCCTGCCAGCAGGCGGTGATGACCCACGGCGGCTACGGCTACGCCGCCGAATACCACGTCGAGCGCTATTTGCGCGAGGCGCTTCTCGGGCGCATCGCGCCGATCACGCCCCAGCTCATCCTCTGCTACGTCGCCGAGCGGGTACTCGGCCTTCCCAAGTCGTATTAAGGAACGCAAATAATTGCTGCGTTTTAGGAAGTTTTGCACGAACCCGCATGGCGCGCGCCGGGACCGGCGATTACATTTTGTGCACGCCATGTACGAGTTCACCCAACTGCTCATCCGTGCCTCGCAGACCCTGGGGACCGTGCTCGGCGTCGCCAATCTGCTCGGAGTCGATCCGCGCCTCGTCTATCGCTGGATCGCCGGCTTCGAGCGTCCCGAGCGCGCCAGCGTGGAGCTCTTCGTGATGCGGCTGCGCGCGATGTACGAAGCGCCGGCCCGCACGCGAGCGCATCCGCGCCGCCGGCGCTTCGACGAGCGCCTCGCCGCTTAGTCGATTTCCGGCAGTCCCGGTACTCGCCGCCGCGACTGCGGCAGCTGCGCGATCGCGTGCTCGGATACGAGGTCCACTGCCCGCAGGAACGCTTCGGTGGTCGGCTCTTCCAGGCCTTTGAGCCACAGCGCGAGATGGCTCGGCGTGACTTTGAGGTGCAGCGCAAGCGCCTGCTCGCCGCCGACGATCTCCGCGGCGCGCTGTAGCGTCCTCAGATAAAGATCCGGCAGCGCGACTTCCCCCTGACGCCAATTGTGCGCGGCGCGCGGCGCGCGATGCAATAGTGCGCGGACCTGCGTGGGTCCCGTTTTTGCTGAACCCTTTGCTATCCGTGACTTGCGCAGCCCGGCCGATCGCCATCGTTCTCATGCTCGTTGCCAGTGTGGCGGCAGCGCGCGAGCTCACGCCGGCCCAGCAGCGCATGAAGGCGTGCAATACGCAGGCGAAGGAGAAACAGCTGGCCGGCGCGGCACGCAATCATTTCATGACGAGTTGCCTAAACGGCGACGGCAGCCCGCGCAAGCTGAGCGCGCGCCAGCGCCTGCACGAGGAGTGCAATGCGCGCGCGCGCGGACTCGAGGGCGCGGAGCGCCGCGGCTTCATGACCCAGTGCGAGAAAGGCGAGGCTGGGGTCGAGCAGACTTCGGAGCGCGAGCAGCAGGAGAACTGCGCGCGCCGCGCCGATGGCCGCCGCTTGGCGGGCGACGATCGGCGCGACTACATGAAAGGCTGCCTCGACGGCGCGGCCGAGGCGAGCCGCTAGCCGGAAGTCTTCTGGCCGCCGTGCACCTCGCCGCGCCAGGCGCCGGTCTCGGCGCCGCGGCTCTCGATGAATTTCTTGAACTGCTCGACGGTGGTCTGCACGCGGTGCGAGAAGATGCCGAGCGCATCGCCGACGTTCTCGACCATGCCCTCCGGGTCGTATTCCATGGTGAGATTGACGCGCGTGCGATCCGGACCGAGCGGCTCAAATCGCACGCTGCCGGCGTTGGGCGTGTCGGGCGTGGTGCTTCGCCAGGCGATGCGCTGATCGGGCACCTGCTCGAAGAGCTCGGCGTCCCACTCCTTGTCCTTGCCCCAGATCTCCGCGCGCCAGTGCTGGTGCGTGTCGTCAAGCTGCTTCACTTCCTTTACGCCGCTCATGAACTTGGGAAACTCCTCGAATTGCGTCCACTGGTTGTATACCGTCCGAACCGGGCAGCGCACTTCGATGCTTTTCTCGATGCGTTCCATGTCAATCCTCTCCGTGAAAAGACGGCACGAGCTATGCAATCGCTGTTCCGCGTAGTTTCATTGACAGGAAAATACTTACGGCCGCGACCCGACCGCCTCAATTTCGGCAACATGGCGAAGGAGGGCGTCGCGCGCATCTGGAACAACGACGCCTATGAAGCCTTCGATCTGCCGCGGTTGCGCCGTCGGTAACGGCAATTTCTGAAATCGTGACGCATTAATTTGCGGTGCGGCGGTCATCGGCATAAGGTGCCGCCTGCCTAATAAGAAGGAAGGGGATGAAATGAACTGGAGGATCCTTGCGCCCGGCATGGCGTTGCTTGCCGCCTGCGCCCAGCATCCGCAGAACGCCGAGGAATTCCGGCAGTACGTTCCGACGGCGTCGTTCGGCAAGGTCCAGACGTTCGAAGCCAACCGTCCGTTGCGCGACATCGCGAAGACCTTTCAGGCAAAGGCGCCCGAGTGCCTGAACGTGTCGGTGCGCACGGTGGAAACGAGCTCCACCAGCAACATCAACATCCTGACGACATATAAGCCCACCGTGCTGGTGAGCGAAAAGAAAGCCGAGCTGCATGTACAGCGTTCGCTCAAGGGCAACGTCATCGTCCCGGGCAAGCCGCCCGAGGGCGGCGACTACTACCTCGTCGCTGACGCGACGCCGCTCGACCGCAGCCGCACGCGCATCGATATCTATGCGCCGAGCATCGGCGCCGATACGCTGATTCGCGCTGTCAGCGGCTGGGCGACCGGGCAGAACGTCGGCTGTCCGGATCTCACCAAGCGATGAGCCCGCAGCTCCTGGTCGCGCTCGCCGCCGTGGTGCTCGCCGCAGGCTGCTCGGGTTTGAAGACCTATCCGAACGACGGGCCGAAAAATGTCCACGTGGCGACGCAGATGCAAAGTGGCGTGCGCGCCGCGCTGCACGTGCACGAAGTGAACGGCGAGTGCGCCACGCGCTACGCGGGCACGATGGCGCTCGATCGCCCCGCGCTGGATGTCGGTGTGCCGGCGGGCCGGCCGAGCTATCTCGTCGTCAGCTTCGATACCTCGTCGTTCTGGGCCGGCTCGCGCTCGACCAGCGTTGGCACGCAATTCACGCCGCGCGCCGGCTACGAGTACGAGCTCGCCGTGCGCTACAAGCAGGACATCTACGACGTCGCCCTGCGCGAGATCGACCGCAAAGGCGCGCGCCGCGACCTGGCGCGGCGGCCGCTGGCAGGCTGCTAGGTCTCGGCCCGTGGCAAGAGGAACGCATCTTGCGGGCTTTGCGCTCGTTGCATGCTTTACCGCAAATGAAACGCGCTCAGCTCGACTTCAAAAATCCTTTCGCGTGATTCGCGGAAATGCCCGCGCGCAGGCCGCGCAGATGGTGATCGCTCCCGGAAAGGCCGAGGGCGATCCGCGCAACCGCCATCGCGGCGCCGATCAGTGGCTCTATGTGGTCGCGGGACGCGGTGACGCGCTTGTCAAGCGTCGGCGCTACAAGCTCGTCCCCGGCACGTTGATCTTCATCGCCAAGGGCGAGCGACACGAAATCAAGAACAGCGGGCGCAAGCCGCTGCGTACGCTCAACTTCTATGCGCCGCCGGCGTATTCAACCGGCGGAGATCCATTGCCGAGAGGCAAGCGCTAGGAATTCGTCGGCGCGTCGCCCTTCCTTAATTGTTGCCCTGACCCCGAATTCATCGCGGTCGCAATCGCCGGTCGCGCAGCCGCCCGAGCGGTATCAGCAGCACATCCTTGAGGCCGTCGATCGGCGAGAGCTGCGCGAGCGAGCGCGACGCTTCGGCGACGAATTCCTGCACCACGACGCGCTCGCTGTGCTCGGCGCCTTCGCGGATGCGCGAGAGCGCGTGCAGCACGTAGCCGCCGCACAGGAAGGAAAGTGCGAACAGGAACTCCCAGTGGCGAAAGCTCATGGCGACGAGCTCGTGCGCCGCCGATGCGGAGGTGAAGTGCAAGAACACCGAGAGCTCGCGCGTCGCGAACCAGTCGGCGAGCACGCCGCCCGCGATCGCCGCGAGTCCGCCGGCCGTCGCCCCGGCGAGGCCGACAGTGCCGAGGTAGGCGGTGCCGCGGCCCTGCGGCGCGAGCTTGAGGCCGAGGTTGCCGGTCGCGAGCGCGATGCCGCCGGCGGCCGTGCCCATCAGCACATGGATGAGGTAGAGGAGCGGCAGCGTCAGGCTGTGCGGATGCGGAATGACGGTGAAAGGCAGCGCGATCAGGCTGCCGAAGTAGGCGGGCAGCGCGACGGCGAGGATGCCCTTGTTCGAGAGCCGGTCGGAAATCCGACCCCAGAGATACATGGTCAGCGCATTGGCGATCTGGCTTGCGATCCAGAGCGTCGTTACCCTGCCCATGCCGTAGCCGAGCTGCTGGAGCAGATAGACGGTGACAAAGGGCCCGGCAAGGTTCGAGGCGAAGTTCCACGACGCCATGAACACGATCACCCGCCGGAAGTTCGCATCGCGAAACGGTTCCCCGAGCATCGCGCCGAGCGGCGTCGGCGGTCCGGTGCGGACCATGACGGGCTCGGGCACCGTGGCGAGGTAGTAGCTGCTGACGAAGCCGACCATGCCGGCGGCGAGGAACGACAGCGCATACGCGTGCAGCCGCTCGGCGCCGCGCCAGTGCTGCACCAGATAGCCCGCGCTCAGCGCGCCCGCGGAGGCGAGCACCGTCGACCAGAAAAGGCGGCGCGAAAAGAGCGCGCCCAGCCCGTCGCGTGCGAGAAGCTGGTGCAGCCAGGAGTTGAGCGAGCAGCCGCCGATCGAGCCGAATACGGTGATGAGCACCTGTGCTGCGAGCAGCGTATGAAGCGCGGCCTGCCGGTCGGGGATCAGCGCGATGAGGGCGAGCGCGGCGATGATGAGGCGAGAGATGCTGACCGCCGTGACTGCGATCTTGCGGCGTTCGCGCAGCCGCTCGATGAGCGCGATCGCCGGCAGCTGGGCGAGCTGCGCGAGGAACGGGATCGCGGCGAGCACGCCGATGTGCCAAGGCGTCGCGCCGAGCTCGAGCGCGAAGCCGACGAGGATCACGCCGCCGTAGAGCGTGCCCACCATGCTCGCCCAGGCGGCGTCCTTGACGAGCGCGCGCTTTCCGCGCTCCAGCGCCTCCGGAGTGATGGTCGGATCGGGCCTCAGCGGCATGGGGATGTCAAAATCAAGCAAAGCGCGCGCCCCCGATGGAACGCGCGGCGCGCTTCACCGGTCGTACTGCGATATGCGGACCACCCGCGCGCGGCAGGCTGCACTGCTCCTCGGCTTCGGCCTCGGTGCGTTCTTCGAAGGAATCCTGCTACATCCGGTCGCGACGCTTTTCTACATGGCGGTCTGGGGGCTTACCGTGGCCGGCGTTCTGCTCCTGTGGCTTGCGGTGCGCGGACCCGGGCCGCTGCCCACGAGCCGCAGCTTCGCCGCCTACTTCCTCGGGGGCTGGGGCATGTTCAATATGTTCGAAGGCGTGCTGCGCCACGATCTCGCCGACGAGTGGCTGATCTTCGCCACCGGCCTGGGCTTTGTGCTGCTCGGCTTCATCCTGTCGCGCATGCGCGACGAGCACATCATCGAACGCCGTTCGGGCTCCGAGCGCCGCTCGGGCTCCCCCGTCCGCTAGGAATTCCGACCCGGGGTCGTAATTGGGAATTAGTGCAGGGTGGCGCTGTTGCGCTGCTCGAGCACGCTCACGAGCACGCCGGGATCCACGGGCTTGACGAGGTGCAGGTCGAAGCCCGCTTCCTTGGAGCGCAAGCGATCGGCCTCCTGCCCCCAGCCGGTGATGGCGACGATGCGGAAGGTCGTGCCGTGGTTCATGGCGCGCAGGCGCCGCGCCACCTCGTAGCCGTCGAGTCCCGGCATGCCGATGTCGAGCAGGATCACCTCGGGCCGGAATTCGCGCGCGATTTCGAGCGCCGCCAGGCCGTCGTGCGCGACGCGCGTCTCGTGGCCGAGCGAGCGCAGCAGCAACTCGAGCGTCGTCGCGGCATCGACGTTGTCGTCGACCACCAGGATGCGCCGCGGCACCGCCGACTTCGGCTCGCGGCGCGGCGCTGCGCGCTGCGCCGGGGCCTGGGACAGCGGTAGCCGTAGCATGAATTCGGCGCCGCGGTTCGCGCCCGCGCTCTTCGCCTCGAGCGTGCCGCCGTGCAGCTCGGCGATGCGCCGCGCGAGCGCGAGGCCGATGCCCAGGCCGCCGCCGACGCGCTCGAGCGCGCTGCGCCCCTGCACGAACATGTCGAAGATGCGGTCGATGATCTGCGGCTCGATGCCGCGGCCGGTATCGCGCACGCTGAGCAGCGCATGGCCGTCTTCGCGCCGCGCCTGCACCCAGATGCGGCCGCCGGGCGGCGTATAGCGCGCGGCGTTGTTCAGCAGATTGGCGATGAGCTGCGTGAGGCGGTCGCGGTCGCCCTGCACCACCAGCCCTTCGACTGCCGCCTCGACCTCGAGCGCGTGCCGCGCCGCGGCGATCGCGGGCGCCGCCGTCTCCACCGCGCGGCGCACCACCTCGCCGAGCTCGACCGGCGCGTGCTCGATCACCAGGCTGCCGCGCGTGATGCGCGCGATGTCGATCATGTCGTCGACGATGCGCGCGAGCTGCGCGCTCTGCCGGTCGATGGTCTGGCGCATGGCCTCGCAGGTCTCGGCGTCGTTCGGCGCCTTGGCCATCACCTCCACCGCCATCTTGATCGGCGCGAGCGGGTTCCTCAGCTCGTGCGCCAGCATGGCGATGAACTCGTTCACGTTCTTCGCCGCCTTCTCCAGGTCCTGGGCATACCGGCGCTCGCTCAAGTCCTGCGTCACCTTGGCGTAGCCGCGCAGATGGCCGTGGTCATCGTGCACCGCAGTGAGCACGACGCGCGCCCAGAAGCGCTCGCCGTTCTTTTTCACGCGCCAGCCTTCGACCTCCGCGCGCCCGGCGCGACGCGCGCTGGCGAGCTCTTCCCAGGGCTTGCCGGCCGCCACATCCTCCTTGGTGAAGAAATGCGAGAAGTGTCTGCCGATGATCTCGTCGCGCCGATAGCCCTTCATGCGCTCCGCGCCGGAGTTCCAGCTCACCACCGCACCTTCCGGGTCGAGCATGAAGATGGCGTAATCCTGCACCGCATCGATGAGCAGGCGAAAGCGCTGCTCGCTCTGGCGCAGCGCGTCCTCGTGCATGCGCCGGATCGTCAGATCGCGCGTGATCTTCGAGAAGCCGATCAGCTTGCCGTCATCGTCGCGCAGCGCCGTGATCACCACGTTCGCCCAGAAGCGCGAGCCGTCCTTGCGCACGCGCCAGCCCTCGTCCTCGAAGTGGCCCTCGACGGTGGCCACCTCCAGCTCGTGCGCCGGCCAGCCGCTCTCCACGGCCTCGCGCGTATAGAACACGGAGAAATGCCGGCCGATGATCTCGTCGGCGACGTAGCCCTTGAGGCGCTCGGCGCCGAGGTTCCAGCTCATGATGCGGCCATCCGGGTCGAGGACGAACAGCGCGTAGTCGCGCGCCTGCTCGATCATGCGCTGGTAGAGGCGCGGATCAACCATCTATTTCGTCTCGTAGCCGTGCTGTTTTGCGTCGTTCATGCACTCTGTGAGCGTGTCGAACGCGTCCTTCGACTGCAATTCGACCTTGCCCGCCTGCGTATACGCGGTCCACTTCCATGTCACGATGCCGGTGCGCGGATGCTGCGCCGGTGCGAATTCCCAGCGTAGCGGTAGGTGTATTGGCTCTTTAGGCGCCATTCGTCCGGCGTTCGCGACAGAGCGCGCGATTATGCCTTGGATCGCGCGCTTGCCTCAATCGCGGCCGCCCGCGCGATACTCGCAGCTCGTGGCTTCACCGGACACATCGCGCAAGGTGCTCGCCCACGCCGCGGCGCAGGTCGGCGTGGCGAAGCTTGCCGAGCGCCTTCAAGTCAGCGAGCGCATCCTGCATCACTATCTGACCGGGCACGACCTGATTCCCGACGAGCTCTTCCTGCGCGCGGTCGATGTGATCATCGAGCAGCTGCCGCAGCCGGAACCCGGCGCTAGTGCTCGGCCAGCAGCGAGCCCCAACCGGGAATCCGATCCTTGATCCCGTAGTCGCGCAGCGCGTACCAGTAGGTCGCGCTGTTGATGGCGATGACGGGCTTATCTAGCCAGAACTCCGCCGTCGCGGCGACGCTCGCGCAAGCAAGGTTGGTACCGACCTGCACGATCGCGTCCACGCGGCCGCGGTTCACGCGCGTGATGGCGTCACGCAGCGCTTCCGGCGTGACTTGCGCAATCGCGGTCGGGCTGTTGCACTTGAGACCGATCAAGTTGACCACCGTATATCCGCACTCGCTGAAAAAGCGCACCACCTGCCGGTCGCCTGCCGGCATATACGGCGTTACCACTCCGAGCCGGCGGACGCCGCGTCCATAGGCGGTTAGCGCCGCGCGGCAGGCATCCGAGCCCATGGCGACGCCGCGCTTCGCCACCGATCTCAACTTGCGCGCGAGCTTGCGCGAGCCCTCGATGCCGTCCCAGAAGGTCTCCGACGACATGCCGAGGATGACGTAGTCCGGGTCGCAGGTGAGCACCGACTCGAGCGCTGGAAAGAGCGCGGCGCGGATGTTGTCCATCATGGCGAGAAAGCTTGCGTTGTCCGTCACCTTGGAGTCGGGGATCACCAGCCGCGAATGGTGGTGCGTGATGCCCCAGGGGCGCATCGCATCGAACTCGGGCTGCACCGTCGTGTTGGTCGACGGCGCGAGCACGCCGAATTTGCCGCGCGGCGCGAGTGGATCGGGCATGAGACTAGAATGCCACGTCTACGCACACCATGACCGAACCCGTTGCGCTCGTCGGCCGCGGTTTCTGCTACGAGGACCTGCGCCTCGGCTTTCGCTTTCGTACCCACCGGCGCACGATCGCCGAGGCCGACCTCGCCAACTTCGTCAACCTTAGCTGGCTCACGGAAGAACTGTTCGCCGTGGCCGATGACGCCGGGCGCGCGATCAAGGGCCGCGCCGTGCCGGCGGCGCTCGTCTATTCGTTTGCCGAAGGGCTGCTGCTGCCGACGATGCAGGACACCGGCCTCGCCTTCCTCAACGCGACGCTCGACGTGAAGGGCCCGACGCTCGTCGGCGACACGATCCACGTCGAAGCCGAGGTCACCGAGCTGCGCCTCACCAGCAAAGGCGACCGCGGCCTCGTGCGCTTCGCCAACCGCGTGGTCAACCAGCGCGGCGAGCCCGTGCTCGAGTACAACCCGCTGCGCCTGCTCAAGCGCAAGTGAATTGCGTACTTAGTACGTAATACTTTTCCATGAGCGGTCCGCTCGCCGGCCTCAGAGTGCTGGAACTGGGCTCGCTGATCGCCGGGCCGTTCTGCGCCAAGACGCTCGGCGACTTCGGCGCCGAGGTGATCAAGATCGAGCCGCCGGGCGAGGGCGATGCGCTGCGCAAGTGGCGCCGCATGCGACAGGGCACGTCGCTCTGGTGGCATGTGCAGTCGCGCAACAAGAAGTCCGTCACCTGCGACCTGCGCCGCCCCGAAGGCCAGGAGATCGTGCGCCGGCTCGCGCGCACCGCGCACATCATGATCGAGAACTTCAGGCCGGGGGCGCTCGAGCGCTGGAACCTGGGCTGGGACGCGCTCTCGGCCGAAAACCGCGACCTCATCCTCGTTCGTATCTCGGGCTACGGCCAGAGCGGTCCGTATCGCGAGCGCCCCGGCTTCGCGGCGATTGCCGAGGCGGTGGGCGGCATGCGCCATGTCACCGGCTTTCCCGACCGGCCGCCCGCGCGGCCCAACCTCTCGCTCGGCGATACCATCGCCGCACTGCACGGCGTCATCGGCGCGCTGCTCGCGCTGCACGCCGTGAAGCATGGCGCGGGCGGCCAGGTGATCGATGTCGCGCTCTACGAGTCGGTGTTCAACTGCATGGAGAGCCTGCTGCCCGAGTACGACGCGCAGGGCTACATCCGCGAGCGCAGCGGCAGCGCGCTTCCGGGCATTGCGCCCTCCAACCTTTACCCTTGCGCCGACCGCGCCTATGTGCTGATTGCCGGCAACGCCGACAGCCTCTACCGGCGGTTGATGACGGCCATCGATCGCACCGACCTGCGCGATGACCCGGCGCTCGCGCGCAACGACGGCCGCGCCGCGCAAATGCAGCGCATCGACGACGCCATCGCCGAATGGACGCGCCGGCGCACGCAAAGCGAAGTGCTGGCGGCGATGGAAGCGGCCGAGGTGCCCGCCGGCCGTATTTACACGGCGGCGGACGTCGCCGCCGATCCGCACTACCTCGCGCGCGGCATGATCGAGCGCATCACTGCCAGCGACGGCGAGCCCCTCAAGGTGCCGGGCATCATCCCGAAGCTCTCGCGCACGCCCGGCGCGATTCGCACCAACGCGCCGCGCCTGGGCGAGCACACCGAGGAAGTGCTGCGCGAGCTCGGTTACGGCAACGCCGACATCTCGCGCCTGCGCGACGCCCAGGTCATCTGAAGCGCCCGACCTACATTTGCTTGGCCCGGACCAGCGTCGAAACTGACGTGCCGCCCGATGACGCCGTCGGGTTTGTCGCCGTGAGCTGGTCGCCGACCAGCATGTAAGTGCGCTTTTCCGACGTTCCGTTCCGATTGGGATAGCTGCTCGCAATCCAGTTGATCGTCACTGTATTGCCATCGACCGTGTACCTGCCGAAGCCGGCAATCATCCCCTGCATGATCTTGCGGTATTCGGCATCTGTTCCCTTCTGCCGGTTGTTCGACGCGAATTTCGGCAGATCGGGCCTGGCCAGATAAGAAATGTAGTATCCCGAGCGGTCGAACACGACCAGACCCACGGGCTTCTCGCCGTAGACGTGTGTCTTTACGCCGGCTTGCTCGTTGTAGATCGCGGCCTGCTGCCACACCCCGACAATCTGGTTCTTGAGCGACTGGGCAAGCGAAATCGCGGGCGCAATCATGAGGACCGCTGCAAGTGCGAGCTTTCCATGACCGAGTGGACGCATGAGTTTTTCCCCTTTGGAAATGGCCGTAAGCGGTTACGGCGGCGCAGAGACTACGGCCAAACGACGCGTGCAGTCTGATATTGATCAAGCAACCGCGCTGCAACGATTGCTATGAGTAGGGTTGTGGACATTTCAAGGGTCTAGCGAAGTCATGATCGATCACATCGACCACATCGTGCTCACCACGCGCGACAAGCCCGCGTGCATCCGCTTCTATACCGAAGTGCTCGGCATGAAGCTCGTGACGTTCAAGACGCCGACCGAGGAGCGCCTCGCTTTCGCCTTCGGCGCGCAGAAGATCAACCTCCACGAATGGGGACGCGAGTTCAAGCCGCACGCGCACCTGCCGGTGCCGGGCGCGCTGGATCTATGCTTTATCGCCAGTGTGCCGCTCGATGCGGTGATCGCGAAGCTGCGCGCCGCCAAGCTCACGATCATCGAAGGCCCGGTACGCAAGACCGGCGCGCAGGGCCCGATCCGCTCGGTGTACGTGCGCGATCCGGACCTGAACCTGGTGGAGATTTCGGTCTACGAAAGCTAGCGCTGCCCCGCCCGCGTGCGCGCGGCGAGTTCGACCAGCAGGATCGGATCGGTGCCCTTGGTCATGTGCGCGTCGAAGCCGGCCGCGGCGCCGAAGCGGATGTCCTGCGGATGCCCATACCCGGTGAGGGCCACGAGGATCACCTCTCGGCCGCAAGGCATCTGCCGGATCTCGCGCGCCACCGCATAGCCGCTCACATCCGGCAGGCCTATATCCACCACGATGATGTGCGGCTGCCAGCTGCGCGCCTTCTCGATGCACGCGAGCCCGGCGTGGCAAACCGAGACTTCATGGCCTTCCGACTCGAGCAGCAGCCGCAGCGTGTCGACCGCGTCCGCGTCGTCGTCGCACAACAGGATACGACTCGCCATCGCTAAGTGCGGACAGCGCCGCCAGGCGCTCGTTCCCCCCGGCGGCCGACCGGCGCTTATTTCGCGCAGCAGAAATCCAAGCCGCGCTGTTTGGCGTAATGCTGGTTTTGGACAAGGTGAGGAAAAAGAATCGGTGAGTACGATGAGCGTAAAGCTCCTGCAGACTGCGTCCGAGATCGTCGGCAGCAATGAAGCGCTTGCCGAGCGCTTGGGCATACGCCTGGGCGCGCTGGCGACGTTCATGGAGAATCGGCGTCAGTTGCCTGATTCGCTTCTGCTGCAGGTCGTGGACATCATCCTCGAGGACCGCCAGTCGCGAATTTCCCTGGCCGATCAAGCAGCACCCCAGGGGCGTCGGCTGCCAATCCTTGATCGTTAACATGTTCATGGCAAAATCGCCGCCGTGGCGGCGGTCCATCCATCGGAAGAAACACAGCGGGCCGACAAATCGCCTGCGACGCTCGGCGACGTTCTGTACGCCGAGCGGTCCAAGCCTCGCGTACCGGAGGAGGACTGGGCGCGGCTGGTCGAGGCGGTGGCCGCGGGTGATCAGGTGGCGCTGCACGGGCTCTACGAGCGTGCCCATCGCGTGGTCTTCACACTAGCGATGCGCATCACCGGCAACCGCGAGACGGCCGAAGAAGTGACGCTCGACGTGTTTCACGATGTCTGGCGCCACGCAGCACGCTACGACGCGCGCAACGGCACGGTCCTCGGCTGGATCATGAACCAGGCGCGCTCGCGGGCGATCGACCGCGTGCGCTTCGAGCAACGCAAGAAGCGCACCGAGCCCGAGACCGGCGAATCGCTGCCGGCGAGCGAGCCGTATAACGGCCACGACGTCCTCGAGGTCAAGCAGCAGTCCCACGCCGTGCAAGAAGCATTGGCAGTGCTCACGCCCGCGGAGCGAGAGGCGATCGAGGCCGCGTTCTTTTCCGAGATGACCCATGCCGAGGTCGCGGCGCGCTTGAATCAGCCGCTCGGCACGGTGAAGACCCGCATCCGTTCCGGATTGCACAAGCTGCGGCAGGCGCTGGCCGCGGAAAAAACGGGATCATGAGCCGGGCTGCGGACCGCGATCATTGCGCGCAAGCCGAGCTGGTATGCGCATACGCGCTGCACGCGCTGCCGGTGGGCGACGTAGCGGCGATCCAGGCGCATCTCGCATCCTGCGCGCAGTGCCGGCAAGAGCTCGAGGCGCTGCGCCCGGTCGTCGACTCGTTTTCCTCCTGGCCGACGGATGTGTTGCGCCCGGCGCCGGCGCTGCAGGCGCGCCTCGCGCGGCGCATCGCCGAGGAGACGGACGGTAAACCGGTGTTGCCACCGGCACGCCAATGGGTCGAGCCGGAATGGGAAAACGTCGCGCCCGGCATTTCCTGCAAGCTGCTCGCGAGCGATACGAAGAGCCACACCATCAGCATGCTGGTGCGCCTTGCTCCCGGGGCGGCGTATCCGCCTCATATGCATGCCGGGCGCGAAGAGCTGCATCTGCTCGACGGCGAGCTCTGGATCGACGAGCGCAAGCTCTATCCGGGCGATTACAACCGCGCGGAGCCCGGCACCGGCGACAAGCGCGTGTGGAGCGAGACCGGCTGCACCTGCGTGCTCATCACCAGCACGCGCGACATTCTTCGCTAGCGTAATTGTCTTCTGACGTAAGGCTGACGGCACCGCGCTTGCACGGCTCGGGCCGCAGTTCTCGTTCAACTCAGGAGACCAGCAAATGACATTGAAGCAAGTTGCAGCAGCCGTTGCGGCCGCCCTGCTCGCGGGCGCGGCGTGGGCGCAGTCCTCGAGCGGCACCAGTTCTTCGGATACCAGTAGCTCCCCGGGCATGTCGAGCAGCCCGAGCTCTGGCACCTCGACCAGCGGATCGAGCTCAACGTCGCCCAGCACGAGCGACTCGTCCAGCTCGAGCGGCGCGACGAGCGCTCCCAGCCTGCCGAGCCAGTGCGTCGGCATGACGGGCACCGAGCGCGACGACTGCGTGAAACAGTACGGCGCGAGCACGAGCGACAGCACCTCGGCACCGAGCTCGACAAACTATGGTGGCGCAAGCCCCAGCTCGAGCTCCAGCGCACCGAGCGGTGGCTCGAGCTCCGGTACGTCGGGCGGCACGAGCGGCACTGACGCCGCGAGCGGCGCCTCATCGAAGTAGGTGCAGGGCGGCGCGGGCGCATTTGCGCGCTCGCGCCGTTGCGAAGCGGCAGGAACATGCCTTGCACGGAGGCATCATTTCCAGCAAGGAGGTTCCATGGCAGGCAGCACCGTCAAAGGCACCGACGTCAAATCGGTGGGTCCGAGCGACACCTCGGACTCGGGCTCGGACATGGCCGGTCCCGGGCTCGTCGACGACGAGCAGCTTCATCTCGATCGCGGCACCAACGAAGACCCCGAAGGCACCGGCGAGCACCTCATGGCCGGCAAGGAGCCGCGCGTGCGTGCGAACCAGGATCGCGAGACCGACCGCGTGGTGAGGAGCAACGAAGCCGGACTCGGCAGCGGCCTCGATCAGGCAGAGCAAGCGCAGCGCGGCGTCACCGACGAAGCGCTCGCGCGCCGTCGCGTCAAGAAACCGAAACCCTGATTCCCTTTTCCTCCAGCGAGCGCACGAGCGCCCTCGTGTGCTCGCTGTCGCGCGTCTCGATCAGGAACTCCACCTCGGGGCTCCTCACCGACGCGGCGCCGAAGATGCGCTGGTGCTGCACTTCGACGATGTTGCCGCCCGCGTCGGCGATGAGCTGCGCCACCTTGGCGAGGCTGCCGGAGACGTCGGGCATCGTGACCCGCAGGCGCACGAGGCGCGCGTCGCGCACCAAGCCGCGCATCAGCACGGACGCGAGCACGCGGCTGTCGATGTTGCCGCCCGAGATCGGGATGCCGACGCGCTTGCCGGCGAAGCGCTGCGGGTGCTCGAGCAGCGCCGCGAGCGCCGCGGCGCCGGCGCCTTCGGCGACGGTCTTCTCGATCTCGATCAGCGCGACGATCGCCCGCTCGATGGTTTCCTCGGCGACGACCAGGACGTCCTCGACCTCGCGGCGCACGATGTCGTATGCGATGTCGCCGACATCCTTCACCGCGATGCCCTCGGCGATCGTGTCGCCGCCGACCTTGACCGGCTCGCCGGCCAGGCGCTGATGCATCGACGGATAGGTGCGCGACTCGACGCCGAAGACGCGTATCTTCGGGTTGAGAGCGCGCGCGACCGTGGCGACCCCGGCGATGAGCCCGCCGCCGCCGATCGGCACGGCGAGGACATCGAGTGCCGCCACCGCTTCCAGCATTTCGAGTCCGACCGTGCCCTGCCCGGCGATGATCAGCTCGTCCTCGTACGGATGCACGAACACGAGCCCGTCGCGCGCGGCGAGCGCATGCGCGTGGCGCGCGGCGTCGGCGAGCGTTTCGCCCTCGAGCAGCACCGTCGCGCCGTGCACGCGCGTGTTTCTTATCTTGGTGTTGGGCGAGCCCTTGGGCATCACGATCTGCGCCGGGATGCCGAGGCGCGCCGCGTGGTAGGCCACCGCCTGCGCGTGGTTGCCGGCACTCATCGCGATGACGCCGCGGCGCCGCTCGGCCTGCGAGAGCGCGAGTAGCTTGTTGAGCGCCCCGCGCTCCTTGAAGGAGGCGGTGAACTGCAGGTTCTCGAACTTGAGGTACAGCTCGCACCCGGTGAGCCGCGAGAGTGTCTGGCTGGGCAGACAGGGCGTGCGCTCGACCGCGCCCTGGATGCGCCCCGCGGCGCGCCGGATCTCGTCCAGCGAAAGCATGCCTGAAATGTTAAAGGTTTATGATCGATCGGCGCATGGAAATCGAAACGCGGGCCGCCCC
>DASSLQ010000290.1:0-13971 GCA_035689325.1 Burkholderiales bacterium | reverse complement strand
GACGTTCGTCGAGTTCCCGATGTACGAGACCCGGGCATGGGAGTTCACGCCGACAGGAAACTTCGAGGCGCGATACAACATGCCGGGCCGGCAGATCAAGTTCTCGACCGAATCGCCCACGTTCGAGGTCGCCAAGTTCTTCTGGAACAACCCGTTCGGCTCCAGCGCCACGTCACGCGACAGCTTCAACCTGCTCGCCGGCATCACGCACATGCCGCTCGCGTACGCGCCCGGTAAGGTGCGGCTCTCGGTCAACCAGTATCTGATCTATGAGCGCACCGCCCTAACGCTAATTAGTCCGCGCAACGTACCGGATGTGCTCCAAGGTGATGAGAACGACGTCATCTTCCGGCTGAGCGAGCCACAAGTCCTTGCCGAAGCAATGGGAATGCTCACCTTTGGCAAACCGACTTCCGATACCGGCAAGCGCGAGACGCTATGGGCCGAATACCACGCCGGCATCACGAACGGGAGCAACGCGAAGGCGTCGAACAATTCGACGCCAGGCTATTACGGGCGCTTCGTCATGCGCTGGTACAACCAGTCGCTGGGCGTGTATGGCTTTCACAAAGGCGACACGTATAGCGACAGCATCCGCACGACCGGCTCCATCGCGGGTAACCCGGTGGGCTCAGGAATCATGTCTGGCGCCCAAGATGAGAACAGTGCGACGGCCTTGGGCCTGGATTTCACGCTCAGCCTTGCACCTTGGGGCATTCCGGTCGCGCTGGAGAACCAGCTCATGGATCGCAAGGAGACGAATCCGACCGGCTTCGGCGAGGAGTTCAAGTGGAAGGGCGGATTCCACCAGCTCAACTGGTACATGTCGAAGAACACGGTCATGTACGCCCGCTACGACTATCTCAAGGGCGACCCGTTTGACGACACGACGAGGACGGTGAACGGGGTCACCGGCATCACGCGCTCGACGCCCAAAGAGCACGATGTCGTGCTTGGCTGGCAGCACTTGTACGAGCAGAACGTTAAGTTCGTCTTCGAATACCGGGCTCACACCTTCGAAGACACCGCGACCGGCGCCGTCATCTCGGGGCTCGGGCCAAATTCGGCGAACTCGGCGAAGCTGACCGACCAAGGCTTTACTGCCCGCGTCATGTTTGGCTTCTGATAAAGGACTTGCCTATGCCACGAATCACGATAGCTATCGCGGCGCTTGCGCTAGCCGTTGTCGCAAGGGTTGCCTATGCGGACGCCGACATCGGCGCCGGAAAGGCGAAGGCAGATGCCTGCGCCGGTTGTCACGGCGCGAATGGCGAAGGTGTGGGGTCCAATCAGCCGTTAGCTGGAAAGTCTACCGAAGACTTCACCAAGGCGATCGCTGAATACAAAGCAGGCACCCGCAAGAACGCCGCGATGAAGATGTTCAGTAGCAAGCTAACCCCGCAGGACGTTGAGAACCTGGCGGCCTACTACGCTTCTCTAAAGAAGTAGGGTCTTAGTAGACCAAGCGGGCAAAGGAGCTTGCTTCTTCGCGAATGTCCGCTGTCGTCCGCTACTCAACCTTGATGTTTGCCGCTGCAACGACCTTCTTCCAACGGGCGAGGTCCTCGCGCACCTGCTCGAAGAATGCGCGCGGCGGGTTGCCGACCGGCTCGATGCCGAGCACGCCGTAGCGCTCCTTCACGAACGGCGTCTGCAGCACGGCAGCAAGCTCCTTGTACAGCCGCTGGACCACCGCGGGCGGCGTCTTCGCCGGCGCGAAGATGCCGACCCACGAGGTGACGTCGAACCCGGCAACGCCGCTTTCCTCGAACGTCGGGACGTCGGGCAGCGCGGATGAGCGCTTGGCGCTCGGCACGCCGAGCGCGATCAGTCGGCCGCCGCGCACATATTGCTGCGCGGTGGCGATGGCGGTGAAGACGAGCGGAATCTGCCCGCCGACCACGTCGACGATCGCCTGCCCGCCACCCTTGTAGGGTACGTGCTCGAGCTGCGCGCCGGTGCGCATTTTCAGCAGCTCGCCGGCGAGGTGCGGCGTGCCGCCCGTGCCGGAGGTACCGTACGCGAGCGGCTTTGCGCGCGCGAGCTCGATCATCTGCGACAGCGTCTTCGCCGGCAGCGAGGGGTGCGCGACCAGGATCAGCGTTGCGTCGCCGAGCTTCGTCACCGGCGCGAAATCCGTTAGCGTGTCGAACGGCACGCGCGCGAAGACGTGCGGATTGATCACCATCGTGCCGTCGAAACCGAGGAGCAGCGTGTAGCCGTCCGGGGCCGCTTCGGCGACCGCCTGGGTACCGATGTTGCCGCTCGCGCCCGGCCGGTTCTCGACCAGCACCGGCTGGCCGAGCCGCATGCCGAGCGGCTCGGCCACCACGCGCGCGCTGTTGTCGGCGACGCCGCCCGGCGCGAACGGCACGATGATGCGCAGCGGCTTCGCCGGCCATTCCTGCGCGGCAGCGAGCGACGCGCCCAGCACTAGAATCAAGGCGGCGAAAATTTGGAACGGGAAAATTGCTCTGACCCCTTTTTCTCTCGCTTGGTAGTCGAGCTGCGTTATGCGCCGCTGCCCTTGATCGGCGCGCTCGCCGTGCATCACTGGTTCGTTGTCTACGACGATGCCGGCGGCTGTCATCGTTGGGAAGTATGGCAGACGAAGGACGCGGGGGGCGTGAGCCATGGTCACGTGCATTGTGACCTCAAGGCGCCGGAGGCGGATGTCGGCGGCGGCCCGTCGCGCCGGGCAGCGCGCTGGGAGGGCGAGGAGGCGCGGCGCATCGCCGAAGTGCTCGCGCAGCCGCAGCGGTACCCGCATGGTCATCGTTACCGCTACTGGCCGGGACCGAACAGCAACAGCTATGTCGCCTGGGTGCTGCGGCGTGCCGGCATCGAGTACGCTCTCGGCTGGCGAGGGATCGGACACAAATGGCGAAGCTGACAATGCGCGAGGCGACGCGTGCTGATGCGCGCGCGATCGCCGACATCCACGTCGCCGCCTGGCGCGCCGCGTACCGCGACCTGATGCCGCAGAGCTATCTGGATTCCCTGAGTGTCGATGACCGGGCGCGCATGTGGGAGAAGACCATCGCGCAGCCCGGGCCAGCGCATCTCACGCTCGCCGAGCTCGACGGCGAGCTCGTCGCCTTCTGCCTGTACGGACCGACGCGCGACCGGCTGGAGGAGCACGACGTCGCCGAGATCTACGCCGTGAACGTCCATCCGACGCGCTGGCGCCAGGGCGCCGGGCGGCTCCTTTGCGAGTACGCGGTGCGCGAAGCGGCGGCGCGCGAGCATAAGACGATGACGCTGTGGGTGATGAGCGGCAACGGCCGCGCGCGCCGCTTCTACCAGCACCTGGGCTTCGCGCCCGACGGCGCCGCGCGCACCAACACGCAGCTCATCGGCAGCCCGTTCGACGAAGTGCGCTACCGCAAGGCGATCGCATGAAGCCGGTGATCCTCGCCGCAGTGCGGCCGCAGGGCGGCGTCGCGGTGCGCCGCGCGCTCGGCGAATACGCGGAAGTGGTGCCGGTCTACGCGTATGCCGACGCCGTGGCGACACTGCGCGCGCGCAGCGACATCGACCTCGTGCTCTGCGGCATGTTCTTCGACGAGACGCGCGCGTTCGATCTCCTGCGGCTCGTGCGCGTCGAGCGCGCGGCCCTGCCCTTCATCGCGTGCCGCATCGGCAGCCGCACAGTCGCGCCGGTGATGGCCGAGGCGATGGGCATTGCGGCGACAAGCATGGGCGCCGCCGCCTTCATCGACATGCCGCTGCTCGACGCCGACGTCGCGACCGACGGCGAGTTCAGGAGCCTCGTGCTACGCCATATCCGCCCCAGGCAAATGGGGACAGACCCCATTTAAATAGGGTCCGTCCCTATCAGCGCGCTCGGCGCGAAGAGCTCCTCGAGCCGCACGCGCCGCGGCGTAAGGCCCTGCTCTTGGGAATACTGCGCGGCCGTTTCGAGCACCAGGCGATTGGCCTTTACGCCGTGGCGCACGAGCGGCGTGCGCAGCGCATCCGCGGCGACGAGGCCAGTCGCGATGTGATACTGCGCGTGCTCGAGGCGCTCGCGCTCGGCGATTTCGTTCGCGCGCTCGAAGGCCTTCAGCACGTTGAGCACGATCCACGGATGGCGCTCGGCGAGCGCGCGCTTCACCACCATCCCGTGGTTGATGGGTAGCAGGCCGGTCTTCTTGTAGTAGCGCACGCCCTCGGCAACGGGATCGGCAAAGAGCGGCCGCGTCTCGGGGTGGCTCCAGAGATCGACGCGGCTGCGATCCACTAGGTTCGCATTGGCGATGTAGTGCACCGTGGCATCGAGCTCGCCCGCGAGCATCATGGTGCCGAGGTTCTTCTCCGCCGGCACCTGCCGGATGGTGACGCCCGCGGGCGGCGTAAAGCCGACCGAGCCGCGATGGCTGTGGCTCGGCACGCGCTCCATCCACCATTCCATGTCGCGCGCCTGTACGCCGAACTCATGCTCGAGCGCTCCCCGCGTCCACAGCGCCGCGGTCTGCTGATACTCGGGCACGCCGACGCGCTTGCCCTTGAGGTCCGCCGGCTTGTCGATGCCGGCAGCACGCCGCACGAGGATCTCGGTATGGAAGAGCTTGCGCGTGGTGAACACCGGGATGCCGAGCCAGCGCTCGTCGCCCGCCGCCACCGCCATCATCAGCGTCGACATCGACATCTCGGCGATGTCGAAGTCGCCGAACTTGAGCTGGCGCCAGAAGAGCTCGGAGGGAAAGACCTCGCTCGGCACGAGCTCGATGCCATCTGCTTGCACGCGGCCGTCGAAGATCGGCGCGGTGCGCGGATTCGCCGCCATGCCGATGCCGAGCTGGAGCTTCATCTCACGACCGTCCAAATTCAAGGTTTCTGCAAGATAGCTTATCTAGCGCTTGCATGCGTTAAGCGTACATCGCGAAAAAGCAACGGAGCGGATTTTCTCGCCGCCTCGTTTGGTTCTCCTGCTGGACAGATTGGCGGGGCGCAGTCCACGTTTGCTACGCGCCGCGACGCGCGGCATTGATAAAGAGAGGAACATGAACAGGAATCGTTGCGCACTCGCATGTGCGCTTGCCTTTACAGCGACCGGGGCATTCGCGCAATCGAGCGCGCCCAACACGGCGGTAGTGGCGGACACGCTGATACAGATTTACGGTCACCTCGACGTGTCGATCGATACTGCGACCAAGGGGTTTAAGGAAGGCGATTCGCAGGCGCCGTTCGGCACGAACGTGGCGACCGGCAAGCTCGGCTGGCAGCCCGACATCTCGAGCAATCTGTCATATGTCGGCCTGCGCGGCGGGCGCGACATCGGCGGTGGCCTGCGCGCTGTGTTCCAGTTCGAGACGCAGATCGACATGTCGGCGACCCCGGGTGGCAGCATGTCGTCGGCGAGCTCCGACACCTCGGTGAAGGGCGCGCTTGCCTCGCGCAACAGCTACCTCGGCCTCGCGACCCCCTGGGGCGCGATAAAGGCCGGCAAGACCGACGCTCCCTATAAACTGTCGACCGCGCGTATGGATCCGTTCTCCGCCAGCGTTGGCGACTACAACAGCATCATGGGCAATACCGGTGGCGATAACCGCGCGGAGTTCGACACGCGCCTTTCGCATGCCGCGTGGTACGAGTCGCCGTCCTTTGGCGGCTTCCATGTCGATGCGCTCTGGGCGCCGGGCCAGAACCGCGCCTCCGACAACTCGGAAGTCGCATCCGGGGAGCCGGATTGCACCGGCGGCAACACGCCGGCCGCGATTCCGTCGACGACCGGCACCTGCACCGACGGTTCTTTCGGCAGCGCGTACAGCATTGCCGCGCGCTACGAAGCCGGCCCGTTGTACCTGACCGCCGCGTACGAGAAGCACAGCGGGGTGAACCGCACCGGTGACGAAGCGCCTCCCTTCCCCGCCGCAGGCGCGGTCGGCGTGGTGGACGAGAACGCAATGAAGGCCGGCGTTCAATACACGCTGCCGACACGGACGACGCTCAATGCGGTCTACGAGCGCATGCGGCGCAATGCGCCCGATCCGAATGCGAACGAGCGCCAGCGCAACGGCTACTGGCTGGCGGTGACGCAGCAGATCGGCGGAAAGGACGACATCAACGCCGGCTGGGCGCACGCAGGCAAGACGCCGGGTGACCCGACTACCGGGCCGATCGACAACGAGGCGAACATGTACACCGTCGGCTACAAGCACCATTTCGACCAGCGCACCAACTGGTACGCGGTGTATGCCCGGCAGGACAACCACCCCGGAGCGCACTACGATCTCGGTGCCAGCGGCCACGGCATCACGACCGATTGCCATGACGCAGACGGCCATTGCTTCCCCGGCAAGACGGTGCAGGCCTTCTCTGTCGGCATGCAATACAACTTCTGAAGCCCGCCCGCCTGCTCGCCCTCGCCCTCGCCATCGCGGCAACGCCCGCGATGGCGGCGCTCGTGTTCCGTATCGGCGACACGGTGTATGTCGACGGCCAGCGCTACAGCTGGGAAGAGTGGAAGAAGATCCGCGACAGCAATCGGCGTGAAGTGGTGCCGGCGGCCGACATCTCATCGGTGCGTGCCGCCTCCTGCGTCACGCCGATCCATTACGCCGAGTTCCCGAGCGACGACGAGCGCTTCGATTGCAGCAATGGCCTCGGCTCGCTGACGCGCGACGAGGTCGTGCACCGGGGTTGGCACGTCGACTACGTCGAGAAGGTGCCGACCGTACAGTCCTCGGGCGTGCAGCTCTACAAATACAAGCTCATCATCTCGCGATGAGGTTCTGCATCATGCTCGCGTGCCTCGTGTGCCTTTGCGGCTGCACGAGCGACGCGCCGTCCAGAGTGCTGCGCGGCACCGATTCGTTCTGCCTCCAGGACTGCCTTGGAACCGGTGGCACCAAGGAATTCTGCACCGACCGCTGCAGCTATTAGCTCGCGCTGCTCGCGTCGCACCGCTTCTCAGTGATCTGAAGAAGCGGTTTCAAGATCGAGCTTCACGGCACCGGTCGCCACGACCTTGGCGCGAGTTGCATCGGTCACCTTGACCGCGCCGCGGTCGAGACGCACGACAACCTGCTGCAGCCCGGCGGCGGGCAGCCGCACGGTCAGGCTGGCGTCGAGGTCGGTGAACCAGCCTTGCTGCGCAATTGCGTAGCGCAACGTCGGCACGGGCCCTGGCTCGTAGCGCGCGCCGGCCGCGAGATGGCTCGTCGGCAGCCCAAAGCCGTGCAGTTCGCCGGCAACCGATACCGCCTGGCCGGCATCGACGAGCACGATGTTGACGTTCGCCACTTTCGCACTGAGAGCGAAGACTTGCGGCCGCGGCTCCAGCATGGCGAGCGGTATGTCGTCGCGCACGGCCGTGCCGTGCGGCATGACGGAGAGCGCGAGCAGGATACAAACACCGCCGACGCCGGCAACGAGCGGCATGGCGAGGGCGCGCCTCGGAATGGTGATGGGGTGCGAATGAAGGATGTGCGCCAGGCCGAGCGCGATATAGGCCGACCAGATGACGTCCGACGGGAAATGCCCGCCCGCCGCGATGCGCTCGATGCCCAGCGCGGTGCCAACGACAACGCCGACAACGAGCGCGCCCGCCGCGAGGCGGGGCCGCTGGCGTCGCCAGATCCACCAGCCAACACCGTAGAGAAAACCAACCGAGCAGTGCCCGCAGGGAAATGACTTGCCGCCCTCGCCTCGCAGCGGCGCAGCCACGTAATGCCACGGCCCGCCGAACTCCACGAGATCGCGCGGGCGCGGCCGGTTCCAGTGGTCCTTGAGCACGCCGTTCACGAGGAGTCCGGGACCGAGCACCAGCGTGAGCAACACGAGCGTCGCCTCGCGCCGCCATGCTTCGCGCTTACGCACCACACCGAGCGCGAGCGCGCCCATTGCGCCCAACACGAGCGACGCCGTGACCCATGGCGCCATCTTGTAGAGGAACGACCACGGCAGTTCGCCGCCAAGGGGCCAGTGGTTCTCGCCCGGGCTGTAGAAGAGGCGCGCCGCGGCGAGGTCGAGGGCGCCATTCGCGAAGAGCAGCGTGATGGCAGCGCCGATCACGGCGAGGACAAGAAGATCTCGCACGCCTGACTCTACCGCGAAAAAAAGGGCCGGCGCTCGCGCCAGCCCTCGGTTAAGAATTACGCTGCGACTTAGCGGTCGTGGTCGCCGTGATCGTCGTCGTCGTCCCTGTCTCTGTCTCCATCTCCGTGCCTGCGCACATGGTGCACGTAAACAGCGACACAGCCGTTCTTGGTCCCGCAGATTTGCTCACCGACAGTCGTGGTGTCGCCACCGCTGCCCACCACGGATACCGCTGCCGATTGCGGCACGAAGATGAGGTTGCGCTCGGAGTCCGCCGCGACCGAGTGCGAACCTGACGATTGCGGAATCGTCTCGATCAGCACGCTGGTCGCGTCAATCACACCGAGCACCGCCGCTTGCGTGGCCGCGGTCGGGCACGGCGGCGCGGTCTTGCAGTTGCGGTTGGAGCCCGTGTAGTAGCGCCCATCACCCTTGTTGAACCACACCTCGTCCGAGCCGACGATGCCGCTGATGTGGCTGAAGTGCTTGGTCGTCGCGTTGATCACCAGCGTACTGTCGTTGGTGGGAATGTTGGCCGGTGTGCAACCCAGGAGCAGGTTGTCGTGCGGTCCCACCGTGGCACCGTTGGGCCCGCAGTCGCTAAGCCGCAGCACGCCAGTGTTCGTGGCGGGATCGAAAGCGCCGAGTTGCACGTCGCCATGCACCTTTGCGGGGTCGACCACCATCAGTCCGCCGTCGGCGCCGAGGATCGGCACGGACACATAGAAGCGCTTGGTCTTCGGATCCCAGGTCGGCTGCTCAATCCCACCGACGTCGGCTGCAGGAAATACCGCCGGGTCGATGGTGATCCTGCCGATCTCGTGCACCGAGCTCGAGTGGTCATCGCCATTCGCCATGAACAGCGTCCCGAAGGGTGGTGTCGCAGCGTTGTTGATAGCCAGCAGCAATTCTCCGTCCGTCGTCAGCGCCATTTCGTCTACGCGCGTCCGATCGGGCCCGTCGCTGGCGCGGTGGGTATCCTTGGTTTCCTTGAGAGCCGACGCGTCGGGCGCGTTGAGATCGAACACCTTGAGCGTGCTGTCGCCGTCGCCGGCGTAAAGCCACCGACCATGGGTCACCACGCCATCCGGGCCCGAGATATCGTTGTTGACCGCAGTGCCGGCGCCGTTGAGCTTGACCCCCACGAATATGCCCTTGCCGACGAACCGCTTGAACGTCTGGCTGCGCGTATCGATTACGTCGATCGCCGCATTCGAGCGATCGGCGAGGTAGTACTCGGCGCGATCTGGATTCACCCAGCTGATGTCGTACGAGCGCAGCGGCGCGCCCGGAATCAGGACCGCCGTCAGGCACTTGGTTTGGGTATCTGTCGGGGCGCCCGGGCCGGTGCAGGGGGCACCAAATGCCGCGCTCGCAAACGCGAGCGACACAGCCCCCAAGGCGAAGACCGCGGGACGAGATAAGGATGGTGCAAACATCGGCTGCTCCTTTCCAATTCAAACTGGTTCGAGGGAACATCTTGTTATGTACTGGCGATACCGCTCGTAGATCGACACGCAGCCGCGCCTTGGCGCGGCGTAGCCAGGCGTGCCTGTCTACCGAGCGCTAAGGCGGTGTTCGGACATAAACCGGGGACATCCCCTCCTCCTCAGGAAGGTTCTTGCGGACAGTCTCTTCTCGGCGACAGCGCGCGGTCAAGCCTTGCATTGCGAAATCGCGCGTTTAGCGACGTCGATCGACGCGATTCCTTGCAACGAGCTTGCAGCGCACTGTTGCTCTGCTTCAGCGCGCTTAAGGCGCTGGGCGACGGATAAAGGCGGTCGACGCGCATCGTCGACGACCTCTGATGCAGGCTCGACTTTCGTCAACCGCGGGTTCGGGCAGCGTCCCGCGCGCAGATCTTTCGTCGCGGGCGACGCGCCTGACAGACCATGTAAGCGCGACGACAGTCTCGATCCCTAGACTGCTCGCCTCGTGCGGACTCGATCGCTCCGCTGGTTGCTCGCCTGCCTTGTGCTCCGCGCAACTCAGGCCCTTGCGGGTCTCGACCACAAGGTGGAGTACGACAACAGCGGCATCTGGAATCGCGACAACCAGAACCTGCTGCGCTACGGCGCGCTGCTCACGACGGTCGGGATCGCGCTGTGGGAGGGCGGAGACACGCGGCTCGGTAGGAACGCCTGGCAGTCCGTCGACTCCGTGACCATGGCGACGATCATCGCCGAAGTGGGCAAGCGCGCCACGGGTCGCCTGCGCCCGAGCGAGACCGACGATCCCAACCAGTGGCGAATGGGCGGGCGCAGTTTCCCGAGCGGTGAGGTGGCGGAAATCAGCAGCATCGTCACGCCTTATGTAATGGAGTATGGGAGCGAGCATCCGTCGGTGTACGCGCTCGAAATCCTGCCCGTCTACGACGCCGTCGCTCGCGTCAAAGTGCAGGCGCACTGGCAGAGCGACGTGATCGCCGGCTTCGTCATCGGCACCGTGAGCGGATTCGTCGCATACCGCCGGGAATCGCCGCTCATCTTGAGCGTAATGCCGCACGGCATCTCGGTCGGCCTGCGGACGCGCTTCTAACAGGCTGCGACGGACGCAACCCGCTTGTGTTGCGGCACGCCGAGCTTAGAGGTTCGTCGCGCGCGGTGCTCAGCTCGCCGGGATCGATGTCCAGCGCGCGCAGGGCGCTGCCGACCTACTAAGCGCGCTTGAGGTGCTGGGCCACGATAGACAATAGCCGGTCGGCTCGTACTGGCTTGGTGACGAAGCCGTTGACGCCGAGCCGCTTGCCGCGCTCATCCCATTCCGCTTCCGAGGTGAGCATGATCACCGGGATGTGGCTGACGCTCGTGTCGCTGCGCAGCGCTGCGACCAGCTCGAAGCCATCCATGTGCGGCATCTGTGCGTCGGTGATGACGAGATCGGGATGGGTGTTCAGGATGGCGTGCCCGCCTTCGATGCCGTCCTTGGCGCTTTGCACCTGGTAGCCTGCGTTGCGCAGGTGGATGCCCAGCATCTCGCGAATGGCGGGGTCGTCGTCGATGATGAGAATTGTTGCCGACACGCCCCCACCTTACCCGCGATCGCCCGAAACGCAAAGGGACCTGGATCACGGCCCGCGCTTTTTTGACCTCTGTCGCAGAAGCGCGATGGGGAAATCGCCAAGCAGCTTGCTCAAGCTCGCCACGCCGCCTCGGTGCACACGTTCCGTGATCGCATCTTCGTACTCGCCCTCCGGCAGTGCTATGCGCGCCTCATCCCAGTAAGCGCCAACTGGCGCGGCCGCGTCGCCGAGCCGTCGCGCGAATAGTCGCGGCGCGAGCGCGACCATGGTGTCGCTGCCCGCGCTGAGCGAGAACGCGATCAGCTGTTCGTCGTAGCCGGCGTCCGCATGCAGCGCGCGGTACTCGCCGCCGTGGAACAGCGCGGGATGCGCCTTGCGCACGGCGAGGCCCTGGCGGATGACATGCAGCTTGGCGCGCCCGTCGGGGAGGTTCGCGAGCAGCTCGGCCGGCTTGGGCGCGCGCCTTTCCAGCTCCTGCAGAAGCTGGTGCCTGACCCCGAATTCGACTGGGCGACGGTTATCGGGATCGACCAGGCTGAAATCCAGGAGCTCGGTGCCCTGGTAATAGTCGGGCACGCCCGGGGAAGCGACCTTCACCAGCGCTTGCGAGAGTGAGACCAGGAAGCCGAGATGCATCAGGCGCGGCATCACCTCGGCGAGCTCCTTCTGGAAGAGTGCATTGGCAAGCGACTCGGTGACGAAGCGCTCGAGCGCCGCCTCGTATTCGGCGTCGGGGTTGATCCAGCTCGTGCGCAGCTTCGCCTCGCGCGCGGCCTTCAGCATGTAGATCCTGAGCCGCTCCGCGTCCGCCGGCCAGGCGGCGATGAGCGCCTGGTAGAAGTGGTATTCGTCGGCGCGCGACGGCGCGCTCTCTCCGTGCACCTCGGTGCGATGGCTGCGATTGATCGTGCTCCAGCGCCGCAGCCACAGCCGCCAGCTCGACGAGAGCTCGGAAAGCACCGCGAGGCGCGCGCGCGCATCCTCAGAGCGCTTGGTGTCGTGCGTCGAGCTCGCCGCCATGGTGTATGGGCGCTCGCGCGCGCGGCGCTGCATGGCCGCGTGAAAAGCCTTCAGCGAAAGGCCGAAGCGCGCCGGATGGCCGCCGACCTCGTTCAGCGCGATCAGGCGGTTGTAGCGATAGAACGCGGTGTCCTCGTCGCCCTTCGCCACCACCGGCGCGGTGAACTGCTGGTAGCGCATCGCGAAGCGCAGCATCTCCTGGCGGCGAAGCCCGCGCGGAGGCGCGGCGTCCAGCGTCAGCACGCTCGCCACGAAGTCGAACACGCTTGGGTCAGCAATGCGGCTCGCGCGCTTCGCCGCCCTCACCGCCCAGTCGATCCACTTGCGGTCGCTGTCGGCCACCCCGCGCGGGCTGACGTAGGTGCGGTACACCGGAAAACGCGCGGCAATCTCCGCGAGCGCCTTGCGCAGGCCGCTCGCGGTATGGTCGCGCGTGAAGCGGTTGCCCTGCGCGATGCGCGCGAGCCAGTTCGAGAGCATGTACAGCTCGGCGGCGAGCGTCGTGCTCATGATCAGATAGCGGCTGACGACCGACATCTCGGCGTAGCTCGCGCGCTCGCCGGTGAAGCGCTGGTAGATTCGATCGAAGCGGCTTTGCGCCGCCTGGTCGACATAGACGCCGGTAAGCAGATTCGCGTAGCGATAGCCGGTCGTGCCCTGCACCGGCCAATCGCCCGGCAACTGCTCGTATTCGGCGAGGATCTTTTCGACCACGATCCACGGCCGCACGAACGACTCGTTCAGTCGCTCGAGGTACTCACGCGGATCCGCGAGCCCGTCCGGGTGGTCGATGCGCAGCCCGTCGATGCCGCCGCGCTTCGCGAGCCGCGAGATCAGGCCGTGCGTCGCCTCGAACACGGTGCGGTCCTCGACGCGCACGCCGGCGAGGTCGGCGATCTCGAAGAAGCGCCGGTAATTGATCTCGTCGGAGGCGACGCGCCAGTACGCGAGCCGATAGTGCTGCTGCTCGAGGAGGCGATGCAGCGCAAGCGGGTCTTTCACCGTGCCGGGCTTGAGCGCGCGCGTACTCTTCGCATTGAGCGGGAAGCGATGATCGAAATAGCGCACGCTCCAGCGCCCGCCCTTGTTCTCGAGCTTGAGCTCCCCGGCCTCGAGCACTTCGCCATAGTGCTTGCCCAGCACCGGCAGCAGCAGCTTGCCGCGCGACCAGTCGATGTCGAAGTAGCGCGCATACGGCGAGGCGCGGCCCTTCTCCAGCACGTCAAGCCACCAGGCGTTGTCGGCGTGCAGCACGCCCATGTGATTGGGTACCAGATCGGGTACCAGGCCCATGCCGTGCTCGCGCAGCGCGTCGACGAGCTTGCGCAGCTCGGCCTCGGTGCCGATCTCGGGATTCACCGCGTTGTGGTCGATGACATCGTAGCCGTGCATGCTGCCGGGCCGCGCTTTCAGGAACGGCGACGCGTAGAGGTGGCTGATCCCGAGGCGCGCAAGATAAGGCACCAGCTTGACGGCGTCGGCGAAGCGGAACCCCTTGTGAAACTGCAGCCGGTAGGTCGCATCGGGCACGCGCTGCGGCACGCCGCGCCCCGCAGGAGAAATGAGGCTGCGCTCCGCCATCACCTCGGCGGTCGTCGCGACACGCGGATCGCTCGCCCAACTCTCCAGGGCCAGCGGCAGCTTGCGCCGCCAATTGGGGTGCTCGGCAACGGTGCCGGGGAGATTGGCCTGCTCGAGCGCCTCGAGCATGTCCTCGGGCTGTACCGTGGCGATCTTGCAGGGCGTGCGCGCGATATAGAGGTGCGCCGAGCGCACGGAGCGGTCGAGGCCTTCGCTCGCGAGCGCGCGTTCCAGCTTGGCGAGCTCGCTGCTTCTGAGCGAGCGCTCCTTCTTCGCATCGACCGTCAGGCCGACCTTGTCGCGCC
>DASSLQ010000289.1:0-43158 GCA_035689325.1 Burkholderiales bacterium | reverse complement strand
GGCCTCGATCTCACCCAGGCTCAGCGCGACCAGGCGTTCCAGATCTTCCATGACCAGGAGCCCGCGATGCACGAGCAGATGAAGCAGGTGCACGCCGCACACGAGACCCTGATGAAGCTCGCCGCCGCCGAGAACTTCGATCAGGCGCAGGCTCAGCAGGCGGCCGATGCGCAGGCGAAAGCGCTCTCCACGCTCGCGGTGATGCGCGCGCAGACCGTCCACCAGGTGCGCGACATCCTCACGCCCGAGCAGCGCGCGCGCCTCGACGAGCGCGCGCAGCGTCGCCACGGCCAAGGCACGCAATAGTGCGCATTGCGGCGCTGGCTACGGCGGTCGTCTCCGCCGCTGCACGGCAATGAATAAGCGCCAGCTCTTCGCTCTCCTCGGCGGCGCGCTCATCGCCGATCGCGCGTTCGCGCAGTTCGGCGGCCGCCGCGGGCGCGGCGGCATGGGCGGCGGCCCCGACGGCGGGCAAGGCAAGGGCGGCAAGGAGCCGACGCCGACGCTCGAGATCACGCTGCACGAGCTGCAGGAGGACCTGAAGCTCGCGCCCGAGCAGCAGCCGCTCTTCGACGCCTACGCCGAAACGCTGCGCGGGCTCGCGAGCGACGTCGCGCGCGACCGGCAGCGCCAGGGCGCCAACGCGGCGAGCGCCAGCCTCGTGGAGCGCATCGATCGCAACGTCGACTCGCTGCGCAACCGCCTCAGCGCGGTGGAAGACATTGCGCAGGCTGCGAAGGCGCTGTATGCCAAGCTCAGCCCCGACCAGCAGCGCGCGGCGGATCCGCGGCTCGCCACGCTGATGCTCCTGCCGCTCGCGCCGGAAGGGCCGATGAAGCCGCCGGCGAACAGGCGGACCGAGTCCTAGAGGACGAACTCCTCGGCGACCATGCGGATCTCCGGCGCGTCGAGGTCGACGAACGTCTCCTCGTCCTTGCGCAGGGCGGCGATGAGCGGGCTGCCGAAAGCCGCCTTCAGCACGTCGGCGCTCGCGAAGTAGATCTCGAGCATGCTGTCGAAACCCTGCTTCTTCTCGCCCGCAGTGGCGAAGCTGCCGACGATCTTGAGGATGCCCGAGTCCATCAGCATCTTGCTCTCGACCTTGGCATAGCCCTTCAGCGCCGCGTCCTTGTACTGCGCGGGCGTGAGCTCTTTTTTCCGGATCGAGGTGAGGATCACCTTGAGCTGGCCCATCGGCTTGAACGTCGCGCCGGTGCGCTCGTAGAGCACCTTCTCCTCGGTGATCGTGCTGAGCGCTTCCTTGCCGATGTCCTTCTCGTGCGCCGCGCGCGCCTCGTTGATTGCCGGGTAGTAGAGCGCGGCGACGCCGTGGAACAGCGGCTCGCCGGGCAGGATGTTGCCCTCGGCCATCACCGAAGCGACGAGCTTGCTCGCCGTCTTGCGCAGTTCGCGGTTGCGCTCGAGCCACTCCTGACGGAACTCCGCCGGTAGCTTGTCGCCGCGCTTCACCAATCGGACGACCTTGAGCATTGGACAACTAGCATAGCAGCTTACGGTGGCGAGTCCCGCGTAAGTTGCCCGCAAGCATGCGCGGTAGTCGCGCGCGTTCTCTGATTCGGCGGTCGTCTGCACATCCGTCAACTGCAATTTGCAGAATGCGTTGAGTCGTAGAATGAGTCGCATGGCCGAAATGCAAGAGCTGATCGAGAAACCGCTCTCGCCGGATGAGCTGGCAACGCGCTATCGCGCGATGTGCGACGACCCTTGCTTCGCCAACGTGCTGGGAAAGGTAGAGCTCGACGTCTGGGGCCGCGTGTTAATGAGCCAGGCGAGCTCCTACCACGGCCTAATCCAAGGTCGGCTCGTCCACAAGCTCAAGAGCGTCCTCGGTGGCGAGGTCATCACAGAAGCGCCCATCGTTACTCCTGGCGGGTTGTTCCTGCCAGATGTCTCATGGGCCAGCTCTCAGTTCGTCAGCGCGCATCGGTCGGAGATTGCTCTAACGCGGGCCCGCGAAATCTGTATCGAGGTGTTTCGCCCTCAAACTCGGTGAAGGAATTGACCGAGAAGCGCGACGCATATCTTGGTGTCGGCGCCATAGAAGTGTGGATTGTCTTCCCGCAATCCAAGCGCTGCGAGATCTATGGGCCGCAAGGCCGCTTGCAGGCTTCCCGCTACGCAGTCGAGCTCGCCGATATCTTCAGCTAGGGGCAGTGCGGTAGCATTGGCGGCCTCGAGGAGGCCGCGACTCCATGCAGGAAGTGACCATCACCGTGCGCGACGGCACGGAGATCGGCGCCGCCATTTACGCTCCCGAAGGTACTGGCCGCTACCCGGCGCTGCTCGCCGCGTCGCCTTACCGCTACGACAACAACGTGCTGCCCGCCGGGCCGCAGTTCCTGTGGCGCGAGACCGGCCCGATCGACTTCTACGTGAAGCAGGGCTACGCGTACGTGCACATGGATGTGCGCGGCTCGGGAAGATCGGGCGGCGCGTTCGAGTTCCTGGGTCCTAATGAGCAGCGCGACCTCTACGACGTGATCCAGTGGATCGCGGCGCAGCCGTGGTCCAACGGCAGAGTCGGCGGCTTCGGGCAGTCCTACTTCTGCATGTCGCAGTGGTGGATGGGCATCATGGCGCCGCCGGCGCTCGCGTGCCTCGGCGCCTACGATGGCCTGAACGATCCTTATCGCGCTTCCTGCTACCAGGGCGGCATCCCCGGCCAGTTCTTCCCCGGGTACTGGTGGAACCAGAACCGCATCATCAACCGCTTCCCCGCCAACGGCTCGCGGCCGCGCGTGCAGGAGACCGATCTCGACCTGCTGGTCACGTCGCACCCGACGTACGACGAGTTCTGGCGCACGCGCTCGGCATCTGAGCGCCTGCATGAGATCAAGGTCCCGCTCTATTCGGTGGGCATCTGGGGCAAGGTCGACCTGCACACGCGCGGCAACATCGCCGGCTTCCGGCGCGCCCGGGGACGGAAGAAGCTGCAGATGCGCGGCCCGCCGAACGCCTGGGCCGCCAACGCCGAGTTCAACGGGGTCGAGCTGCACGAGAAGGTGCTGCTGCCCTTTTACGACCGGTTTCTCAAGGACAAGCAGAGCGACTGGGACAAGCGCCCTGCGGTGGAGTATTTCGTGCGCGGCGCGAACATCTTTCGCACCGCCGATACGTGGCCGCCGGCTGGCGTGCAGTACAAGAGCTGGCAGCTGAGCGCTCAGAAGAGCGGCAGCGTCACATCACTCAACGATGGCAGCCTGGCACCGGCGCAAGCGTCGGGCGCCGAGAGCACGTCGTACAGCTATCCGAATCCGGGCTGGGTGAGCGGCGTCGTGGGCTTCGGGCCCTCTGGCCCGCCGAACTTCGATCCGGCGCGGCGCGTGCTGACGTTCACCAGCGCGCCGCTCGAGAAGGACCTGGAGATCGCCGGGCCGATCAAGCTCGTGCTGCATGCATCATCCACGCAGCGCGACACCGACTTCGTGGTCAAGCTCTCCGAGCAGTACCCGCAATCGCCGGAAGAGCGCGCGAAGGGCATCAATCCCGTGTCTCAGGTGGTGACGAAGGGCTGGCTGCGCGCTTCGCATCGCGCGCTCGATGAGCGGCACAGCACGGAGATGGAGCCCTATCACGCGCACACGCAGCCCGAGCCGCTCAAGCCCGGGGAAATCTATCGTTTCGACATCAGCCTCGAGCCGAACGCGTACCAGTTCAAGAAGGGAAACCGCGTGCGCCTCGAGATCGTCAACGGCGATTCGCCGATCAGCGATGTGCTCTGGACGCATTACTACCAGCCGAACAAGATCGGTCAGGACACGCTCTATCACAGCACCCGGCATGCGTCGGCGCTCGTATTACCGGTCATGGAATGAGGAGACGTACGTGAAACGCATCGCGGCATTGGCACTCGCATCGCTGCTCGCCGGAAGCGCGGCTGCGCAGACGGTGAAGATCGGCGTCGTGAACACGTTCAGCGGGCCGGCCGCGAGCTTCGGCGAGCTCGGCGACAAGGCCATGAAGCTCTACATGAAGCTGCACGCGAAGGATCTTCCGAGCGGCGTAAAGCTCGAACTGATCACGCGCGACGACGGCGGGCCGAATCCCGACAAGGCGAAGCAGCTCGCGCAGGAGCTGATCGTGCGCGACAAGGTGAGCCTCATCACCGGCGCGGTGTTTACGCCGAACGCGCTCGCCATTGCGCCGCTCGCCACCGAGGCGAAAATCCCGTTCCTGGTGATCAACGCCGGCACCTCGGTGGTCACGACGCGCTCACCCTACATCGTGCGCGATTCCTTCACGCTGTGGCAGTCGAGCTACCCGCTCGGCCAATGGGCGGCGAAGAAATACAAGCGCGCCTATACGCTGGTAAGCGACTACGGTCCCGGCCACGACGCGGAGGCGGCGTTCAGCGAGGCCTTCAAGGCGGGCGGCGGCGAGATCGCGGGCACGGTGCGCGTGCCGGTGCAGAACCCGGATTTCGCGCCTTATATGCAGCGCGTGAAGGACGCGAAGCCCGATGCGCTGATGGTGTTCATTCCCGCGGGCAAGACCGCGACCGCCGTGATGAAGACGTTCGCCGATCTCGGCCTGGCGAGCGCCGGCGTGCACCTCATCGGCCCGGGCGACATCACGACCGACGAGGAGCTGCCCAACATGGGCGACGTCGCGCTCGGGGTAACGACCGTCTTCCACTACTCTGCGGCGGCGAACCGCCCGGCGAACAAGCGCTTCGTCGACGCCTGGAAGAAGGAGTACGGTCCGAGCAGCACGCCGAACTTCGCCGCGGTCGCCGCCTGGGATGCGATGGCGATGATCTACAGCGCGCTCCGCGAGCAGAAGGGCAAGCTCGACGCCGAGCGCACGCTCGACATCTTCAAGCACTGGAAGAATGCGGACAGCCCGCGCGGTCCGATCTCGATCGACCCCGAGACGCGCGACATCGTACAGAACGAATACCTGCGCGAAGTGCGCAAGGTGAACGGGCAGCTCGCGAACGTCGAGCTCGAGACCGTCGCCACCGCGCTGAAGGATCCCTGGAAGGAGCTGAAGAAAGGCAAATGACACGCATCCGCACCACCCACGTCGGCAGCCTGCCGCGGCCGCACGACCTGCTCGACCAGATGAAGGCGCGCCTTGCCGGCCAGACGTATGACCGCGAGCGCTACGACAGCCGCGTGCGCCGTGCGGTCGCTGAAAGTGTGCGCCGCCAGGTCGACTGCGGCATCGACATCGTCGCCGACGGCGAGCAGTCGAAACCGGGCTTCTTTACCTACGTGAAGGAACGACTCGCCGGCTTCGTGCCGCGGCCCGGGAAGAAGGTGCCGTTCTTCGACGCCGAGCGGCAGGCCTTCCCCGAGTACTACCAGGAGTACTTCGCGCGCGCGATGACCGGCGGCTCGATCGCGCCGATCGTACCGATGGTCTGCACCGGACCGGTGAAGTACATCGGCGGCGAAGCGCTGCAGCGGGACATCGACAATCTGAAAGCCGCCATGGCCGCGAGCGGCGCGAAAGCGGCGTTCATGCCGTCGGTGGCGCCGAGCGGCGCGGGCACCAACGAGTACTACAAGAGCGACGAAGAGTTCTTCTTCGCCGTCGCCGATGCCATGCGCGAGGAGTACAAGGCGATCGTCGATGCCGGCCTCGATCTGCAGATCGACGACCCCTTCCTGACCGACAACTTCTCCGATCCCGCGCTCGACGACCGGCAGCACCGGCGCGTTGCCGAACTCCACGTCGAGGCGATCAACCATGCGCTGCGCGGTATCCCGGCGGAAAAGGTGCGCTTCCATACCTGCTATGGAATCAACGAGGGCCCGCGCGTGCACGATCCGGCGCTCGGCGTCGTCGCGCCATACATGCTGCGGGTCAACGCCGGCGCCTATTCGTTCGAGGCCGCGAATGCCCGCCATGAGCACGAATATCACTACTGGGAATCGGCGAAGCTTCCCGACGACAAGGTGCTCGTGCCGGGTGTCATCACTCATGCGAGCAACATCGTCGAGCATCCCGAGCTCATCGCCGAGCGCCTGGCGCGCTTCGCGCGCTTCGTCGGACCGGACCGCGTGATCGCGAGCGCGGATTGCGGTTTCTCGTCGCAGGCGACGTACAAGCCCGAAGTGCATCCGTCGGTGATCTGGGCCAAATTCCAGGCGATGGCGGAAGGCGCGCGCCTCGCCGCCAAACGGCTATGAACAGGTACGGTATCGGCCAGCCGGTGCGCCGCGTCGAGGACCAGCGCTTCCTTACCGGCCGCGCGCGCTACGTCGACGACATCCAGTTGCCGCACATGTTGCACGGCGCGGTCGTGATGTCGCCGCACGCGCACGCGCGCATCCGCAGCGTCAACGTGCAAGCCGCCTTGGAAACGCCGGGCGTGCATCTGGTGCTCACCGGCGCGGACGCAAAGCGCGAAGGCCTCGGCGGCATCCCGCCGCTCTTCATGCCGGAGGACATGGGCGGGCCGAAGGGCTATCGCACGTTCCGGCCGCTGCTCGAGCCGGCGAAGGCGCGCTATGTCGGTGATCGCATCGCCTTCGTCGTCGCCGACACGCCGGAGCTCGCACGCATCGCGGCCGAGCGCGTGGAGGTGGACTACGAGCCGCTGCCGGCCGTGGTGAAGGTGCAGGACGCGGCGAAGGAAGGCGCGCCCAGGGTCTGGGACGACAACCAGATGGGGAACCTCGCGTTCCCGCTGATGATGGGCAATAAGGACGCGACCGATGCGGCGTTCGCCAAGGCGAAGCACACCGTCTTGGTGCGCCTGTACAACAACCGCATCACCGCCAACGCGATGGAGCCGCGCGCCTGCATCGGCGACTACAACGCGGCGGACGACGCCAGCACGCTCTACACCAGCTCGCAGAACCCGCACGGCGCGCGCACCATCTTATGCGGGCCGGTGTTCCACATGCCGGAGATCAAGCTGCGGGTCGTGTCGCCCGACGTTGGCGGCGGCTTCGGCATGAAGGGCGACGTCTACCCGGAAGACGGCCTCGTGCTCTGGGCGTCGAAGAAGCTCCGCCGCCCGGTGAAGTGGGTGGCGACGCGCACCGAATCGCTGCTTGGCGACAACCACGGCCGCGACCAGCTCATCAGCGCCGAGATGGCGCTCGACGACAACGGCAAGATCCTGGCCGTCCGGGCGCAGGCACTGCACGCCGTGGGCGCCTACGTCACGAATGCGGGCGTCGTGCCGGTGCTCTGCGCGCTGCGCAACATCCCGAATGTCTACGTCGTGCCGGCGATGCTCGTCGCCAGCAAAGCGACCTTCACGCACACCACGCCGCTCGGGCCATATCGCGGGGCCGGCCGCCCGGAAGCTTCCTATGTGATCGAGCGGCTGATGGACGAGGCGGCGCGCAAGCTGAACATGGATCCGGTGGAACTCCGGCGGCGTAATTACATTCCTCCGAGCGCCATGCCGTACAACACCACGGCGAACTGGACCGTGGGCGCGCCGGTCGGCTGGACCTACGACTCGGGCGACTTCGCCAAGCTCACCGATCGCGCACTCGAGCTGGCGGACTGGCAGGGTTTCCAGAAGAGGAAACAACAGTCGGAAGGCAGAGGCAAGCTGCGAGGCCGCTCGCTCATCTATTACCTCGAGGACTCCGGCGTCTTCAACGAGCGCATGGAGATCCGCTTTGACCCGAGCGGCATGGTGACGATCGTCGCCGGCACGCATTCGCACGGGCAGGGACACGCGACCACCTACGCGCAGCTCGCTTCCGACTGGCTCGGCGTGCCGTTCGAGAACATCCGCCTGGTGCAGGGTGATACCGACGCGGTCTCGTTCGGGCGTGGCACCTACGCGTCGCGCAGCGCGATGCTCGGCGGCTCGGCGCTGCGCGCCGCGTCGGACGCGATCATCGAGAAGGCGAAGCCGCTCGCCGCGCACCTGCTGGAAGCAGCGGCCGCGGACCTCGAGTTCAAGGAGGGCAAGTTCGGCGTCGTCGGCACCGACCGCGGCATCCCGCTCGTCGATGTCGCCAAGGCGTTCTACCGGCCGGTAGGCCCGACGACCAAGTTCGGCGCGGGCCTGGATGCGAGCGGCTCGTCGAACGCGCCGCCGACCTTTCCGAACGGCTGCCACGTCTGCGAGCTGGAGGTGGATCCTGAGACGGGCGAGGTGGCGATCGACCGCTATGTCGTGGTGGACGACGTCGGCCGCGTGATCAATCCGCTGATCTGCCACGGCCAGATCGAGGGCGCGCTCGCGCAGGGCATCGGCCAGGCGCTGATGGAAAACGTCGCCTTCGATCCGGAGTCTGGCCAGATGCTGTCGGCGAGCTTCACCGACTACGCCATGCCGCGCGCAGCCGACCTGCCGCTGCACTACGAGCTCGACTTCATCGACGTGCCGGCAAAGACCAATCCGCTCGGCGTGAAAGGCATCGGCGAGGCCGGCTGCGTCGGCGCGCCGCCCGCGGTGATGAACGCCATCCTCGACGCCTTGCGGCCGCGCGGCGTGAAGCACCTCGACATGCCTGCGACGCCGCGCCGCGTCTGGGAAGCGCTGCGCAATTCCGACCCCGGGTCGTAATTGTTTAGCGAACCCGCAACACGAGCTTGCCGCGCAGGTGGCGCGCTTCACTCACGCGATGCGCTTCCGCTACTTTCGCGAGTGGGTACTCCTTGATCTCCGGAAGCGGCACCGCGCCCTGCGTCACCAGCTGTGCGACGCGGTCGAGCCTTCGCCGATCACGATCCACTTTTGGCCGCAGCGATTTCACATCCGCTCGCGGCGAGGCGGGGGCGGTGCCACCGACCGCGATGCTCGCGAGGCGGCCGCCGGGTTTGAGCACTGCGAAGCTGCGGGTGGTGACATCGCCGCCGACAGTATCGAACACGGCATCGACGCCCTTCACCACCTTGGTGAAGTCCTGCGTTCGGTAGTCGATCACCTCATCGGCGCCGAGCTTGCGCACGTAGTCATGATTCTGAGCGCTCGCGGTGGTGATGACGCGCGCACCGAGATGCTTCGCGAGCGCGATGGCGAAGCCCGCGACGCCACCCGCGCCGCCCTGGATGAGGATCGTTTCGCCGCGCTTGAGCTGCAGCGTCTCCTCGAGCGACACGACGGCGGTGAGGCCGGCGAGCGCGATGGCGGCCGTCTGCACATGGCTGAGGCGCTCGGGCTTGCGCGCGACGATCGCTTCGCGGATGGCGATGCGCTCGGCGTACGCGCCTTCGCGCGGCACTTCGCAGACGCCGAAGACCGCATCGCCGGGCTTGAAGAATCCGCCGCTGCTCACCATGACGCCCGAGAAGTCGCGACCGGGCACATGCGGAAAGCTGACCGCGGCGCCGTACTGGCCGGCGCGCATCTTCCAGTCGGCGGCATTCACGCTCGCCGCATGGATCTCGACCAGCACTTCGCCAGCGCCGGGCGCGGGATCGGCAAGCTCGCCGTACTCGAGCACTTCGGGGCCGCCGTAACGGCGGATGAACGCAGCTCGCATCATCGGCTCCTGTGCAGTTCGTCGAACGAATTCAGGGTGCGCTTCAGGTCGGCCAGGACCGGAAGCCATTCGCCCGCCGCGCGGCCCGCGGGCTCCGCGGCGATTGAGCGCAGCAGCGCCGCGACGCTGCCGGATTTCGCCGGCGCGTAGCCCGCGCGTTCGCGCAGCAGCTCGGTGACCGCCGCGTTGCCGGCAGCGCGGTACTTGTCATGGACGAAGTCGAGGATCTGCTGCTCGAACTCCTCGAGCCGCAGGCTGCCGGCGGCGAGCCCGCACGAGCAGCTGCCGCCGAGGAGCACGTGCGCCTGGCCGAGGCTCGTCCATTGGCCGAGCAATTGCAGCGCTTCGATCCTGGCATCTGGCGGGCGCTTGCCTTTGATAACCTTGCGCACGTTTGCGATCTTCCCAGAGCATAAATCACCTATTGGCTTCACCAAAAGCGAAAACGCGCCTCGCGGTCGATATCGGTGGGACGTTCACCGACGTCGCGGCGTTCGATGAGGAGTCGGGACGCCTGCTGCTTGGCAAGGCGCTCTCGACGCCGCAGCGCCTGGTCGACGGCATTACGCACGGCGTAGAGAAGTCCGGCGTGCGCTACGCGGACGCCTCCGTGTTCCTGCACGGGTCGACCATCGCCATCAACACGCTGCTCGAACGCAACGGAGCCAGGACGGCGCTGATCACGACCGAAGGATTCCGCGACGTCTACGAGATCGGCCGCATCAATCGTCCCGACTCGTACAACCTGTTCTTCCGCAAGCACCAGCCGCTCGTGCCGCGCGCACGATGCTTTGAAGTGCGCGAGCGCATGACCGCCGAGGGCGGCATTCACGTGCCGCTCGACGAGACGAGCGTGCGCGAGGTGTGCCGCTGCCTCAAGGCGGAAGGTGTCGACGCCGTAGCGATCATGCTGCTCCACTGCTACGTAAATCCGGCACACGAGGCGCGGGTGAAGGCGATCGTGCAGGAAGAGCTGCCGCACGCCTTCGTCACCGCGTCGCACGAGCTCTCGCAGGAGTATCGCGAATTCGAACGCTGCTCAACGGTCGCCGCCAACGCCTATATCGGTCCGGTGGTGAGCCGTTATGTGCGCGGCATCGACGAACATCTGCAGCAGTCGGGCTTCGGCGGATCCTTCCTCCTCGTACAGTCCACAGGCGGCCTGTACGAATCGCACCAGGCGCAAAAGCAGTGCGTGCGCATGCTCGAGTCGGGGCCGGCGGCGGGCGTGATCGGCGCGCAGGCGCTCTGCCGGCAGCTCGGACTCTCGGATGCCGTCGCCTTCGACATGGGCGGCACCACCGCCAAGGCGGGTGTGATCTACCGCGGCGAAGCGCTGACTACGGGCGTAGCGCTGGTGGGCGGGTACACGCAGGCGCTGCCGGTGCAGATCCCGATGATGGACATCTTCGAGGTCGGTACCGGAGGCGGCAGCATCTCAGCGGTGAACGCGAGCGGCGCACTGCGCGTCGGGCCCCAGAGCGCCGGTGCCGAGCCGGGGCCGGCCTGCTATGGCCGCGGCGGCGAGCTGCCGACCGTGACCGACGCCAATCTGCTCCTCGGGCGGCTCGGCGCGGAGCGCTTTCTCGGCGGCGAGATGACGCTCGATACCGCTGCAGCTGAGCGCGCCATACGCGAGAAGGTGGCGCGGCCGCTCGGTACCGATGTGGTCGAGGCGGCCGACGGCATCCTCCGTGTCGCGACCACCGCGATGTCGTATGCCGTGAAAGCGGTTTCGACGGAGCGCGGGCTCGATGCGGCAGCGTTCGCGCTCATTGCCTACGGCGGCGCGGGGCCGCTGCATGCCTGCAGCATCGCGCGCGAGATCGGCATGGCGCGCGTCATCGTGCCGCGCGTGCCGGGGCATTTCTGCGCCTTCGGCATGCTGTTCTCCGATCTGCGCTACGACCTCGTGCGCACCTGGTTCGCGCGGCTCGCCGATGTGTCGTTCGACGCGATTCAGGCCGTCTACGAGGAGCTCATCGCCGAGGGCAGGAAAGCGCTCGCCGCGAGCGGCATCCGGCCGCAGCGCGTCGCCATCGCGCGCGCAGCCGACATGCGCTACGTCGGCCAGGAGCATCCGGTGACCGTGCAGCTGCCCGCCGACGTCTTCCGGCGCCGCGACGCCGCAGCGCTGAAGCGGCAGTTCGACGAGGAGCACCTGCGCCGCTATGGCACCAACGCGCCGCAGGAGCCGGCGGAGATCGTGAGCCTGCGCGCGACGGTGAGCGGCGTGCTGAAGAAGCCGCCGCTCGAGCGCGTCGCCCGCGGCGGCCGGCAGCCGAGCGCGGCGGCGAAGCGCGGCGTTCGGCGGGCCTATTTTGCAGAGCTCGGAAAGGCGGTCGGCACGCCGACCTTTGCGCGCGATGCGCTGCGCGCCGGTAACGCCATCACGGGTCCGGCGCTGGTCGAGGAACACGCGTCGACCACCGTGCTGCTGCCGGGCGACCGCATGCGCGTCGATGCGTTCGGCAACCTGGTGATCGAAGTGGCGAGGAGGCGAGCATGAAGCGGCGCAAAGCCGACGCTGTGCTCACCGAGATCGTGCGTAACGGCGTGATCGCGGTGACCGAGGAAATGAAGACCAATCTCATGCGTACGGCGTACAACATGATCGTCTACGAGGCGCTCGATTTCACCGTCGGGCTCTATACGCCGGAGGGCGAGACGATCTCGATTGGGCTCGGGCTGCCGAGCTTCATCCGCGGCATGGCGGAAACCGTAAAGGCGAAGCTGCGCCACTTCGGCGTGGACGGCCTCGAGCCGGGCGACATCCTCGTCACCAACGACGCCTACACCACCGGCAGCCACCTCTACCATTTCACCTTCAGCCTGCCGATCTTCCACCGCGGCAAGCTCTCGGGCTTCGCCTGCTGCATGGCGCACTGGACCGACGTCGGCGGCGTGCTAGGCGGCGTCACCACCGACATCTACGCAGAGGGCCTGCAGGTCCCGATCCTCAAGTACGCGCGCGCCGGCGTGGTGAACCAGGATCTGGTCGACATCATCCGCATGAACGTGCGCATCCCGGAGCGCGCCATGGGCGACCTGCGCGCGCAGATCACGGCGGTGAAGACGGGCGAGCGGCGCTTCCTCGAGCTCCTCGAGCGCTACGGCCGCGACGAGGTGCTCGCCGCCATCCAGAACATCATGGACCAGTCGGAAGCCGCGGCGCGCGCCCGCACGCGCACCATCCCGGACGGCGTATATGAGGCCGAATCGTTCATGGACGACGACGGCGTGGAGATCGGCAGGCCCGTGCCCATCAAGGTGCGCGTGGTGAAGAAGGCCGACGAGATGACCATCGACCTCTCGGAGGTGAGCAAGCAGGTGCGCGGTTTCTATAACTCCGGCGCGACTACCGGCTACTCCTGCGCTCAGGTCGCGTACAAGTGCCTCACCTCGCCGACCGATTACCCGATCAACGAGGGTAGCTTCCGCTCGCTGAAGGTCGTCCTCGCGCCAGGCACGGTGGTGAGCGCGGTGAAGCCGGCGGCGATGCGCTGGTGGATGACCTTTCCCATGACGGTGGTCGACACGGTGTTCAAGGCGATGGAGCAGGCGATTGCGGATCGCACGATCGCCGCGCATCACGCGGATCTCTGTGTGGCGCTCATCAACGGAATTTCGCCGAAGGACGGCCGTTTCTTTCTCGCGGGCATCGGTCCGCTCGGCGGCGGCTTCGGCGCGAAGCGCACCGAGGATGGGGTGAGCGCGACGGTGTGCATGAACGACGGCGATACGCACAACCATCCGGTAGAGCAGATGGAGGCGAAATATCCGCTGCTCTTCGAGCGGCACGCGCTGCGCGATGACTCGGGCGGTCCCGGCCGCTACCGCGGCGGCCTCGGAACGGAGCAGGTGGTGCAGGCGCGCTCGCCAATCAACATCAACGTGCAGGTGGAGCGCGTGCATTGCCGGCCCTGGGGGCTCGCGGGCGGCGGCCCGGGCGCCGGCAACCAGGTGACGCTGCGCGTGGGCGGCGCCGAGATCACCGATCTGCCGAACGCCAAGGTGCTGATGAAGCGGCTCAATGCGGGCGACGCGATCACCGTGCGCGCCGGCGGCGGCGGCGGCTTTGGTCCGCCGCACGAGCGCGATGCCGAGCGCGTGGCCGAGGACGTGCGCCAGGGTTATGTTTCGCTTGCGGCGGCGGCCGAAAGCTATGGCGTGGTGCTCGACCCGCAGACGCTCGAAGTCGATCGCGCCGCGACCGCTCAACGGAGGAGGGGGAAATGAGCAACGCCGTCACACCGGAGCAGATCGCCGCGCGCATCGAGCGGCTGCCGTTATCGCCATGGCATCTCAAGCTGCGCATCATCATGGGCATCGCGCTCTTCTTCGATGCTTTCGATGCCCTCGCCATCGCCTACGTGCTGCCGGTCCTTATCGGCATGTGGAAGCTCGCGCCGAGCCAGATCGGCCTTCTCATCTCGGCCGGTTTCGCGGGCCAGCTGATTGGCGCGATCTTCTTCGGCTGGCTCGCCGAGCGCATCGGCCGCATCCCGGCGGCGATCTGGACGATCGGCATCTTCTCGGTCTTCAGCATCGTCTGCGCGTTCGCCTGGAGCTACCCGTCGATGCTCGTTTTCCGTTTCATCCAGGGGCTCGGCCTGGGCGGCGAGGTGCCGATCGCAGCCGCCTACATCGGCGAAATCGCGAAGGCTGACCGGCGCGGGCGCTTCTTCCTGCTTTACCAGGTCGTGTTTGCAATCGGACTTGCCGCAGTAGCGGTGGCCGCGACCTGGGTGGTGCCGCACCTCGGCTGGCAATGGATGTTCTACATCGGCGCCGTGCCGGCGGTGATCGCGCTCGTCCTGCGCCGCATGCTGCCCGAGTCGCCGCGCTGGCTTGCCTCGCGCGGCCGGCTGCAGGATGCCGACCGCACGCTGCGCACGATCGAAGAAGAAGTGTCGAAGACCAGCGGCAAGGCGCTGCCGCCGCTGCCGGCCAGCATTCCGGCGGTCAGCCAGAACCGCGCGAGCTGGGCCGAGCTTTTTTCCAGCACCTACGCGCGCCGCACTTTCGCCGTCTGGGTGATGTGGTTCTGCTCGTACCTCGTCACCTACGGCATCGCGGGCTGGCTGCCGACCGTCTACCGGACCGTATTCAAGCTGCCAGTGCAGCAGTCGCTGCAATACACGATGGTGACGCCGGTGATCGGCGTCGTCGCCGCGCTCGCCTGCGCTTTCTTCATCGACTACACGGGCCGCAAGCGCTGGTTCGCGGCCGCGTTCCTGCTCGGCTCCATTCCGCTCTTCGTGCTTTCGCAAGGCGCCGCCGGCAGCGCCTTCAACGTCATGATCCTGTCGACGGTCTCCTGGTTCTTCATCACGACGATTTCGCTCGGCTTGTATCTCTACAGCGCCGAGATCTATCCGACGCGCGTGCGCGCGCTCGGCACCGGCACCGGCACCGCGTGGCTGCGCTTTGCCTCCATCATCGGCCCCTTCGTCGTCGGCATGATCCTGCCCGCCGGCGGCCTGGGCGGCGTGTTCCTGATGTTTGCGATCGCCTCGCTCGTCGGCGGCATCGTCACGCTGCTCTTCGGCATGGAGACGCGCGGGCGCGTGCTCGAGGAGCTTTCGCCCTGAGCGCCGCGCTCATGCGCGCCGCCATGGCCGTACTGCTCGCCGTCGCGGCCGGCGCGCACGCGCTCGCCGAATCGTCTTTCCCAGCGAAGCCGCTGCGCATCATCGTCCCTTTCCCACCCGGCGGCGCCGTCGATCCGCTCGTGCGCGCGCTCGCCAATGGCATGACCGAGCGCCTCGCCCAGCCGGTGGTCGTCGAGAACCGGCCGGGCGCGACCGGAACGATCGGCATGAATGCCTGCGCGAAGTCCGCTGCCGACGGCTACACGCTCTGCTTCGTGACGAGCGACGGCATGACCGTGATCCCGGCGCTCGGGTCCGTGCTGCCTTTCGATGCGGAGAAGGATTTCGAGCCGGTAACGCTGCTTGGCTTCGCCAAGCCGGTATTGGTCGCAAGCGCGCGGTCTGCTTTCGACAGCTTTGCGGGCCTCGTCGCTTTCGCTCGCGCCAACCCGGGCAAGGTGAATTTCGGAACCTTCGGCGAGGGTGGCAGCTCGCACCAGCTGCTCGAAGCGATCCAGCACGGCACGGGAACCAGGATCACCAACGTGCCTTACAAAGGAACAGGCCCCGCGCTGCAGGGCGCGCTTGCGGGCGAGGTGGATCTTGCGCTCAGCATCCTGCCCGTTGTCCTGCCGCACATCCGGGCCGGCAGGCTGAAGCCGCTCTTGGTTATCGCGCGAGCGCGTCTGGCCGCTCTGCCGGACGTGCCGACCTACGGAGACGAATCGCTGCCGCTTGTCAGGGCCACATGGTTCGGCATCGTGGTGCCGGCAGGCGTGCCAACGGACGCGGTCGCGCGTCTGCACGGAGCGATCGCGGCGCTGCTCGCGGATACGCGCTGGCGCGAGCGCTTCATGCCCGCTGATTCGTACGAGGTCGCCGGCGACGGGCCGCAGGAATTTGCGCGCTTCCTTGCGAGCAGCCGCGCCGACGGCAAGGCCATCGCCGAGCTGCTGCGTGCCGGCGGCTATCGGCCTCAGTGAGCAGGGATCCCTCGTGTATTGCGCTCATGACGGTCATGTAATACAGTGCCTTTGTGAAAACGCTGACCGTACGCTTGCCCGAACCGCTCGCCGCCGCGATTGAGGCTGAGGCGCGCGGGCGCCGCATCTCGAAGTCTGACGTGGTGCGCGAACGCCTGGAGCGCGCCGTGGCGGCCGCGCGCGAGCCGAGCGCCGCACCTTATGACATCGCGGATCTGATCGGCTCGGTCGACGGCCTGCCAGCGGACCTCGGTAGGCGCAGAAAGCGCTACTTGAAGGCGACCGGCTATGGGCGCAAGCGTAATCGCTGACGCCAGCTTCCTCATCTCACTATTAAGTCGGCGCGACACTCACCACCAGTGGGCGGTGCTGCAGGCTGCCGAGTTGCCGCCGCCGTGGCTCACCTGCGAAGCGGCGCTTTCGGAAGCTTTTCATCTCCTCGGCGCGCGCGGCGCGCCGGTTCTGGGCGCGATGCTGCTGCGGCGCTCGCTGCGGCCGGCGTTCGAGCTCGCCGGCCACCTGTCGCCGGTGCTGAAACTCATGCAAAAGTACGCCGATGTGCCGATGAGCCTTGCAGACGCCTGTCTCGTGCGCATGACGGAGACGCACTCCGACGGCGTCCTGCTGACGACCGACACCGACTTTCGCGTCTACCGCCGGCACAGCCGTCAGGTCGTGCCCTGCAGGCTGCCGGATTAGCGAACGCGCGAGCGTCGCCTTTGGCGCGCGCCATACAATCGCCGCATGAAGATCGACATCTTTAACCACGTCATGCCGCCGGCGTACCTCGAGCTCGTGAAGACGCACTCGAAGGAGGCGGGCATGGTGAAGCGCATGTCGAGCCTGCGCATGCTCTGGGACATCGAGCAGCGCGTGGCGATGCTGCGCGAGAAATTTCGCGATGTGCAGCAGGTGCTGACGCTCGGGCTGCCGAGCCCGGAGCTGTTGGGCGATGCCGCGCACTCCCCCGAATACGCGCGCGTGGCCAACGATGGCATGGCGGAGATGTGCCGGCGCTGGCCCAAGGAATTCCCGGCGTTCGTCGCCTCGCTGCCGATGAATAACCCGAACGCCGCGCTCGAGGAGATGGATCGGGCAATCAACCAGCTCGGCGCGCGCGGCATCCAGATCATCACCAGCGTCGCCGGCCGGCCGCTAGATGAGCCGGAGTACTTCCCGGTGTTCGAGCGCGCGACCGATCACCACGACGTGCCGATCTGGATGCATCCGGCGCGGCCGGCGGGCCGCGCCGACTACGCGGGCGAGCCGAAGTCCAAGTACGAGATCTGGCAGGTGCTCGGCTGGCCGTACGAGACCAGCGTCGCCATGGCACGCATGGTGTTCTCGGGCTTTTTCGACCGGCTGCCCAGGCTGCGCATCATCACGCACCACTGCGGCGGCATGATTCCGTACTTCGCCGGGCGCGCCGAGACGCTCTGGGCGCAGCTCGGCTCGCGCAGTGCCGAGGGCGACGAGGCGGAGGTCCTCAAGCGCCTCAAGCGCACGCCGATCGAGTACTTCAAGATGTTCTACGGCGACACGGTGCTCGGCGGCGCCGCGGCGCCCCTTGCCTGCGGCATCGCGTTCTTCGGCGTCGATCGTGTCGTCTTCGCGAGCGACTGCCCGTTCGATCCGGAGGGCGGGCCGATGTTCATCCGCGAAGGCATCCGCTCGATCGAGGAGCTCGGCCTGCCGGAGGGCGACAAGCGTAAGATCTATTTCGGCAACGCCAGCACCCTGCTGAAGCTGCAATGAACCTCACCGTGAATGGCGCCACCCGCGAAGTGGTGGCGCAGCCCGATACGCCGCTCCTGTATGTCCTGCGCAACGACTTCGGCCTCGTCGGCAGCCGCTTCGGCTGCGGCAGCGGCCAGTGCGGCGCGTGCTATGTGCTGATCGACGGCCGGCCAATGGCTTCGTGCGATTTGCCGGTGTCTTTCGCCGCCGGCAAGCGGATCACCACCGTGGAAGGTCTCGGCTCGGGTGGACAGCTTCACGCGGTTCAAAAGGCGCTGATCGCCGAGCAGGCGGCGCAATGCGGCTACTGCATGAGCGGCATCGCGGTCAGCGCGGCTGCGCTGCTCGCGGGAAACAAGCGCCCGACGGAAGCGCAGGTTCGCGCTGCGCTCGACAAGCATCTCTGCCGCTGCGGCTCGCACAACCGCGTGATCAAGGCCGTGCTGAAGGCGGCACATGAATAAGCCGCTCGATACCCATTTGCCGCTCGCCGACGCGCGGCGCCTTACGCAGCGCGTGCACTTCGAGCGTGACGGCACGGTGACGATCGCGAGCGGCAAGGTGGATCTCGGGCAGGGCATCAGCACCGCGCTCGCGCAGATCGCCGCCGAAGAGCTCGGCGTGCCACTCGACAAGGTGCGCATCCTGCCCGCGAGCACCGCGTACAGCCCGGACGAGGGCGTCACCTCCGGCAGCCTCTCGATCCAGGACGGCGGCAAGGGCCTGCGCAAGGCGTGCGCTGAGCTGCGTGAGCTGCTCAGGCGCAGCGGCAAGCGCTCGTACTGGGAGATGGAAGTGGCGGGCGAAATTCCCGCGCAAGCGCCCGAGAAGCCGGCCGCCGAGTACCGCATCGTTGGCAAGAGCGTGCCGCGGCTCGAGCTGCCGGCGAAGATCGCGGGCAAGCCGAGCTATGTGCACGACATGGCGCTCCCCCGGATGGTGCACGCGCGCGTCCTGCGGCCGCCGCAGCCGTTCGCCAGGCTGGTTTCCATGCCGCATCACCCCGGGCTGGTGCGCGACGGCAATTTCGCTGCCGTGCTCGCCGAGCGCGAAGAGGACGCGATCGAAGCGGCGAAGAAGCTGCGCGCCAAGGCCGTGTGGAGTGACGGGGCGAAGACGCCGGAGGACGTCTACGGCTGGCTCAAGGGCCACGCGACGGAAAACAACGTGGCGAAGGAGAAGGCCGATCCTGCTGCCAAGGCGCGCGGCGTGAAACGCCTGCAGGCCGAATACCGCAAGCCCTTTGTCTGCCACGCGTCGATCGGCCCGTCGTGCGCGCTCGCGCGCATGGAGGGCGACCGGTTGGAAGTCTGGTCGCACACGCAGGGCATCTTCGGCCTGCGCCAGGAAATCGCGATGGTCCTGCGCCTGCCCGAGGAGAAGATCGTCGTGCACCACGCCGAAGGCGCCGGCTGCTACGGGCACAACGGCGCCGACGATGTCGCGCTCGATGCGGCGCTGATTGCGCGCATGGCCAAGGGAAGGGCTGTGCGGCTGCAGTGGACGCGCGAGGATGAGTTCGCCTGGGAGCCGTATGGCCCGGCGATGCTCGTGGCGCTCGAGGCCGGGCTCGATGCGCAGGGCAACATCGTCTCCTGGCGCCACGACCTGTGGAGCAACGGTCATACGCATCGGCCGGGACGCGCCAACAAGCCGGTGCTGATCGCTGCCGGCGAGCTCGCGCAGCCCTTCGAGCGCGCGCCGGCGATCGATCCGCCGCTGCCTTCGGGTGGCGCGCAGCGCAATGCGATCCCGGGCTACGAGTTTCCCGACCTGCTGGTGATGCACCACTACGTGCGCGAAGCGCCGGTCGCCGGCTCATCGCTGCGCTCGCTCGGCGCGTACGGCAACGTGTTCGGCATCGAATCGTTCATGGACGAGCTCGCCGCGGCCGCGAAGGCCGATCCGGTCGAGTTTCGCCTCCGGCATTTGAAGGACGCGCGCGCACATGCAGTGATCGAAGAAGCAGTGCGGCGGTCGCAATGGCAGTCGTTTGCCAAGCGCGAGGGCCGGGGACGCGGCATCGCCTACGCGCGCTACAAGAACATCGGCGGCTACTGCGCCGTGGTGGCGGAGGTCGAGGCGACGCACGAGCTGCGCGTCACGCGCCTGGTCGCGGCCGTCGACGTCGGCTTGCCGGTGAACCCGGACGGCGTCGCCAACCAGGTCGAGGGCGGCTGCGTGCAGGCGACGAGCTGGGCGCTGAAGGAGGCGTGGCGCCCCGGCGCCGTGACCTGGGAGGAGTACCCGATCCTGAAATTCAGCGAGGCGCCGCCCGTCGAGGTGCACATCGTGAGGAACGAGCTGCCGTCGCTCGGCGCGGGCGAATGCATGATGGGGCCGACGGTGGCGGCGATCGCCAACGCGCTCAATGACGCGCTCGGCGTGCGCGTGCGCGAGCTGCCGTTCACGCCGGAGCGCATCGCCGCCGCGATCAATGCTTGAGCTCTATCACAGCATCAATTCCGTCTGCGCGCAGAAGGTGCGCGTGGTGCTGGCGGAGAAGGGGCTGGAGTACCGGGAACACCTGATGACGCTGCGCGGCGATCAGTTCGATCCCGCGTACCTGAGGGTGAATCCCAATGCCGTCGTGCCGACGCTGGTGCACGATGGGCGGCCGGTGATCGAGTCCTCGGTCATCCTTTACTACCTGGACGACGCGTTCCCGCGGCCGCCGCTCATGCCGCGCGATCCGCACGAGCGCGCTCACGTGCGGCTCTACAACAAGCTGATCGACGAGTACGTGCACAACTCGTGCACCATCATCACCTTCGCCACCGCGTTCCGGCCCTGGTTCGCGGGCTTGAGCGGCGAAGAGATCGAGCAGAAGCTCGCCAAGGCGCCGAGCAAGCAGCGCACGGAATACAAGCGCGACGTCGCGCTGCACGGGCTGGACTCGAAGTACGTACGCGACGCGGTCGCCTACCACCGCAAGCTGCTCGAGATGATGGACACCTCGCTCGCGCGCGGGCCGTGGCTCGCGGGCGAGGCGTTCTCGCTCGCCGATGCGGCGGTGATCCCGTACATCCTGCGCCTCGAGCTGCTGCGCCTGCACCGCATGTGGGAAGGCCTGCCGCGCATCGACGCTTGGTACGAGCGCATGCGGCTGCGCGAGTCGGTGAAGAAGGAGCTGCTCGAGCGCATGCGGCCGGAAGACCGCGCGCCTTTCGACCAGCTCGAGGATCCCTGGCCCAAAGTGGAGAAGCTTGCATGGGAGTGCTGATCGAGGGACGCTGGCGCGAGGACGGAGAGCTGCCGCAGGAGACCGGCGCGCGCGGCGAGTTCAAGCGCGTCGACAGCGTGTTTCGCGACCGCATCAGCGCCGACGGCTCGTCGGGCTACAAGGCAGAAGCCGGCCGCTACCACCTCTACGTGGCGTGGAATTGCCCGTGGGCGCACCGCACGCTGATCTTCCTCGCGCTGAAGCGGCTGCAAGGGGCGATCAGCGTGGCCTATGCGATTCCGGGCCTGCGCGAGCAGGGCTGGACGTTCGAAGCGAACCCCGCCTTTGCCGATTGCACGCCCGACAAGGTCAATGGCTTCCGCTACCTGCACCAGGCGTATAGCGCCGCCTCGCCACGCTACACCGGCAAGGTCACGGTACCGACCCTTTGGGATAAGCAGACGCGGCGCATCGTCAACAACGAGTCCTCCGAGATCATCCGCATGCTGAACAGCGAGTTCAAAGGCATCGCGGGGGACGACACCGACTACTACCCGCCGCCGCTGCGCGGCGAGATCGATCGCATCAACGAATTCGTCTACGCCCGGGTGAATAACGGCGTCTACCGCTGCGGCTTCGCGCGCTCGCAGCAAGCCTACGATCAGGCCTACGACGAGCTCTTCGCCGCGCTGGATGAGCTTGAGGCACGTCTTGCGCGTCAGCCCTACCTCGTCGGGCGCCAGATTACCGAGGCGGACTGGCGGCTCTTCCCGACGCTCGTGCGTTTCGATGTCGCCTACTTCTCGATCTTCCGCTGCAATCGCCAGCGTATCGCCGACTACGCTAACCTCAACCGCTACCTGCGCGAGCTTTATCGCGTGCCCGGCATCGCCGCCACGGTGAAGCCGCGCTACTACGTGATCGGCTACTGGTCGGTGAAGAAAGTGAATCCGAGCGGCATAATCCCGAAGGGAACACCGGCGCCTTATCTCGAACAATCGCCGGGCGAGAGGAGGATGGGGTGAAACGCAGCCAATGGGCGGTAGCGCTTGCCGCGCTCGCGATCGCGGGCGCTGCGTGGGCGCAGGCGCAGAACTATCCGAACCGGCCGGTGCGCGTCGTGGTGGCGGCGGCCACCGGCGGCCCGGACATCGTCGCGCGCGTGATCGCGGCGAGGCTCCAGGAGCAGCTCGGCCAGCCCTTCGTCGTGGAGAACCAGCCGGGCGCGAACGGCATCGTCGGCGCGACCACGGTGGCAAAGGCGTTGCCCGACGGCTATACGCTGCTCGTGTACTCGTCCGGGTTCGTCATCAACCCGTACGTGCACAAAAGCCTGCCGTACGACACGGAGAAGGACTTCATCCCGGTGACGAATCTTGTCACCAACGGGGGGCTGATCTTCGCCGTGAACGCCAACCTGCCGGTGAAGACGATGAAGGAGTTCCTCGAGTACGCCAAGCAGCCGGGCACGCAGCTCTCCTACAGCACGCCGGGCGTCGGCAACACCTGGCACCTCGCCACGGAAGTGTTCGACAACCTCGTCGGCATCAAGATGACCCACATCCCCTACAAGGGCGGCGGCCCGGCGACCGCGGCCGCCGCGGCGGGGGAGGTGCAGGTGGTGCTCGCCTCGCCGCCGCCGCTGATGCCGCACTACAAGAGCGGCCGCGTGCGCGCGCTCGCGTTCAGCGGTGACAAACGCCATCCCTCGTTCCCCGAGATTCCGACGATGGCCGAAGCGGGCGTGCCGGGCTATCACCACGATGGCGGCTGGTTCGGCATGTTCGTGCCGGCCGGCACGCCGACGGAGATCGTCGAGAAGCTTGCCGCCGAAGTGCGCAAGGCCGAGCACGATCCCGGTGTGCTCGATCGCATCGCGAAGATCGGCGCCTTCCCCGCGGCCGGCACGCCGGCGCAGTTCAAGACGTTCATCCAGGCCGAGCTCAAGAATTACAGCGAGCAGGCGAAGCTCGCCCGCATCGTCCCGGAGTAAAACAGGCGCTGTTCAGATTTGACTGCGGAGATAAACCGCATCAGACTTGCATCGCTGTTGCGCCATCAACTCTTCAAGGGAGACGCAAGTGGCAAAACGCAAGAAGGCAAAGAAGGGCAAGAAGAAGTAAGTGAAAGAGCCCGCGCAAGCGGGCTTTTCGTTTCTGAGCCGATAACAATGAGAACGAGCCGGAGGGTCCAAGCGCTCGCGCTCATCGGTCTTCTCGGCACCGCGCCGGCGTACGCTGAGTGGTCGCTGAATGTCCAGATCGAGCGCTTTAAGTGGAACGAGGAGCTCTCGCCGCCGCCCGACGTTGACGAGGCCGGCGGCCGTGCCGGCGTCGGCTGGAGCTGGCAGATGGACGGGGACACCGGTTTGCGCTGGCGCTATCGCGGCGGCCTGTATGCGGGCTCCGTCAAATACCAGGGACAGACCTCCACCGGCACGCCGGCGCAGGCAACGAGCGACTACGCTGGCATCGTGAATGAGCTGCACGCGCTCTACCGGCGCGCTCCGGACGCCTGGCTGCAGGTCGTGGCGGGCGTCGGCTTCGATTACTGGCAGCGCACGCTCCCCTTCACCTCGCAGCGCGAGGACTGGAGCGTCTGGTTTACCCGTTTCGGCGTGGAAACCGGGACGTGGACGAAGCGAGGCTTTTTCGCCGGCGCTGGCGCGAAATACCCGATCTACGCGACGGAGGACTCGCACTTCATGGATGCGGGTTTCGACCAGAACCCGGAGCTGCGGCCCGGGCGGGAGCTCAGCGCTTATGCGGAGCTCGGTTACCGCTTGAGCCCGTCCTGGAAATTCACCGGCTATTACGACAGCTACCGCTTCGCGCAGTCGCCCAACGTGCAGCTCACTCGCGGCGGAACCGGCTTCATCGCCTGGCAGCCGCGCTCGGCACAGGACGTCGTCGGCCTGCGGATCGACTACTACTTCTAGGTCCGGCTGGAGGCACCGACGCGCTGTCCTGATTTGACTACTGCGGGTGAAGCGCATCACACTTGCGTTGCAGTCGTGTTTGCCGCAGCCATCAACTCTTGAAGGGACACTGCAAGTGGCGAAACGGAAGAAGGCCAAGAAAGGCAAGAAGAAGTGAGTAAAGAGCCCGCGCAAGCGGGCTTTTTGTTTCCGATCGCGCCCGAGCTCTGATAGGTGAGGCGAACCGCTGCAGTATTTGAAGGCTCGGCGTCAGCTATCGCCGCGCGTCGGCCCGTAGACTTGCCGCGCTTAGCGGGGAGGTAACAAGCGATGTACCACCAGACCTACAACCCTACGGGGAGCGTCGCGCTATCCACACTCGTCGCGGCGATACCCATCGTCACCCTGCTGTATTTCATCGCGCTGCACCCGCACCGGGACCAGAACGGTGTGCGGCACCTCGGCATTTCGGCGCCCTATGCCGCGTTCTTCGGAGTAATTGCTGCGTTTCTCGTGTCCTGCGTGGCGTTCGGCATGCCGTTCGCGTCGGCGGCTTCGGCCTTCGTGCTCGGGACGCTGTCCGGCTTCCTCGGGATCATCTGGATCGTGCTCGCGGCGATGTTCCTCTACACGATGACGCTCCTCACCGGCAAGTTCGAGATCGTGAAGGAGTCGATCATCCACATCTCGTTCGACCGGCGCCTGCAGGCGGTGCTCATCGCCTTCTCCTTCGGCGCCATCATCGAGGGCACGTCCGGGTTCGGCACGCCGGTCGCGATCGCCGGCGCCGTGATGGTCGGCCTCGGCTTCCGGCCATTCCAGTCCGCGGTGCTCAACCTTCTCGCGAACACGGCGCCGGTGGCCTGGGGTGCGATCGGCACGCCGATCGTGACCCTCGCCGCGGTGAGCGGCCTCGACCAGGTGACGCTCTCCGCCATGGCCGGCCGCCAGCTGCCCTTCGTCTCGATCCTGGTGCCGTTCTGGCTGGTGGCGACGTTCGTCAAGATGGAGGGCGGGACCTGGAAGCAGGCCTTCGAGGTATGGCCCGCCACCCTGGTCGCGGGCGCGTCGTTCGCTCTCATGCAGTGGTTTGCGTCCGGGACGAACGAGTTCCACCTCATGACGGACGTGGTATCGGGCGTGTTCTCCGTGATTTGCACGGCGCTTTTCATCCGCTTCGTCTGGCAACCGAAGACCCGGTTCCTGCTGCGCTCGGAGCGCGAGGCGCTCGAAAGGGCGGGCAACAGCGCGGCGGCGGGCGATGCGCATGAATGGAAGTACAAGTACGGCGTCGGCGAGACACTGCTTGCGTGGGCGCCGTGGATCATCCTGATTCTTTGCTGCGCGCTCTGGGGCATGCCCGAGTTCAAGGCTTTCCTGAACAACCTGTTCTCGGGCGTGAAGTTCAAGACGACGCTCCTCGGGTCGCCTTTCGCCGGGACGCTTTCGCTTCCCGCCTGGGACATGCCGGCGCTGCATAACCTCGTGCAGCGCATGCCGCCGGTCGCGCCCGCGAACGCAAAGCCCGAGGCCGCGCGCTTCATCATCAACTGGCTGTCGGCCGCCGGCACCGGTGTTTTCGTCGCCGCGCTGATTTCCGGACTGGTGCTGCGGCTGTCGGCCGCGCAGTGGAAGAGCGCCTTCAAGCAGACCGCGCAGCGCATGAAGACGCCGGTCCTGGTCATCGGCCAGGTGCTCGGCCTGGGCTTTCTCACCCGTTATTCGGGCACCGATGCCGTCCTCGGCCTCGCGTTCACCAACGCCGGCGTGCTCTATCCGTTCTTCGCTGCGTACCTCGGGTGGCTGGGCGTCTTCCTCACCGGGTCGGATACGGCGTCGAACGCGCTCTTCGGCAGCCTGCAGCGCATCACGGCGGAGCAGCTCGGCCTCAATCCGATCCTGGTGGTCGCGACCAACTCCACCGGCGGGGTCATGGGCAAGATGATCGACGCCCAATCCATCATGGTCGCCTGCGCCGCGTGCTACGACGACCCGCGCGAGCGCGCGCACGCCTTGGGTCCGATCTTCCGCACGGTCTTCTGGCATTCCATCGCCGGCGCGGCGGTGATCGGGCTCATCGCCCTGCTGCAGGCCTATGTCTTCACGGGCATGATCCCGATTCCACCGCCCCGCTAGGCGCGCCAGGCGGCGAAGCCGCAGCCGACGATGACCGTGGGCACCGGCAGGTAATCGACCAGCTCGAAGCCGCGCCCGCCAGCGGCGCCGTGCGCCACCAGCCAGTTGCGGATTTCCTCCGAGCCGTTGCCTGACGTCGGCAGCTCCGCGTCCAGATACTGGATCAGCTCATCCGCCGGCCGGCCGAAGAGCCGGATGCTCTCGCGGTCGAAGTCCTCGTAGATCGCGCCCATGGTCGGCTCGCCGATCGAGTGCGAGAGGCCGCCCGTGCCGAGGATCGCGACGCGCAGCGCCTCGGGGTAGCTTTCGATCGCCTGGCGCAGCAGCTCACCCCACCGGTAGCAACGCGCGAGCGACGGCATCGGCGGCTCGATGCTGTTGACGAGGAACGGCACGATCTTCGGCAGGCGCTCGAGCTCCATGCGCCAGAGCGGAATGCAGGAGCCGTGGTCCATTTTCAGGCGGTGCGAGACGGCAGGCTCGTAGCCTTGCGCAAGCGCCGTGCTGGCGATGTGCAGTCCGAGCTGCGGATGCCCGGCCATCGTGCGATGCGGGAAGTCCTTCATCCAGGGCTCGGGTGGGCCGTCGTTCGTTTCGCCGACGCCGATGCAGACCGCTGGATAGTTATCGAGGAAGAAGTTCGACCAGTGGTCCGGCGACACGACCATGAGGACATCCGGCCTCGCCGCCGTGAGGCGGCGGCCAAGCTCTCGATAGGCGGCGCTCAAGCGGCGCTGCTCGCCGGCCGGCACGCGCTCCCATTCGCGGATGATGAGCGGCCCGTGGCTCGCCGCGAACGCGCCGACGAAGCTAGCCATGGTTCAGGCGCCGAATGAACTCGTCGTCCTTCATGCCGGTGGCGAAGAAGTAGTAGCGCAGGAGATACGGATTGGTGCGCGCCGCGAGGAATGGCACGTCGTTTTCCGCGATCGCGCGCTTCACGCGTTCATCGAGCGGATAGCGTCCGAGGACCTGGTCGCGCGCCGCGCGGAACTCGGCCGCAGTCGCCGGCGACTGCAGGTCGAAGAAGAGCTTGCTCAGCCAGTAGTCGCGCATCAAATCGGGGACAAGTCTGTAATTATTTGGCCCAGCGGTACGCCTGCTCGGCCTTGCCGATGCGTTCGTTGTCGCGATTCGACACGCCCCAGTGATCGGTGCGGCCCGGCGGCCACTTCCAGTCCTCGGGTCCGCCGACCTTGTAGTCGTCGCCGACCTCCTCGACTTCCGCGGTGTACTCGATGACGCCGCCGTGCGGGCCGACGAAGTAGCCGAAGACGTTGTTGCCGGGCCCATGGCGCCCCGGTCCCCAGACCGGCGCGAAGCCCGCGTCGCGCATGCGGCCGATGCCGCGCATCACGCCGTCGATGTCCGCCATCTCGAAAGCGATGTGATGGAGCGACGCGAACCCGGCGCGCGCGTAGGCGATGCAGTGATGCACGCGGTTGCAGCGCACGAAGCTCATGTGGCGCGTGCGGTCCGAAAGCCTGAAGCCAAGCTCCTCGGTCGCGAAGCGCTCCGCCGCATCGGCGTCTTTCGAATTCAGCACGACGTGCGAAAGCTGAATCGGGCGGTCGCGCTGTGCAGCGAGCGGCGCCACCGCCGCCTCGACCACGAAGCGGTAGTGCTCGCCTTCCGGTCCCGTCACCTCGCGCTCGGCGCCGATCTCGGCGCGCGTGCCGCTGAAGGTAATGCTGCGCAGCGCCGGCGCGCCGCGCTCGAGCTCGATGATGTACGGCAATCCCGCCGTGCCGCGCAGGCGCACGGCGGCGTCATTGCCGGCGCGCGTGAGACCCCAGACCTGCTCGAAGAAGCGCGCTGCTTCTTCGACGTCCGGCACGCGCAATTCAACGCTCTGGAGTTGCATGGGCGCTATTGTGCCTCGGCTGCCGCCGCGGTTGACCGGACCCGGCGCGGCATGCAACATCCGCCGCTCACCCACGGAGGAGCTCATGCACAACGTTGGTTTCTGGATGGCGGCCGCCATTGCCGCCGGCATCGCGGCTGCGGCGTTCGCGCAAGCGCCCGCCGAAGTGTCGCTCTGGCGCCTGGACTGCGGCACGGCGGCGAAGCCGGCCGCGATCGCCGAGCGCTTCAGCGACACGTTCGCCTACCCGCCGGACAAGCTGCAGCCGTTCACCTATAGCTGCTACGTGGTGAAGCATGGCAACGATTACATGGTGTGGGACACCGGCTTCGTGCCGGGCTCGAACCCGAACGCGCCAAAAGTGAGCCTCACCGACCAGCTCTCGCAGTTGAAGATCGTCCCGGACCAGGTGAAGTACGTCGGCATCAGCCACTTCCACGCCGACCATACCAGCCAGCTGCCGTCGCTGCCGAACGCGACGCTGCTCATCGGCAAGGGCGACTGGAACGGCATCACGGCGAATCCGCCCATGGCAGGCGCCAATGCAGCCGCGTTCACGCACTGGATCTCCGGCGGTGGCAAGGCGGAGCCGCTCAGCGCCGACAAGGACGTGTTCGGCGATGGCAGCGTGGTCGTGCTGCGCACGCCCGGTCACACGCCGGGGCACAGCTCGCTGCTCGTGCGCCTGAAGGAAAAGGGCCCGGTGATCCTGTCGGGCGACGCCGCGCATTTCCACGAGAACTACGACTCGAACGGCGTGCCGGCTTTCAACTACGACCGCGCCGAGACTATCGCCTCGCTCGACCGCATCAAGCAGATCGCGGGCAATCTCAAGGCGACCGTCATCATCCAGCACGATCCGCGCGATATCGGCAAGCTGCCCGCGTTCCCGGTCGCCGCGCGCTAGCAGCCGATGACGATTCGCGCCGCGCTTCTCGACCTGCATCGTGCGCTGGTCGAGGAGGAGCGGCGCGAGCACGAGAAGACGCTCGGCCGCCTTTCCGGCGGCGAGTTTCTGCAGGCGCTGATCTCCGACCCGGTGTTCGCCTGGCTCAGACCGCTCACCACGCTGATCGTGCGGCTGGAAGAGCTCGGCGACGCGCCCGATGCCGATGTGCTGGCGGCTGCGCGGGCATTGCTCTTCGACGATGCCGAGTTCCGCCGGCGCTGCACGGCGCTCGTCCAGCGCAGTCCCGACGTCGCGTTTGCCTACGCGGCCGCGAGGCGCGCAATCCAAATGCCCACTTAGTACGAATATCTGCGGTCGGCCGGACGGCGAACGATCTAAGGGAACCAGCGTAAGCCGACTGTCAGCGCCGGCTCAGCATAATGCGCCGGTGCCTGATAGCCTTTCCAGCGGCCAAGTGCACGGCGCGCGTTACCTGCGCGATGTTGTTGCGTTCGCGACCTGCTACATCATCCTTGACTGGGCGAGCTTCATCGAGCCGATCGGGCGATTCAACATTACGCCCTGGAACCCGCAGCCGGCATTGGCCATTGTCTGGATGACGCTCACGGGAATCTACCAGTGGCCGGTGGTTTTTCTGACGCTGGTGCTCGCAGACGTGCTGGTAAGGGGCGCGCCCGCTGGCTACGCGATCAGCGCCGGCAGTGCCTTCACGCTCGCAGCAGGGTATGCGACGATGGCGCTTGTCCTGAGTCGCGGGCTGCGCAGTCCGGGTCTGCACAGCATGCGAGACGTTGCCTTCTTCGTCGTCATCATCCTCGTCGGTACGGCTGTCGTGGGCGGTGCTTACGTGAACGTGCTCGCGGTGGCGCACCTGCTTCCACAGACTGTGTCGCTCGTGCATGCGTGGGTGCGCTTCTGGGTAGGAGATGCGGTTGGCATCCTCGTGACCGGCCCGCTACTTTTCGCGCTCAGTGACAAGACACGGCGCACGAGCCTGCTGGCGCTGTTCCGCGAGCCGCAACGCTGGATCGAATGGGTGGTGCTGTGCACGGTGCTCGGTGCTGTGTTTAGCGGCCTGCCGGCACAGCTTACCCCGCGCTTCTACCTGGTCTTCCTGCCGATCATCTGGATCGCCATGCGCACGGGGATGAGCGGCACCATCGTCGCGCTGGCCATCGTGCAGCTTGGCGTGATCCTCGGACTGTATAACAACCCAGCGCGACATCTTTCTCTCATGCAAGTTCAGCTCCTCGTTTGCATCATGGGCGTGACCGGCCTGTTCATCGGCGTCGGCATCGACGAGCGGCGGCGCGCCGAGGCCAAGCGCTGAATTGGTGGCTTTACAGCCGGAGGATGCGTTCGGCGTTGCGATGGAAGATCTTTTCCATCACCTCGTCGGAGTAACCGAGCTCCTGCCACTCCTTGAGGATGCGCTCGTACGGCATGCTCGGGTAGTCGCTGCCGAACATGATCTTGTCCTGCAGCCGGCCGCGCATATCGACCTTCAGATTTCCCGGGAAGTACTTCGGCGCCCAACCCGACATCTCCCAGTAGACATTGCCTTTGTGTAGCGCGACGGCCGTGGTCTCGTCGACCCACGGCCAGCCGGGATGCGCCATCACGATCTTCAGTTTGGGAAACTCCGCCGCCAGCCGATCGATCGACGCGGGATGCGCGTGGCGGATGATCGCGCCGTGCCCGCCCGGCATGCCTGCGCCCATGCCGGTGGTCCCGACGTCGATCATCACCGCGGCGCCGAGCTCGGCGATGCGCGCGAACATCGGCCGCGCGCGCGGCTCGTCCACCGCGAAGTGCTGCATGATCGGGTGGAAGTGAAAGCCGACGAAGCCGTATTGCTTCACCGCTTTCGTCGCTTCGTCCAGCACGTCCTTCTTCAGCGGGTCGAGCGCGCCCCAGCACTGGATGATGCGCTTCGGATGGCGCTTCCACATCGCGTGCACATAGTCATTGCCGACCGGCTTGGTGCCGATCGTGCTTTCGAGATCGAGCGCGACCAGGCACGCTTCGACGCCGGCGTCAGTGAACTCGCGGATCACCTCGGGCTCGGGCTTGCCGGCCCAGTTCCGCTTCCAGTACTTGGCGAGCGCCTCGACGTACGGTCCCTGGCACGCGATCCACTCGTTCGTGCCCGGATAGCAATGCAGGTCAATGATGCGCATCGCGCGCAGCAATCTCAGAGAGCTGTTTCTTCGAAACCTTGCCGAAAGTGGAGACCGGGAAGTCGTCGAGTACCAGCATGCGCTCGGGCAGCTTGAACTTCGCGATCTCCTTCGCCTTCAGGAAATCGACCAGCTCGGGAAGTTCGAGCTTCGCGCCGCGCTTGAGGACGAGGCAGGCGCACATCTTCTCACCGAGTTTCGGATCGGGCACCGGCACGCAGGCGACGTTCTGCACCGCCGGATGCGACAGGATCAGGTTCTCGATCTCCTCGGCGCTGATCTTCTCGCCGCCGCGGTTGATGAGGTCCTTCTTGCGTCCCTCGACGATGTAGTTGCCGCTCGGGTGCTTGCGCATGAGATCGCCCGAGCGGTAATAGCCGTCGGTCGTGAACTGCTTCTTGTTGTACTCCGGCACACCGTAATAGCCGCGCAGCGTGTAAGGCCCCCTGCAGGTGAGTTCACCCACCTGGCCGTCCGCCACCGGTCGGTCGTCGTCGTCGAGCAGCAGCACCTCGTCCTCCGGGGAGATCGGCCGGCCGCAGGTTTCGAGCTTCACCTGCTGCGGGTCGTCGAGGCGCACGAAGAACAGCATGCCTTCCGACATGCCGAAATTCTCCTGCACGAAGCAGCTCGAAATCAGCTCGTGAGTGCGAAGTCGCACCTCCGGCTGCATGCGCTGGCCGCCGCTCTGGATGAGCTTCACGGACGAGAGATCGTATTTGCCGATCGCCGGATCGTTGATCAACCGGATGAGGAGCGCCGGCACCACCTTGAGGTGCGTGACCTTGTGCTGCGCGATCAGCCGGAACATGTCCTCCGGGCGCGTGGTAGGCGAGAGCACGACCTTGCCGCCGTGGAAGAAATAACCCTGGATGCCGGGGCAGGCGAGCGGCAGGTTGTGCGCGACCGGCAGCGCGAGCAGCAGCACCGAATCGCCGGTCACGGCGCAGACCGGGGCCGCGGTCTTCGAGTTGTAGGCGTAGTCGTTGTGCGTGCGCGGGATGAGCTTCGGGATGCCCGTGGTGCCGCCCGAGAGCTGGAAGATGCAGGGATCGGTCGGCGCGATGGTGATGCTCGCGAGCCGGCTCTTCGGCAGCGTCGCCGGCCGCTCGATCAGCTCCTGCAGCAAAGGCAGGTCGATGCAGTACCTCAGTGTCCTGCTCTCGCCGCGGATGCGCTGGATCATCGGCTCGAACTCGAAATCGCCCTGGCGCTCGGGATAGACGCAGGTGCTGGCGCCCGCGAGCTGCACGAACTGGCTGATCTCGGCGTAGCGGTGCGTGACCAGCGCAGCGATCGGAATGGCGCCGATCTTCTGCAGCGCGAAGTAGAGCAGCACGAACTCGGCGACGTTGGGCAGCGTCGGCACGACGCGATCGAGCGGCTTCAGGCCGAGCTCGAGCAGGTTGAGCGCCAGGTTGTCCGTGAGCTCGTCGATCTGGCGATAGGTGAACTGTCGCTCTCCGTCGATGAGCGCGACGCGATCCGCATATTTTCCGAAGACCGCGGCGAATTCCTGCGCGAGCGACTTGTCCTGCCAATAGCCCTTCTCGCGATAGCGTGCGGCAAATTCGGGCGGGAAGGGCACCACTCCGGAAAGCGGCATGCGGGGTCTAAGAAATGGTGACTGTCACCAATTAAGTGGAGCTGGTGAAGCCGCCGTCGATGACGATCACCTCGCCGGTGACGAAGCGGTTCGATTGGACGAGACTCATCATGGTCTCGGCGACGTCGTCCGCGGTGACCACGCGCTTCAGCGGCGTGCTCTTTGCGCGCTTGCCCATCAGTTCGTCGTACTTGTCCTTGAGCATGCGCTTCATCCAGTCGCCTTCCATCCAGCCCGGTGCTACGGCGTTGACGCGGATCTCCGGGCCGAGGTTCCAGGCGAGCGTCTTGGTGAGATTGACCACGGCGGCCTTGCTCGCCGCGTAAGGCAGCGGCTGTGGCCCTGGGCGCAGCCCGACGATGCTCGCCGTGTTGACGATGCAGCCCTTCGCTTCCTTCAGCATCGGTACCGCCGCCCGCGTGACCTGGAAGAGGCCGCGTACGTTGACCGCGAAGACGCGGTCCCATTGCTCGAGCGACAGCGTCTCCAGGTCCTTCGGTTTCCACGACGCGGTGGTCCCCGCGTTGTTGATGAGCACGTCGAGCCGCCCGAAGCGCTCTTTCACCTGCTCGAGCATCGCGCGCACGCCCGGCTCGTCGGCCACATCGCACTTGATGACGAGCGTCTTTGCGCCCAGCGCCTCGGCCTGTTTCGCCGTCTCGCGCGCGGCGCCCTCGCTCGAGCTGTAGTTGACGGCGACGTCGTAGCCCGCGCGCGCGAGCGCAAGGACGGCGCTTCTGCCGATGCCCGTGGCAGCGCCGGTCACGAGCGCGGCTTTTCTGGACGCCATGCGGAAGCCTGAATACGATGCGATGCGCGATGGACCTGTTCATGGTCGAGTGGAACCGCGTGCCTGTCAAGCTTGATGAGCGCTAGCGCGCAGATCACCGTCGAGCGCGTCTCGCACACTTATCGGCCGTCGCGCGGCCGCGCGGTGCTCGCGCTCGAGGAGGTGTCGCTCGCGATTGCGCCGCGCGAGTTCGTCGCGCTGCTCGGGCCCTCGGGCTGCGGCAAGTCGACGCTGCTCTATCTCATCGGCGGCTTCCTGCCGGTAGAGAAGGGTGCGATCCGCGTCGAAGGCGCGCCGGTCGCGGGACCGGGCCCGGACCGCGGCGTCGTGTTCCAGCACTTCGCGCTCTTTCCCTGGCGCACCGTGCGGGCGAACGTGCGTTACGGGCTCGAGAAGCTCGGGCTCGCGCGCGAAGAACAGGAGCGGCGCGCGCAAGCCTATATCGAGCTCGTCGGTCTCAAGGGATTCGAAGAGAGCTATCCATCGCAGCTCTCCGGCGGCATGAAGCAGCGCGCGGCGCTCGCGCGCACGCTGGCGGTGGACCCGAAGATGCTCCTCATGGACGAGCCCTTCGGCGCGCTCGACGCGCAGACGCGCAGCCTGATGCAGGCCGAGCTCTATGCCATCTGGCAGCGCACGCCGAAGACGGTGCTCTTCGTGACGCACGACGTGCAGGAAGCAGTGCGCCTCGCGCAGCGCGTGCTCGTCATGTCGGCGCGGCCCGGGCGCATCAAGGCGGTGGTCGACGTCTCCCTCGACCGCGCCGACCCGCACCTCTATCGCTCGAGCGCCTTTGCCGAGAAGGTCGACGAGATCTGGAACCTCGTGCGCGACGAGGCGCTGAAGGCGCAATGACCGAATCCCGGAAGGAGCCCCAAGCCGTCGTTCCCGCGCAAGCGCGAACCCGGGTTCTTGGAGAAGAAGCTGGGCCCCCGCTTTTGCGGGGGCGACTGGTTCGCAGCCTCCTCAAGTATCTGCCGCTTCTATTGTTGGCGCTCATCTGGGAGGCGGCGGTGCAGCTCGGACTCGTGTCGCGCGACTTGCTGCCCTCGCTGACCGACGTGGCAAAAGCCGGTTGGACGCTCCTGCGCGAGGGCGATTTCTGGGCGAACGGCGCAGCGTCGCTCTACCGCGGGAGCGCGGGCCTTGCGCTCGCGATCGTGATCGGCGCCGTGCTTGGCATCGCCATGGCCTGGTGGCGGGAGGTGGACGCCTTCGTCGGCCCGCTGGTCGAGGCGCTCTATCCGATGCCCAAGTCCGCGCTCATTCCGGTGACAGTGTTGTGGCTCGGATTCGGCGACGGCTCGAAGATCCTGCTCATCTTTCTCGGCTGCATGCTGCCGGTGACGCTCGGCGCTTACAACGGCGCCCGCTCCTGCGAGCAGGCGTTCGTCTGGTCGGCGCGCAGCCTCGGCGCGAGCCGCCTGCGCGTGCTGTGGGACGTGGTGCTGCCCGCGGCGCTGCCGGAGATCGCGAACGGCGTGCGCACCGCGCTCGCGCTCACCTTCGTGCTGCTCGTCTCCTCCGAGCTGATCGTCGCGCGCGCGGGCCTGGGCTATCTCATCGGCTTCCTCGGCGAAGGCGGTGTCTACGACGCGATGTTCGCTGTAGTGCTCGTCGTCGCCTTTCTCGGCTTCTTCGCCGACCGGCTCTACCAGCGGCTGGTCGATCGGCTTCTCGCATGGCGCGCCTGACGCTGCGACTCGCCCCCTGGATCGCGGTGCTCGCCGTGGCGCTCGCCTGGGAGCTCTTCGCGCGGAGCGGCGCCGTCACGCCGTTCATGCTGCCCAAGCTCAGCACCGTGCTCGCACGCATCTGGACCGACGCACTCTCCGGCGACCTGTGGCAGAACCTCGGACTTACCCTGTATCGGGCGCTCGCCGGCTTCGCGGTCGCGGCCGTGGCCGGCATCGGCCTCGGCTTCGCGGTGACCTACAACCGCGCGATGCGCTGGCTGTTCGACCCGCTGATCTCGGTCGGCTTCCCGATGCCGAAGATCGCATTCCTGCCGATCATCACGCTGTGGCTCGGCTTCTACGATGTGTCCAAGATCTCGATGGTGGTGTTCGACGCGATCTTCCCGGTGGTCACGGCGACCATCGCCGCCACGCTTGCCGTGGAGCGCGAGCTCGTCTGGTCGGCGCGCAATCTCGGCGCTACCGAGCGCGAGCTGTTGCGCGAGGTGGTCTTTCCCGCGGCGCTGCCGCAGATCATGACCGGGCTGCAGGCCGCGCTGCCGATCGCACTGATCGTGTGCATCGTCGCGGAGATGAAGCTCGGCGGCGTCGGCCTGGGCGGCGCGATGATCACCGCCTCGCGCTTTGCCGATTCGCCGGGCGTGTTCGCCGGCATCGTCGAGATCGCGATCGCGGGCTATGTGCTCGTGCGAGTGATGGCGCGCGTGCGCGCGCGGCTCCTCGCCTGGCACCCGGAGACGGCGGCACCGGCGACCATTTAGAATGAAACACCACCTTGGAGGAGGGTTCATGCGCAGCTTGCTATGCGTGCTGTTGTCATTGATCGCCGGCGCCGCCTACGCCCAGCAGCCGGTGAAGATCCGCGTCGCGTACGTCGTGCCGGTGGCGAACTGGGCCTCGCTCATCTTCGAGAAGCCGGGGCTCGCGCAGCACCAGGGCAAGTCCTACACCTTCGAGGCGGTGCACTTCCAGGGCACGCCGCAGATGATCACCGCGCTCGCCAACAACGAGCTCGAGATCGCGGATCTCGCGTTCGCCTCGCTCGCCATCGCGGTGCAGAACGCGGGCATGGACGATTTGCGCGTCATCGCCGACGAATTCCAGGACGGGGTGGATGGTTACTACACCGATGAGTTCTTCGTGCTGAAGGACTCGGCGGTGAAGACGGTGAAGGACCTTAAGGGCAAGGTGGTCGCGACCAACATCGCCGGCAGCGCGGTGGACATCATCATGCGCGCCATGCTGCGCAAGAACGGGCTCGACGATCGCAAGGACGTGACCACCATCGAGACCGCGTTCCCGAACATGAAGGCGACGCTGCTCTCGAAGAAGGCCGACGCCGTCCCGGGCGTGATTCCGTTCAACTTCGATCCGGAGTTCCGCGCCGCGACGCGCGTGCTCTTCACGCAGAAGGAAGTCGTCGGGCGCACGCAGATGATTCTCTGGGCGGCGCGCGCGAGCGCGCTGCAGAAGAACCGAGCGGCGATGGTCGACTTCATGGAGGACACGATCCGCGCGGTGCGCTGGTACCTCGATCCCGCGAACCACAAGGAGGCGGTGGAAATCGCCGCACGCGTGTCGAAGCGGCCGGCCGCAGCGTTCGACAAGTGGCTGTTCACCAAGAACGGGCAGAACGGCGACTACTATCGCGACCCGGATATGAAGCCGGACCTGAAGGCGCTGCAGGCGAACATCGACCTGCAGCACGAGCTCGGCCTCGTGAAGGCGACCATCGACGTCAACAAGCACGCCGATCTCAGCATCATCCAGGAGGCGGCAAAACGCGTGAAATGACCGGCGCGGAAGCGCTGCTGCGCGCGCTCGCTGCGATGGGCGTCGAGCGCATCTTCGCTTCGCCCGGCTCGGACTGGGCGCCGCTCTGGGAGGCGCTCGCCGCGCCCTGGGCAGCCAAGGATGCGCCCGCCTACATCTCCTCGCGCCACGAGGAGACCGCTGTCGGCATGGCGAGCGGCTACGCCAAATCGACGGGCAAGCTGCCGGCGCTCGTCGTACATACGACCGTCGGCGCGCTGCACGCCGCCATGGGGCTGCGCGCGGCGCTGCACGAGCGCATTCCGATGGTGGTCATGGCGGGCGAATCGGTCTCCTTCGCCGAACCGCCCGCGCCGCCTGCGGGACGGCAGTGGCTGCGCGTGCTCACCGATCTCGGCGGCCCGGCGCGCCTCATCGAGCCCTCGGTGAAGTGGAGCTTCGGCCTGAACTCGAGCGTCATCCTGCCGCACACCATCCAGCGCGCCTGCCAGCTGGCCATGAGCGCGCCGCGCGGGCCGGTGTTCGTCTCCGTGCCTACCGAGATGCTGATGGAGACGATGAGCGCCGAGCCGCCGCCGGTGGCCGCGCTGCCGGCCGTTCCTGCCGCCAGCGAAGAGGCGATCGCTGAAGTCGCCGCGGCGCTCACGGCGGCGCAGCGGCCGGTGATCGTCACCGAGGAGCTCGGTCGCAATCTCGGCGCGGTCGATGAGCTCGTGCGGCTCGCCGAAGCGCTCGGCGCGCCGGTGCTCGACGGCTGGCACGCCGACTATGTCAACTTCCCCAAGGACCATGCGCTCTATGCCGGCGTCGCGGTCGAGCCTCTGCCCGACTTGCTGAAGCAGGCCGACTTCATCCTGCTCGCCGAAGCAGTCGCCGGCTGGCATCCGCCCTCGGCGCTGCGCGCAACCAAGGTCGCCGCGCTCGGCGAAGATCCACTGCATTCACATCTGCCGTACTGGGGCTTCCGCGCCGATTACGTCGTGCCCGGTGATCCGGAGCTTTCGCTCAGGCAGTTGACGGCGTGTGTTGCCGATCCTAAGGACCCTGTGCAGGACCGCACCGAGCGGATCAAGGCTCACTGGCATCAGTGGGTGACGAAGCACGACTGGCCGCAGCGCCGGTTCGAGCTGCACAAGAAGGCGCGCGCAGCCGGCGACGGCGCGAAGGTCACTGCGGCATGGATCGCGCATGAGCTGAACGAGGTGCTGCCGACCGACGCCATCGTGGTGAACGAGACCATCTCGCATCGCGGCGATCTCGTTCGGCTGCTGGAGAAGCTCAAGCCGGGCGCGTTCTACGAATCGAGCTACGGCGGCCTCGGCATGGGCCTCGGCACGGCGCTCGGCGTGAAGCACGCGCATCGCGCACGGCCGGTCGTGCTGACGATCGGCGACGGCTCGTTCTATTACAACCCGGTGGTCGCCGCCTTCGGCGCCTGCCAGGAGCTCGAGTTGCCGCTGCTGGTCCTGCTATTCGACAACGCCGGCTACCAGTCGCAGAAGAACGACGTGGTGCGCGAATATCCGCAGGGCTGGGCGGTGCGCGCCAACAAGTTCGTCGGCACCTCGATCACCCCGATGCCGAACTACGCGATCCTCGCGCACGCTTTCGGCGGCTACGGCGAGAAGGTCGAGCGCCCGGACGGCGTGCGGGCGGCGCTCCAGCACGGGCTCGAGGCGCTCGCGCGAGCCCAGCTCGCGCTCATCCACTTCGTGCTCGAGCCCGTCAATCGGCCGTGATATGCGCGTCCGCGATGACCTTCGCCCAGCGCTGAAGGTCCGATTTGACGAGTGCGCTCAGCTCCTCCGGTGTGCTGGTGGCCGGGACGAGGCCCTGCCTGAGGAGGTTCTCCTTCACATCCGGCAGCGCCATCACCGCGTTCACATCGCCATTCAGCCTGGCGACCAGCTCCACCGGCAGCTGCGCCGGCCCGAGCACCGCGTACCACGCGTCGACGTCGTCCATGAAGTCGATGCCCTGCTCGCGGAAGGTCGGCGCCTCCGGAAACTGCGGCGAGCGCTTCGCGCCCGTAACACCGAGGATCTTGATGCGGCCTGCGCGCGCCTGGGGGATCGCCGAATGCACCAGCGTGAACATCATGTGCACCTGGCCGCCGACGAGATCCTGCATGGCACCGGCGAAGCCCTTGTAGGGCACGTGCGTCGCGTCAAGGCCCAGGCGCAGCTTGATGAGCTCCATGCCGATGTGATGCGGCGTGCCGTTGCCCGGCGAAGCGAAGAAGTACTTGCCGGGGTTCTTGCGGATGAGCGCGATCGCCTCGCTCATGTTGTTCGCCGGAAATACCCTCGGGTTCACGGCGAAGCAATAGGTGGCGGTGGCGATCTTGCTGATCGGCGAGAAGTCGCGCACCACGTCGTACGGCGTGTTCTTGATGAGCGAGGGCGTGATGCTGAAGGTGTTCACCGTCACCATCAGCGTGTAGCCGTCGGCGGCGCTCTTCGCGACGAAGTCGGTGCCGATGTTGCCGCTCGCGCCCGGCTTGTTGTCCACCACCACCGGCTGGCCCCATTTCTCCGCGAGCTTCGGGCCGATCACGCGCGCGAGGATGTCGATGCCCGTGCCGGGCGAGAACGGCACGACCAGAGTCACCGGCCGTGATGGAAACGGCTGCGCCATTGCGCCCGCCGAGAGCAGCGCCAGCACCAGCGCGAACAGACTGCGCAGCATTTGACCTCCGGATGCGAAAATCGAATTCTCCCCCGCTACGATCGTGAAGACCACCGCGCCGCCCGATCCGAGTACGAAGAAGCCGCGGTTCCGGCCGCCGCCGCTTGCCTGCGACGCGCACTGCCACATCTTCGGCCCGGCGGCGAAGTTCCCGTACGCGCTCGACGCTGCGTATCATCCGCCGGACTCGCCGTTCGAGGCGCTGCAGAAACTGCACGCGATCCTCGGCATCGAGCGCGCGGTGATCGTGCACGCGAGCTGCCACGGCGCCGACATGCGCGTCACGCTCGACGGCATCGCGCGCTCGCAGGGGCGCTATCGCGGCACTGCCATCATCGACGAGACGTACGGCGAGCGCGACTTCCAGCGCATGCACGACGGCGGCATCCGCGGCGTGCGCTTCAACTTCGTAAGACACCTTGGCGGCCGGCCCGACATGGTGTTCTTCAAGCGCACGGTCCGGCGTGTGAAAGACATGGGCTGGCATCTCATCCTGCACCTGGACGCGACCGACCTCGCCGAGTTCGACGAGCTGTTCAAGGACATCCCGGTGCCGATGGTGATCGACCACATGGGCCGCGTGAAGGCGGCCGACGGCCTCGAGCAGCCCGCGTTCAAGGTGCTCCTCGACTGGATGAAGCACGACAAGTTCTGGGTGAAGATCTGCGGCGCCGAGCGCGTCTCGTCCATAGGCCCGCCGTTCACCGACGCCGTGCCTTTCGCGCGCAAGCTGATCGAGTCAGCGCCCGCTCGCATCCTGTGGGGCACCGACTGGCCACATCCCAACGTAAAGTGGATGCCGAACGACGGCGACCTCGTCGACCTCTTCGCCCAGATGGCGCCCGAGCCGCAGTTGCAGCACCAGATTCTCGTGGCCAACCCAGCGCGGCTTTACGGTTTTTAGCCAAAGGCAACACGCGCCGACGATGCATGCTTAGGACGTACAAAGGAAGCTGCCACTGCGGAGCGGTGCGCTTCGAGGCAGACCTTGACCTTACTCAGCCGTCCTACCGCTGCAATTGCTCCATTTGCCGGAGGAATCGGTTCTGGGCAGCTATCGCAAAGCCGGAGGGCTTCCGGATTGTCTCAGGCCGCGAGATGCTCACCGAGTACTTGTTCAATACAAAAAAGAATCAGCACTTCTTCTGTAAGAAGTGCGGCGTACGTCCTTTCGGCGTCGGTAATGACACACCGATGGGAAAGATATACGGCGTCAACATTGGCTGCCTGGCAGGCGTCACAGAAGAGGAGCTCTCGAAAACTCCAATCACCTACGTCGACGGTATTCATGACAGGTGGGAACAGGCGCCAGAGTACTTTTCTCATTTATGAGCAGCGCCTGGCGCGGCAATGTGGTACCAGACCGACACTCATCGTGGCACCAGCGCCGAAGTAGCGACCGGACCTCAATCTCCCCGCGGCTCTATGGTTTCCAGGCGCATCGCCGGCTTTCATCAGGATGAAGAGCGCCACTGGGTCGCCGAGCTCGAATGCGGGCATAACCAGCACGTGCGCCACGATCCGCCGTGGACCACCCGCCACTGGGTCACGACGTCCGAAGGCCGGCGCCAGCATCTCGGAAAGCGTCTTGACTGCAAGAAGTGCGACGCCGGCGCGCCGCGCGATTTTGGATAGCCGCACTCTTTCGCTCGCCGAGGCGCGCCGCCTGGCCGTCGCCTCGCAGATGTTCGGCGCGCGAGCGGCGCGGCCCGGGGTCGCGCAATTGCGCGAGCTCGCGGCGCGCGTGCACGCGTTCCAGATCGACTCGGTCAATGTGCTCGCCCGCGCGCACTATGTCGCGCCATTCGCGCGGCTCGGGCCTTATCCGGTAACGATGCTGGACGAGCTCGCGTACAAGACGCGCGAGCTGTTCGAGTACTGGGGTCACGCCGCGTGCCTCATGCCCGTGTCGCTCTATCCGCTGCTGCGCTATCGCATGGACAAGCACGGCGAGTGGACGCGCCAGTACATGCGATCGCGGCGCGGCGCGTACATGGCCGAGGCTTATGCCGAGGTACAGGAGCGCGGGTCGCTGGCAGCGGCCGAGCTATCGAGCCCCGGTAAGCGCAGCGGTAACTGGTGGGGATGGAGCAGCGGCAAGCGGGCGCTCGAGCATCTCTACGACGCGGGATTGCTCGCGATCTCAGGCCGCCGCGGCTTCGAGCGTCTCTACGATCTCGCCGAGCGCGTGATCCCGGCCGCGGCACGCGAGGCGCCCGTCCCGCCGCGCGAGCAGGCGATGAAGGAGTTGATCGTGCTCGCCGCAAAGGCGCAGGGGATCGGCACGGCCGACGATCTCGCGAGCTATTTCTATGTCGACGGCTGGCGCGACCGGCGCGGGCCGGAGCCGTGGTGGGCACGCGCGTCGCGCGCGCGAGCCAGGCGCACGGCGCCGGTGGTCGGACGCCTGGTCGCCGAGCTCGTAGAGGAGGGCCGGCTGCTGCCGGTGCGCGTCGAGGGCTGGAAAGCGCCCGCCTACCTGCAGAGCGAGGCGCGCGTGCCGCAGAGCGTTGCGGCGCGCGCCTTCGTCACGCCGTTCGATTCGCTCGTCTGGCATCGCCCGCGCCTGCAACGGCTCTTCGGCATGAAGTACACGATCGAGATCTATACGCCGGTGGCGAAGCGCATCTACGGCTACTACGTCTGTCCGTTCCTGCTCGGCGAGACGATCGTCGCACGCGCCGATCTCAAGGCGGACCGCAGCCGCGGGGCGCTCGTCGTGCATAGCGTGCACCTCGAGCCGCGCCAGCAGGCACGGCGCGTGCTGCCAGAGCTGGCGGCAGGGCTGCGCGAGCTGCGCTCGTGGCTCGGCCTCGAGCACATTCAAGTAGCGCGGCCCGCCGAGCTGCGCCGGCTGCTTAACCGGAGATAACGTGGGCTACGGCAGGACCACCATTGCGTTTCACTGGCTCACCGCGATCCTGGTGCTCGTGGCCTACATCTTCGGCCCGGGAGGCTCGGAGGCGCGCGTCTATTCGCCGGCGCGCGACTTCGAGCGCTCGCTGCACGAGGTGCTCGGCCTGACGGTCTTCACGCTCACCGTCCTGCGTCTTGGCTGGAAGGCATTCGCCTCTGCGCCGACGCTGCCGCCAATAGTGCCGTGGATGAACCGGATATCGAAGGTGGTGCAGTGGTCGCTCTACGTCCTGCTGGTCGTCACGCCGCTCACCGCGATCTTTGGCGCCTGGCTCGAAGGCCATCCGCTGACGCTCGGCGTGCTGGGCAATGTGCCGCCGTTGCTCGCAAAGAACGCGCCGCTCGGCAAGCGTATTGCCGAGCTGCATACCTGGCTTGGCGATGCCGTCATTTGGCTCGCCGGGCTGCATGCCGCCGCGGCGCTCTTCCACCACTTCGCGCTGCGCGACGACGTTCTCGCCTCGATGCTGCCCGCGAGTTGGCGCGGGCCGCTGCGCCGGCGCGCCTAGCCCGTTGCCGGCCGGATTTCGAACACGCAGCCCGGCGCGGTCTCGGTCAGCGTGACGTCGTAGCTGTCGATCAACGGCATCAGGATCGCCTCGAGCTCCTTGGTCCACAGGTCGCTGCCGTAAAACGCATCTTTCATCGGTTCGCGGTCCTCGAGCGTCGGGAAGCTGCGCAGGAAGACGAAGCGGTTCGGGTTCTCGACGTCGAGCAGCGGCCCGAGCACGCGCATGCCATGCCCGCGCATGGCGGGAACCGAGCGCGTCTCGAAC
>DASSLQ010000288.1:0-32726 GCA_035689325.1 Burkholderiales bacterium | reverse complement strand
CCAGGGGATGACCGGGCCGCTCTCGCCGCCCTCGCCGTTCCTGGCCGCGTCCTTCTTCGGGCGGCCGGGGCGGTAGGTCACCGAAAAGATCTTGAGCGGCGGTACCTTTGGCGGCGCCTCGAGGAAACGGCAATCGGACTCGGTGGGCGCCGAAAGCAGCGCGCCGAGGCGCTTGCCGTTCAAAAGCACCGTATAGCGCAGCATGTGCATCGAACCGGGCGCCGGCTGCGCCACGATGTCGTACTTACCGAGCTTGTACTGTCTTCTCTCCAGCATGCGGGGGGGGTTAGGGCAAAGGGTGCATTGTACCTTCAGCCGAAGGCAAATCCCTGTGCCGTAAGCGGCAACGCGCGTATTGGCTGCCCGTTAAGCATCAGGAGTGCGTTGGCGAGCGCTGGGGCGATCACGGGGGTGCCGGGCTCCCCCACCCCGGTAGGCTTGCCGCTGGAGGGCACGATGTGGACCTCAATGCGGGGCGCCTGGTTCATGCGCAATACCGGGTAATCGTGGAAGTTCGACTGCTCCACCATGCCGTCCTTGAAGGTAATTGCGCCCATCAGTGCGGCCGATAGGCCGTAGCCGATGCCCGACTCCATCTGCATGGCAACGATGTGCGGGTTCACCGCCACGCCGCATTCCACCGCGCAGACCACACGCTCGATGTGGAATGCATCCTTGCGGCGCGAGATCTCCACCACCTGCGCCACGACCGTATTAAACGATTCGTGAACCGCGAGGCCGCGCGCCCGGTCCTTGGCGAGCGGCTTGCCCCAGCCAGCCTGCTTCGCGGCCAAATCCAGCGCCGCCAGGTGCCGCGGATGCTCGCGCAGGAGCGCGCGCCGTAGCGCGAGCGGATCCTTGCCCGCGGCGCGCGCCACCTCGTCGAGAAAGCATTCGGTAGAGAACGCGGTGTGCGTCGAGCCGACCGAGCGCCACCACTGCACCGGCACGCCCAGCTTCGGCGAATGCAGCTCGAGCAGCCGGTTGGGAATCGCGTAGGGCAGGTTGGCGGCGCCCTCGACGGAGGTTGCATCGATACCGTCCTTCACCATCATCGGTTCGAACGCCGTGCCGGTGAGGATCGACTGGCCGACGATGGTGTGCCGCCAGGCAGTGAGCTCGCCCTGCGCGTCGAGGCCCGCTTCGAGCGCGTGGTAGTACATCGGCCGGTAGTACCCCGCGCGCATGTCCTCCTCGCGCCCCCAGACGAGCTTCACCGGGGCGCGGCCCTCGATCGCTTTCGCGATCGCCGTCGCCTCGAGCAGGTAATCGGAGTGCGGATTGGCGCGCCGGCCGAAGCTGCCGCCGGCATAGAGCATGTTGAGCTTCACCTGCTCGGGACGCAGATCGAGCAGCTGCCCGATCATCATCTGGTCTGCCGTCTGGAATTGCTCGCCGTTCCAGACCTCGCAGCCTTGCGGGGTGAGCGCCACCACGCAGTTCATCGGCTCCATCGACGCGTGCGCGAGGAACGGGAATTCATAGGCCGCCGCGAGCCGCTTTGCCGCGCCCGCGAGTGCTGCGTCGACCTCGCCCTGCTTGTGCGCCACCGCGCCCGGCGTATCCGCGAGGCGCTTGTATTCGGCCATGATCTCCGCCGAGCCGAGCCGGAAGGCGCCCGTCTCGTCCCACTCGGCGACGAGCGCGTCGCGCCCGCGCCTGGCGGTCCAATAGTCCTTCGCCAGCACGGCCACCCCATTGGTCGCGGGCGTCGAAAACGCCACCACGTCGAGCACGCCCGGGATTTCCTTCGCCTTGCTGGCGTCGAACCGCTCGAGCTTCGCGCCGTAGCGCGGCGGATGCAGCACCACCGCGGTCAGCATGCCCGGCAGCTTCACGTCCTGCGTGAAGATCGCGCCGCCCGTCGACTTTGCGAGCGCGTCGGTGCGCGTCGGCGCTGCTTTTCCGATGTAGACGAAGTCCTTCGCATCCTTGAGCGGCACGTCGGTCGGCACGATCTGCGTCGCCGCCGCAGCCGCGAGCTCGCCGAACTTCGCGCGCTTTCTCGACTTGCGGTGCTCCACCACGCCCTTCGAGACGGTGATTTCGCCGGCAGGCACGCGCCAGCGCTCGGCCGCGGCGCCGACCAGCATCGCGCGCGCCGTGGCGCCCGCCTTGCGCAGCTGCTCGTAGGAATTCGCGAGCGCGGTGCTGCCGCCGGTGAGCTGCCATTCGCCCATGAAAAGATTGTTGTAGCGCTTCGCGTCCGCGGGCGCGCCTTCCACGCGCATCTGCGACCAGTCCGCATCGAGCTCTTCCGCCACGAGTGTCGGCAGGCCGGTGTACGTGCCCTGGCCCATCTCGAGGTGTTTCACGATCACGGTGACCGTGTTGTCCGTGCCGATGCGCACGAACGCATTGGCTTCCAGCACTGCCCCTTCAGCCTTGGCGTCGGGCAGCGCCAGCGCGAGCACCAGCGCGCCGCTCGTCTTGAAGAAGTCGCGCCGGCTCGCGTTCCCGATCGTCATGCGAGCCCCTTGGCCGCGCGCTTGATCGCCGCTCGGATGCGCGGATACGTGGCGCAGCGGCAGATGTTGCCCGACATCGCCGCGTCGATCTGCGCGTCGCTCGGCTCCTTGTTCGCGCTGAGAAGCGCCGTGGCGCTCATGATCTGCCCCGACTGGCAATAGCCGCACTGCGGCACGTTCTCCGCCACCCAGGCCTGCTGCACGACGCGGCCGGTCTTGTAGCGGCCGATGCCCTCGATCGTAGTGATGCGCCGGCCCGTCACCGACGCAAGCGGCGTGACGCAGCTCCGCGTCGGCTTGCCGTCGACATGCACGGTGCAGGCGCCGCACAGCGCCATGCCGCAGCCGAACTTCGTGCCGGTGAGCTCGAGAAAATCGCGCAGCACCCAGAGCAGCGGCGTCTCGGCATCGGCATCGACCGTCATCGGCTTGCCGTTGACGTTAAGCGGAGTCATGCGGGCGTTTCCTGTGGAGTCGGAGCGGGGAAGCCAACTCTACTCTGTTCAGGGCTCGGCGAACCGCACCGGCGGATATTCGCGGCTGTACTGCGGACCGGCGGTGAACGCCTTCGGATCGTATTTCCAGAACTGGCTCACGTCCCGGTAGGTGGCGACGGTGACGTTCACCAGCTCGCCGTTCCTGCGCTCGACCTTGCGGATATAGACGTTGAGGATCGGCTTGCCGTACTCGTCCAGGCGCAGCGGCCCCATCGGGCCGTGGTCGAGCTTCACATCGTGCAGTGCTTTGACGAATGCCGCCTTGTCCTCGAACTTGCCCTTCACCAGCTTCATCGCCTCCTCGATCCACAGCCCGGACGTATAGGTTGCGGCGGTGTAGAACCCCGGCGTCACGTTGTATTCCTTCCGGATGGAGGCGACGAAACGGTGGTTGTCGGGCGTATCGTGGTCCACCGCGTACCAGCTCGCGGTGTAGACGCCGAGCGCCTCGTCGCCCATGTTTTTCAGGATGCCCTCATCGGTGAGCGTCGGATTGCCGAACACCATGGGCTTCAGGCCGTACTCGCGATAGGCGCGCAGGAAGCGCAGCGGGTTCGAGCCGGCGAAGCCGGCGTAGACGCCGTCGACATTCGCCTTCAGCTGGCCGATGAACGAGCCGTAGTCGGGCGCGTTGAGCGGCGGCCAGAGCTTCTGCACGATCCTGCCGCCCTGGTCCTCGAACGCCTTCTGGAAGCCGGCCGCACCTTCGTGGCCGTAGGTGAAGTCGTCCGCGATCATCGCCATGCGCTTCACGCCGAGCTTGGTCGCCGCGTAATCGCCGAGCGGGTACATGGCCTGCGCCGCCGTGCCGTAGGTGTGGATCACGTAATCGCTCTGCTTGCGCTGCGCGAGGTCGTTCTGCGCCGCGGACATCGGCGGCAGCAGCGGCACCTTTGCCTGCAGCACGTAGTCGTCGAGCGCGAGCGCCTCGAACGTCGCGAGCGGTCCGACGAGGATGTGCACCTTCTCGCGCTCGACGAGCTCCTGCGCCTTGGTCTTGGCCTGCGCCGGCTGCCCGGCGGTGTCGGCAAAGAAGATCTGCACCTTGCGCCCGGAGAGCGTGTTGTTCCGCTCCTTGAGGAAGAGATTGATGCCTTCCTCCATCTGCCGGCCGCCCGCGGCGAGCGGACCGGTGCGCACGGTGAGAAAGCCGATGCGCAGCGGCTCCTGGGCAAGGGTGGTGGATGCGAAAAAAACGACGAGCAGCGCGCCGAGCGCGCGAGCCATGGTGATCATGTGCCTCCTCTCTCGCCCAGCATACAGGGCTCGCTACGCTTAATTCCGTACTTAGTTCGAAATACTGATTAGGGGGAAGGTGGCTCGGCAGGCTTGAGGGCATGCGCGCCGACGCCGAGGAGCCGCACCGGCCGCGCGCCCGCCTCGGTGCGCTCGAGGAGCATCTGCGCGCGGTTGACGAGATCCGGCCGCGAGTCGGTGAAGTACTCGGTGGTGTGGCTGCGCGTCACGGTGCTGAAGTTGTTGTAGCGCACCTTGATCGTGACCGTGCGCGCGCGCAGCCCCTTGCGCTTGAGATCGCCGGCGACCTCCTCGGCGAGGAGCTGGATCTGCTGGTTGATCTCGCGCAGGTCGGTGAGGTCCTTGGCGTAGGTCGTCTCGCAGGACACCGATTTCGTCTCGCGGTTAGGCTCGACCGGCCGGTCATCGCGCCCATACGAAAGCTCGACCAGCCAGCCGGCGAGGCTGCCCACGGTTCTTGCCAGGACGTCGCGATCCGCCGTGCGGATGTCGACCAGGCGCGCGATGCCGATCGCGCGCAACTTCTTCGCCGTCACCGGGCCGACGCCCCAAAGGGCCTCCACTGGCAGCTTCTGCAGGAAGGATTCGACCCGCTCGGGCGCGATCACGGTGAGCCCGTCCGGCTTCTGCCAGCCGGAGGCGATCTTCGCCAGGAACTTGTTCGGCGCGACGCCGGCGGAGGCGGTGAGCTCGAGCTCGCGCCGTATCGTCTCCTTTATGCGTTGCGCCACGTTCATCGCCAGCGGCTCGCCCCATAGATTCTCGGTGACGTCGAGATACGCTTCATCGAGCGACAGCGGCTCGACGAGCGCCGTTGCCGAATGCAGGATCTCCATCACCTTGTGCGATGCTTCCCTGTACTTGGCGAAGTCGGGCGGCACGATGAGGAGCTCGGGACACAGCCGCACCGCGCGCGCCATCGGCAGCGCGGAGCGCACGCCGTACTTGCGCGCTTCGTAGCTCGCGGCGGCGACCACGCCACGGCTCTCGGGCGAGCCGCCGACGGCGAGCGGCTTTCCGCGCAGCTCGGGGTTGTCGCGCTGCTCGACGGACGCGTAGAACGCGTCCATGTCGATGTGGATGATGCGCCGCGGCTCGTCAGCCAAGCTTGGCGGTGAGGGTCCTCAGGCGGCCGGCGAGCGAGGTGAGCATCGTGTCGGCGAAGTCCGGGCTCGTCTTGACGAGCGCGAGGAACGCCTTGCGGCTGATCGGCTGCAGCGACGAATCGATCTCCGCGGTCACATCGGCAATACGCTGCGCGGCTGGGTCGATCAGCGCCACTTCGCCGAACACGCCGCCCGGGCCGAGGCGCTCGACGACGCGAGCGCCGATCGAGATGCGCACGCGGCCTTCCACCACCGCATACATGCGCATGCCCTTCTGGCCTTCGGCGACGATCGTGGCGCCTTCCTGGTAGAACACCGGCGCATCGTCCGCCAGTCCCTCGCACAGCTTGGCGAGCACGCCCGGCTCGAACGCGGCGGATTCCTCGAGCTCGGCATCGGCGGGAAGCGCGCTCGCCTGCTTCAGCTCGGCGATGCGCGCGCGCAGCCGGTGAATCATCACGCTCATCAGCATCACGGCGAACTCGGGGTGCTTCCGCAGCCCCGCCTGGAACTCGCGCTCATCGAGCGCGATCACGCGGCAGGCGGTATTGGCGATCGCCGAAGCGCTGCGCGGCGCGCCGGAGATCACCGCCATCTCGCCGAAGATCTCGCCCGGGCGCACGCGGCCGAGGCTCTTGCGGCCGGCGACGAGCCCGACCTCGCCTTTCAGCAGGTAGTAAACCCTGTTGCGCTTGAGCAGCGGCGTCTCGCGCTCGTTCTGGCCGAAGATCTTCGCGCCCTCGGCGATCTGCTCCGGCCGGCCGGCGGCCTTGAAGAACGCGAGCGCAACTGCCGGATCGTAACTGACGACTTGCTCGGTCATCGAGACTCCCTCGGGCGCTAAGATGCCACGAAACCGCCCGAGGAGGCACCATGGAAGGAAAGATCGGCCTCGAAGAGCATTTCGCGATCCCGGAAACGCTGCAGGATTCAAAGGGCTTCCTGGCGGACGCGACCTGGCCGGAGCTCGAGTCGCGGCTCCTCGACATCCAGGAGCGGCGCCTTGCCGAGATGGACCGGCACGGCATGCAGATGATGGTCCTCTCGCTCAACGCGCCCGCCATTCAGGGCATCGCCGACGCACGCAACGCGAGCGACATCGCGCGCCGGGCCAACGATTTTCTCGCCCGCGAGGTCGCGAAGCGCCCGGACCGCTTCCAGGCGCTGGCGGCGCTCGCGATGCAGGACCCGGACGGCGCCACGCGCGAGCTCGTGCGCTGCGTGAAGCAGCTCGGCTTCCGCGGCGCGCTGGTGAACGGCTTCTCGCAGGTCGGCGATCCTAATTCCATGGTTTACCTGGACGACAAGCGCTACGCGGGGTTCTGGGCCGAGTGCGAAAGGCTGGACGTGCCGTTCTATCTGCACCCGCGCAATCCGCTGGCGTCCGCTTCGCAGATCTACGAAGGACACCCGTGGCTCCTCGGGCCGACGTGGGCGTTCGGCCAGGAAACGGCGGTGCACGCGCTGCGGCTCATGGCATGCGGCCTGTTCGACCGGCATCCGCGGCTGCAGCTTATCGTTGGCCATCTCGGCGAAGGACTGCCGTTCAGCATCTGGCGGGCCGACCATCGCAACGCCTGGACCAAGGCGCCGCCGCGCTACCCGGCGAAGGAGAAGCTGGGCTACTACTTCCAGCGCAACTTCCACCTCACGACGTCCGGCAACTTCCATACGCCGAGCCTCGTCTGCGCCATGCTCGAGATCGGCGCCGACCGCATCATGTTCTCGACCGACTGGCCGTTCGAGAACGTCGACCATGCCGCGATCTGGTTCGACTCGTGCGCCATCAGCGAGGCCGATCGCCTGAAGATCGGTCGCACAAACGCCGAGCGGCTATTCAAGCTTATCGTCGCGTCCTGATTTTGCTTGCACGTCGCGCTCGCGCGCGCGGGATGGCTTAGGCTTGTCGCAGGGGAGGCGCTATGAAAACAGCCGCTGTCGTCTTGCTGCAGCTCATGCTGTCCGCTTGTGCAGGCGTCACCATCCGACCGATCTCAACCCAACAAGAAAGCGCGGCGCACTCGGGTGATAGTTCGGTGCGGGGTTACATCGTTTATGCGCCGCTGATCCTCTTCAGCGTCGGCGAAACGGAGGTTTGCACCAAAGCGCCGCCCAACAACCAGGCCTGCCCTGCCGACGCCATAAGGCGAGTCTGCGGCGTCGGCAGTCCGATCGTAATTCCGGATTTCAGCAAACCGTTTGCCGTCGATATCCAGAGCGGGCTTGGCAAGGCGGGCACGGACGTTCAGATCGCGGATGGCTGGCGGCTGACGGGCGTCAAGGATTCCTCGGATAACACGGCTTTGCTGACGCTTCTCCAGAAAGCAGTGGGTGTATCGATCGCCCCGACGGAGGCCGGGTGCGCGGAACTCGCCGGCTTGTATCGTTGGAAAATCGACCCGAATACGCGCGAAGCGAAGCCTTCTCTGGAGAGGATTTTTCCGGCGAGGTAACCCGGCCCGCATCAATTTCTAGCCTGACGTCGTACCATAGCCGCCTGAGGAGGAGGGGATTATGGCGTTGCGCTCGCTGTTGGCGTTGCTTTGCCTTTCCGTGGTTGAGGCATCTGCGCAGGCCCCGGCTGGACCGCCGCCGGTTCCGGCTGATGTGAGTCCGCTCTACGTCGTCACCTATCTCGAGCTGCGGCCGAACGCGCAGAGCGAAGGCGCGGCGCTGCTCAAATCCTGGCAGGCGGCGCAGCGCCGCGCCGCGGGCAACATGCGCACCGAGCTCGTGCGCCGTCCGACGCGGCCCGGCCAGTTCGTGGTGATCGCCGCCTGGCGCGACAAGGCGGCATTCGACGCCGCCGCGAGCGCGACGCAGGAATTGCGCGAGAAGCTCCATGCGCTGCGCAACAGCCCTGCGGACGATCGCTTCCACAGCGCCTTCTCCACCGGCAAGCTCGACACGCCGCGTGGTGCGCTCTATGTCGTGACGCACGTCGACGTGGTGCCGCCGCGGCGCGAGGACGCACAGGCGGCGCTCAAGGTGCTGGCGGAGGCGAACCGCGCGGCGGACGGCAATCTGCGCTACGAAGTGCTGCAGCAGACCAACCGCCTCAACCATTTCACGGTCATCGAGACGTGGCGCTCGCGCCAGGCGTTCGACGCGAACGGCATGTCGGCGCACCAGCGCGAGTTCCGCGACCAGCTCGTGCAGATGACCGGCGCGCTCTACGACGAGCGACTCTACGAGAGCCTCGACTGACGGTGTCGTTCCCGCGTAGGCGGGAACCCATGGTCTTGAGAACTGGGCCCCCGCTTTCGCGGGGGCGACGTCCTTAGCCGACTCCGAGTTTGCGCAGCTGCAAGAACTCGCGGCGGGTCTTCGGCCCGTAGGTGAGGAAGTGCGGGTCGCGCCCCTCGGCCGCCTTGCGCACGATCGGCGTCACGCCGTACACCTTGGCGCCGCTCAGGCCGAAGATCTTCGAGCGTAACTGCGGGGTCATCTCGGCGTAGCCGTGCTTCTCCCGCAGCTCGGTACCGATCTGGAAAGTGCGGAAAGCCTGGATCTGGTCCTGCGGCGAGCCGTACCAGATCGAGTCGGTGCCCCAGAGCACGTTGTCTTCGCCGCAGTACTTGATGAGCTTGCCGAGCGCGTGCGCGGCCTGCTCGGGATCGCGCATCAGGAAGCGCCAGGTGCTGCCGAGCTCCGCGTAGACGTTCGAGTTGGGCGCGACGCCGTTTTCGAGAAGCGAGCGCACCAGCGTATCGATGCCGTCGCGCTTGGCCGCGGCATCGTAGGGCTGCTCCTTCACGCTGGTGACGAAGCCCGAGTGGTAGACGAGGAACTTCACGTCCGGAAAGCGCTTCGCGACGACGCCGATGTCGCTGCACTGGCTGTGCTCGTAGGACTGCGGCCCGAAGGGCAGGCCCTTGTGCACGCACACCACCTTCACGCCGAGCGCGCGCGCCTTCTCGATGAACTGCGTGCCGACGTCGTCGGAGAGGAAGAAGCCGCGCCCGCCGGGACCGAACTGCGTGTACGTCTTCCACGCCGCGACGTGCCAGCGCTCCTTGAGCTCGTCCATGCGTGCGATGTCGCGCGGCTCGTTCGGCTGCACCCGACCGTGGACGAGCAGCCGCTTGCCTATCTTGTCCACGATCTCGCGCACCGCGTCGGCCGCCTGGATGGTGAGCGGCTCGGAATCCGGCGCCGAAGGCACGAACGAGAGCACCATCATGTCGGTGTCCGAGTCGCGGAACACGTCCTTGATGAACTCGTCCGCGGCTAGGCATTCGAGCTTCCCTTTGCCGCAAGCGCTTTTCGGCGCAAAGCTGAACGCGTTGGGCGAGACCTTCTTGGTCCATGCGCCGCTCGGGTCGACGAAGTGTCCCTGCACGTCGAAGATGAACTCGCGTTTCTGGCCGACGATCTCCAGGGCGAGCGCGCCATCGAGCGACGCCTCCGCTGGCACGTCGAAGTAGCCGCCGCGCGCCGCCTGCGCCTGGTTGAAGGCGACGAGCGTGCTGGCGGCGCCAGCGGCGGAGACGAGGAAGCGGCGACGCGTGAGGCCCAGGCGCTTCGCATTCTCGGAGGCGCGCTCGTGCGCGATCCGGTTTGCCAGCCGGTTGCGCGGCGACAAGGGCACCGGCGCGAATTCGCCGTTCGAGGTCGTGTCGAGCTTGATGGGTAACCGTGTGCCCTCGATATCGTTCATGGTTGCCTCCAGGGCCGCGGAAAGGCGGCCGGACTCGCATTGCCGTCGCGATCGAGCGCGACGACGCCGAAGATATAGTCGTCCTTCGAGATGCCCTTGAGGGTGTAGCGCGTCACGTTCCCCACATCGCGCGCGTATTGCCAGGTCAGCGCGCCGACCTCGCGCCAGACAATGCGATAACCCGCGAGATCGGGCTCGTCGTTCGCGCGCCAGCGCAGCGTGGTGTCGTTCTCGAGCTGCACGACCTCGATGCCGACCTCGCGCGGCACGGCGGGTGCGAGCGCGAGCGAGGCGAGACCGGCGAGGTTGACGCGCGTTACTTTCGCCACGTAATCGAAGTCGACGAACTGCGGCAGGTCGCCTTCCTGCACGCCGTTCACCACAGTGACGTTCTTGTGCTGGTGGCGGTAATCCTCGGCCGGCTCGACGAAGCGCACCGCGGCATAGCCGCGCTCGAGGAACGACATATGATCGCTGCCGCGCAGGAAGCGGTCGGGACGCGGGATGAGCCGCACCGTCATCCCCGGGACGTAGAGCTCGGCGGCGTCCTTGAGGTAGCGGCCGAGCTCGTGCGTCGGCGTGTCGTTCTCGCCGCCGAAGCGGACGATCTCGCCAAGCTCCGGCGACTTGCCGATACCGTTCGCGAAGAGCCGCACTTCGCCGTCGTGCCGCTGGCCGTCCGCGCCGGTCGGGCTGCCGATGATGTCGTTGGTGACCATGCCGGCGATGTTCAGGCCTTTCTTCTTCGCCTCCTCGGCCCAGCGCGCCGAGCCGAGCAAGCCCTGCTCCTCGCCCGCCACCGCCATGAAGACGAGCGTCGCGTCGTAGCGCTGGAACGCCATGGTGCAGGCCATCTCCATCACCGCGGCGACGCCGGAAGCGTCGTCGTCGGCGCCAGGCGCCTCGCTTTCCCCATCCATCACGTTCGTCGGCATGGAGTCGTAATGGCCGCTCACCACGTAGATGCGGTTCGCGGCCTGCGGCTGCGTGCCGGGCAGCGTGGCGACGATGTTCACGATCTCGACCGGCTGCGGCACCCGGCGCGCGGGCGGCTGGATGAAGGAATCGAGCTCGACGCGCAGGCGGCCACCGGCCGCGCGGCTGCAGCCGTCGAGCTCCGCCTTGATCCAGCGGCGCGCGGCACCGATGCCCTGCGTATCGGAGTCGGTGCGCGAGAGCGTGTGGCGCGTGCGGAAGGAGACGAGCTTGCGGATGCGCGCCTCGATGCTCGAGGCGTTGATCGCCGCGAGCATCGAATCGACCTGCGCATTGCGCGCCGGGGGTTGTGCTGCAGCCGGTGCCGCGGCCAGCAGGGCGAAGAGCGCGAGGCTAGCCCTCATGCGGGCTCGCCGGCTTGGCGAGCGCGGCGGCGCCCTGTGCTTTCGGCCGCAGGCGGCGGTCCAGTGCATCCAGGTAAGTGTAGATGACCGGCACGACGACGAGCGTGAGCAGCGTGGAGGTGATGACGCCGCCGATGATCGCGCGGCCCATCGGCGCCTGCTGCTCGGCGCCTTCGCCGAGGCCGAGCGCAAGCGGCAGCATGCCGAAGATCATGGCGGTGGTGGTCATGAGGATCGGCCGCAGGCGCACCTGCCCGGCGGCGATCAGCGCCTCGTCGCGGCCCATGCCGCGGCGCTGGCCCTGGTTCGCGAAGTCGACCAGCAGGATGGCGTTCTTCGTCACCAACCCCATGAGGAACACAAGCCCGATCATCGAAAAGATGTTCAGCGTCGTGCCGGTAAAGAGCAGCGCGAGCATCACGCCGACGATCGAGAGCGGCAGCGAAGCCATGATGGCGACCGGCTGCACGAAGCTGCCGAACTGCGAGGCGAGCACGATGTAGATGAAGATCACCGCCATCAGGAGCGCCCCGGCGATCGCCTTGTTCACCTCTTCCTGGTCCTCGATCTGGCCGCCGACCGCAAGCCGCAGCCCGGGCGGCAGCGGATAGGACTTGACCAGCGCCTTCACGTCCTCGCCCGCGTCGCCCGCGGGGCGCCCCTGCACGTTCGCGAAGAGCGCGATGCGCCGCTGCAGGTCCTGCCGGCGGATGTTCTCCGGGTTGAAGACGCGCTCGATCGTCGCCACCGAGCGCAGCGGCACGATTTCCGGCGTGCCGTCGGCGAGCGTGCGGCCGGTGGCGATGTTGAGGTTGGCGACGTCCTCGAGCGCGGTGCGGTTCGCGCGCGGCAGCTGCGTGATCACTTCGTAGTTCTGGCCGTCGGGCGCAAGCCAGTAGCCCGAGTTCTCGCCGCCGAAGAAGGCGCGCAGCGTCGCGCCGAGCTGCGCGTGCGTCAGGCCCACCTCCGAGGCGAGCATCGGCTTCAGGCGCACCGAGAGCGCGGGCGTGCCCTCCTTGAGCGAGATCTCGAGGTCGGTGACGCCGCGGATCGCGGCCACCTTCTGCTTGAAGTCGTCCATCACGCGCTGCATCTCGGCGTCGTCGTTGCCGAGCAGCGCGACATAGATGTTCGGATCCCAGCCGACCCGCAGCTCGATTCCCGGCATCGCTGCGAGGCGGGCGCGGATCGCCTGCTCGAGCTCCTTCTGCGAGCGCGCGCGCGCGCTGCGCGGGACGAGCCTGAGGTTGATGCGCGCTGTGTTCTTGCCGCCCTCGGTGCCGATCGAGGTGTCGATCACCTCGATCTCCTTGAACTCGCGCAGCGCCTGCTCGACGCGGCTCACGCGCTCGTCGGCGTACTCGAGGCTCGAGCCGACCGGCAGCGTCAGGCGCAGGCTGGTAAAGCTCTCGTCCGCGCGCGGCATCATCTCCGTGCCGACGATCTTCGCGAGCGGCAGCGCTACCGCGAACGCCGCAGCGGCGATGGCGAGCGTTACCAGCCGATGGGCGAGCGCGGCACGCAGCAGCTGGTCGTAGAGCGCATGCGTGCGCTCGAGCACGCCGTCGAACCAGCGCACCACCGGGCCCACCACCGGCAGGCTGCGCGCGCCTTCGGGCGGGTCGCGCCACACGGCGGACAGCATCGGATCCAGGGTGAACGACACGAAAAGCGAGACCACCACCGCCGCCACCACGGTGATGCCGAACGGGAAGAAGAACTTGCCGACGATGCCGCTCATGAAGGCGATCGGCACGAACACGGCGACGATCGAAAAGGTGGTGGCGAGCACCGCGAGGCCGATCTCCTCGGTGCCCTCGCGCGCGGCGGCGTAGTGGTTCTTGCCCATGTGGATGTGGCGCACGATGTTCTCGCGCACCACGATGGCGTCGTCGATCAGCAGCCCGATGCACAGGCTCAACGCCATCAAGGTCATGTAGTTCAGCGTGAAGCCGAAGGCGTAGAGCGCGACGAAGGTAGCGATCACCGAGATCGGCAGCGCAAGGCCGGTAATGATGGTGCTCCTCCAGGAGCCGAGGAACAGGAACACGATCAGTACGGTGAGCAGCGCGCCCTCGATGATGGTGTGCTTGACGTTGTCCGCCGAGCGCTGCACGAAGTCAGAGCTCGCGCGCAGCAGCCGTAGCGCCACCCCGGAAGGCAACTGTTTGCGCACATCCTCGGCCGCGCGCTTCAGGTTCTCGCCAACCTCGACGATGTTGGCGTCCTGCGCCTTGAACACCTGGAAGCTGACCGCCTGCGCGCCGTTGATGCGCGCAGCCGACACCGCTTCGCGCTCGCCATCGACTACCTCGGCGATCTGCGAGAGCAGGATCGGCACGCCGCCCTTGCGCGCGACGACGATGTTGCCGAAGTCCTTGGGCGAAGCGATGCGCCCGTCCACGCGCACGATGGCCTCGGCGCGCTTGTCCCAGACGCTGCCCACGGGCACCGCCACGTTCGCATTCTTGAGCGCGGTCACCACCTGGTCGACGGTGAGCCCGAGCGCGATCAGCCGTGCCGAGTCGACGCGCACCTGGATCTGGCGCGTCACCGTGCCGCCGAGCGCGACGCGCCCCACGCCGTTCACGCGCTCGAGGCCCTTCTGCACCACCTGCTCGGCGAGCCGCGTGAGCTCGCGCGCCGGCACCTTGTCGCCCACCAGGCCATAGAACGCCACCGGCTCGTCGTTCTCGTCGCCGCCGCGCTGCACCACCGGGTCCTTCACATCGCGCGGGAAGGTGGCGCGGATCTGCGCGACCTTGTCGCGCGTCTCCTGCAGCACGCGATCCTGGTCGACGTTCAGCCGGAACTCGACCCAGGTCCAGCCAAACCCCTCGTACGAGGCAGACAAGAGGCGCTTCACGCCAGCCACCGTGTTGACGGCGTTCTCGATCGGCTTGGCGACATCGTTCTCGAACTGCTCGGGCGAGGCGCCCGGGTAATCCACCTTGATGGCGACGAACGGCGGGCGCACGTCCGGCATCGCCTCGACGCGCAGGCGCTGGTAAGAAAAGATGCCGAGCACGGTGAGCGCGACCATCACCATCGTGGCGAACACGGGGTGGTTGATCGCGACGCGCGTCATCCACATGGCTAGCTCGGGTTCGGCGGGCTGTTCTCGACAGTGCGCGAGCCGTTTTCAAGCTTCACGCGTGCGGGCTGGCCATGCTGCAGGTTGTCGAACTTGGTGGCGATGACATCGTCGTCGGGCGCGACGCCCGCCAGGATCTCTACGAAATGCGCGCGCTCGTCGCGCGTGCCGACCGTCACCGGCCGTCGCTCGAGCCGGTTGCGCGCCACCAGCCAGACGTAGCTCTGCATCCCTTCGCCGCGCACCGCCGACAGGGGCAGGGCCGGCGCCTCGCGCTCTGCTGCCATGGTGAGGCGCACGCGGGCGAACATGCCGGCCTTGAGCAGCGAGCCCTCGTTCGCGAGCGACACGTAGACGTTGATCGAGCGCGTGCCGGCCTCGGCGGCCGGGTTGATGCGCTCGACGCGGCCCGGGAACGTCCGCTCGGCAAGCCCCTCGATCTGCACGCTGGTCGGCATGCCGGGCTTGATGTTGGCGATATCGGCGAGCGAGGCCTGCGCCTGCACCTCGAGGTCCGAGAGATCGACCACCTGGATGAGCGGCGCGTCGAAGCCGACCTTTTCGCCCGGCTGTACATAGCGCTTCGCCACCACGCCGGCGATCGGCGAGCGCACGATGGCGTCGTTGAGCATGATCTGCGTCTGCTCGAGCTGCGCCTTGGCGAGCTCTACCGCCGCCGCCTTCGCCTGGAAGCCGCTCTCGGAGGCTTCGTACGCGCTCTGGGAGATGAACTTCTGCTTGTAGAGCTCGGCGTTCTGGTTCCGGGTTCGCTCCGCCGTGGCGAGATCGGCTTTCGCGGCAGCGACCGCGGCGGTGCGCTCGGCCAGCATTGCGCGCAGGTTCGCCGTGTCGAACTCGGCGACTGTCTGGCCGGCGCGAACGCGATCGCCTTCGCGCACCAGCACGCGCTTCACTTCCGCCGCCACCTTCGCGCGCACCGTGGCCTGGGAGACCGCCTGGACGGTGCCCGGGAGCTCGGCCTCGACCGACAGACGCCGGCGCTCGAGCCGCACGATGTCGGCGGCGGCGAACTCGAGCGGCGGCTTGGCGGCCTTGCGCTCTGCCTCTTCCTGGGCGTGGCGGCGCTGCACGGTAACGGCGCCCGCCGCGACGATCGCCACCGCCGCGAGCGCTACCCCCGTAACCCACCAGCGTGTCGCCGATCTCACTTAGCGCGCGATTATCCGCGCTCCACCGGCGTTTCTCCGTCCTGGTGCGACGAAGCGCGCAAAGCGCGGGATGGATCGTCGCTGGCGCCGATGAAACGCCCTATCAGCGCCGGTCTGTGAGCGCGCGCACGCCGCGGTAATAGGCGAGCAGCGCGCCGAGCTGGACGAGGTGGTAAAGGTCGTTGTGGTTGAAGTGCGGGTGCAGGTCGAGGCGGCTTGCCTGCACCAGCGCCGCGACAATGGAGACCGCGACGCCGGCCACCATCCAGCGCGACCCGGGCCGGCGCCAGGCGACCAGGTGCAAGAGCGCCACCAGCGCGAAGGCGCTGCCGGTATCGGCGAGTACCCAGATGAACCGGTCGTCGCGCCACACCCAGGTCCAGAAGACGGCGAGCTTTGCCGCCGCCAGGGCGATGAGCGCGAGCCGCCACATTCCCGGCGCCGTCGCGAGCGCGCTGCCCGCCACCATGGCCGCGGCTGCGGCGCCGAGCACCAGCACCGTGGGCTTCCACAGCGCCTCGAGCCGGAAGCCGTGATGCGTCCCGCCGAGCGCCGCGCCGAGCGCGAGCGCGACGAAAGCGACGCCCCACCACCGTCGCGCGTCTTCGCCGCCGGCGGTGCGCAGCACCCGCACAGCGATGATCGCCGCCGCGGCCGCGAGCACGTAGTCGGTGGCAAGCGTCATCGGCTCGCTGATCATGCAGGCCTCGTCGCGTGCACCACGAGCTCGCCGCGCGCAAGGCGCAGCTCCGGATGCGCCTGCGCCAGGTCGGCGTATTCACGCAGTCGCAGGCCGCGCGCGGCGAGGAACTCGCCGAGCGCCTCGCGGCCAAGCGCCCAGGTGAACGGCTCCTGCCACATGGCTAGCAGCGCGCGCTCGAGCCAGGTGGCGTTGTGGAACGCGATGCGGCCGCCGCGGGCGGGCTCCATCACCGTGAAGACGATTTCACCATCGAGCGCTGCGAAGAGTCCGTCTACCTCGGCCGCCGCGAGATACATGACCAGGCCTTCGGCGACGTACGTCGCCGGCGCCGTCGCCCGGGGTAGCGGCATGCGCGCGAGATCGGCGGCGACGAACTCGAGGTTCGCGAGCGCCGGGACGGCGGCGCGCTTCACCGCCTGCGTCGCGGGATGGTCCACCTCGGTAAAGCGCACCGCCGGGAAGACCGGCGCGAGGCGCGCCGCCAGCGTGTCGTAGCCCGCGCCGATGACCACGACCCGGCGGCTGCCGCGCAGGATGGCGCCGCGCACCGCCTGCTCGATCCAGCGCTTGCGCAGCGTGAAGTGCAGCATCAAGCCGGGAATCGTCGCGCGCTCCGCCGCCCAGCAGAGCCAGCGCACGCGCGTTGCCAGCAGCTGCGCGCGCGTCAGGCAGCGCTCGCAGATCTCGGCGGCGCCCGCCGGCACGAAATGAGCGAGCGCGGGATCGCGCGAGAGGAACACCGTGGCGGCGGCGATCAGCGCGGCGGTCGAGCTCGGCCGGTCGGCGCGCACGCCTAGGGAAGCGCTGACGTCGCCCCCGCGAAAGCGGCGGCCCGGTTTTCCAAAGCATGGGTTCCCGCTTCCGCGGGAACGACGATGCGCCGCGCTTTCAGAGGCCCTCTAGCCGAAGAACATTTTCTTGTAATGCCGGTACCAGTCGCTCTGGAAGACCTCGCCGGGGTCGTACTTGCGCTTGAGCTTGAGGAACTCGGCGAACTGCGGGAACGCCGTCTCCACCTGCCGGCGCAGCGCATAGCGATGGTACGTCGGGTAGTAGCTGCCGCCGTGGCGCAGGCCGAGGTCGATCAGCGCCCGGAAGGCGTCGGCGGCGCGGATCAGGCCGGTGCTCGTGCGATCGACGTGCAGGTTGAAGATCACGCAGGCATAGGGCTTCTTCGCCCAGGCGAGGAAGCTCTCGCGGTCCTGCTCGATCAGCCGCACGGTGCCGTAGATGATCTCGGTCTTCGAGCGCAGCGCGAACAGGCGCACCTCGGACATGAAGGCCTCGAGCGCGTCGCGCTCGCAGTAGATCTCGGTGATCACCTCGGTGCCGCGGCTGGGCGCCGCGGTGCGCTTATCGATCATGCGGTGATAGTTGTCCGGGTAGATCGACATCTGCATGTCGTCGGACCAGTAGAGCTGGCCGTTGGTCGAGAGGTAATAGTCGGCGTAGCGCCGGAAGGCCGCCGACTTGTCGGTGTGCGCGAGATAGAGCAGCTCCTCCCAGTCGCGCTCGCCGAGCTCGCGCTGGCTGGGCGCGATCGGCCGCTCCTCGGCGACCGGGCGATAGCAGGAGAAAACGCCGCGTCGCAGGAAGTCGGGCGAGGCGTCGTCGATCGCGTACTGGTAGTCGCCGTAGAGGAAGCCGTCGCGGATCCGGTCGGCAAACGCCGCCTGCAGGCCTTCGACGATGCGCACCTCCACCACGCGCTCGAGCTGGCGGCGCGGCACGAGGCGCAACGTGACCGAGTAGATGACGCCGAACAGGCCGTAGCCGCCGATCGCCAGGCTGAAGAGCTCCGGATTCTCGGTGCGGCTGCACTCGACGAGGCGCCCATGCGCGTCGAGGAGCTTGATCGCCTCGACGTCGGAGATCATCGGCGGCAGCGTCAGGCCGCGTCCGTGCGCGTTGGCGGAGAGCGAGCCGCCGAGCGTGAGGCGATCGGCGCCGGTCTGTTTCTGGTTGAACGCCCATTTGCGAGCGGCCGGCTGCGCGGTCTTCAGCGCCTCGAGGAGCTCGGGCCACTCGATGCCCGCCTCGACCTCGATCAGGCCCCGCTCGGCGTCGAAGGAAAGCACCCTGGTGAGCTTGCGCGTATCGACCAGCACGCCATCGGCGGCGAACGCCTGCGAGCCCATCGAATGGCGGCCGCCGGCGATGCACAGCGCGCGCTTTTCGTGCAGCGCGAGCTTGAGCGCCGCGCGCACGCCGTCGAGCGTGTCCGGCTGCGCGATGCGGTAGACCAGCGTCGCGGAGAGCTGGCCATGCACGTCGTTGACCAGGATGCCTTCCGGCTTCTTCGCCGCCTTCTGGCTCCACGCAACGGACGGCCACATCGCGCCCGCTGCAGCAAGGCGCAGGAACGCCCGCCGATTGCCCATTGATCCTCCCGCAGTGAGACGCGCATTCTAAAATGCGCCCATGCATGCCGACATCACCTACACGCGCGACACGGGCGAGAAGCTCGTCAACGAGACCTTCGGGCCGAACAATATCCGCCGGCGCACGAGCGGCACGGAGGAGCGCCACCGGGTGGAGATCGCAAACGGCCGCGAGGCGCGCGATCTCGCGCTCGACGCCAACGGCTTCGTGCTGGTCGAGCACCGCACCGCGGTGCGTGATTTTTTCGACCCCGATGAGCTGAAGCGCGTCTATTACCCGGAGGTGGAGGCGCTCATCCGCCGCGTCGCCGGCGCGAGCCGCGTGGTGGTATTCGACCACACGCTGCGCTCAGGCAGCGAAAGCGAGCGCGAAGCGAGGCTCATCCGCGAGCCGGTGCTCTCGGCGCACAACGACTACACCGAGTGGTCGGGCCCGCAGCGCGTGCGCGACCTCATGGGCGCGGAGGCCGAGAAGATCCTCGAGCGGCGCTTCGCGATCATCCAGGTATGGCGCGCCGCTTACGCGAATGCGGCCGATCCGATCCGCTCGAATCCGCTGGCGATGGCCGATGCGCGGAGCGTCGCGCCGGACGATCTCCTGATCGCCGAGCGCCGCTATCCCAACCGGGTGGGTCAGACCTACCGGCTGAAATACAGCCCGCGCCACCGCTGGTTCTACTTCCCCGAGATGCGGCGCGACGAGGCGATCGTCTTCAAGGTGTACGACTCGGTCAAGGATGGCCGCGCGCGCTTTACCCCGCACACTTCGTTCGACGATCCGACGAGCCCGCCCGGCGCGCCGCCGCGGCAGAGCATAGAGGCGCGGGCGCTCGCCTTTTTTTAAACGAACGTCAAAGCTGACAGGTTCTGACTACGCAGCGCGCCGGCGCGGCCTAGCGTTGGCGGGTGGCTGTTCTCAGCGACCTACGCGAACTGATCGAGCGTCTGCGTCCGCTCGGCGCGCTGGTCCTCGCGGCATACGCGAAGCAGCGCGTCGCGGTCGTTGACAGTAACGACACAGTGCGCGGCTGCGTGCTCTCGGAGCTCGAAGCGCGTCGGCGCGGTTACGAACTGCGTTACTTCGGCGACTTGAACTCGGCGCTCGCCTGGCTGCACGCGACGCGCAGCGACGCCTAGCGCAGCGGGCGCTCCGGCTTCGTGGCGAGCACGAAGAACAGCGACCCCAGCCCCGCCAGCAGCGCGAGGATGGTGAAGCCGGTGCGGTAGTTCCCGGTGAGGTCGGCGAACACGCCGGCGATCATCGGCCCGCCGACCTGGCCGACTACCACGATCATGAGCGAGAGGCCGAGGATCATGCCGATGGCGCTGCGGCCGAAGTAGTCGGCGCGCAGCGCCTGCATGAACGGGCCGCGCAGGCCCCAGGCCGCGCCGTGCAGCACGGCGAAGGCAAGCACCATTGGCGCGTTCAGCGCGTACGTGAGGAGCAGGAGGCCGGTCATGTGCATCAGCATGCAGCACGCGGCAATGAGCCGCTTCTCGTAGCGGTCGCCGATCAGCCAGCCGATGCACACGCCGCCGATCTGCGAGAGCGTCAGAAGCGTGTACACATAGGACGCCTGTTCGAGCGTGTAGCCGAGGCCCTGCTTCATGTGCGTAATCGAGTGCACGCTCACGGCATGCACCACGAAGAGCGCGAAGCCGTGGCCGAGCGAGAGCAGCCAGAAGGCGCTCGTGCGCAGCGCTTCGCCCGCGGTGAAGTCGCGGCGCGCATCGGGTGCCGCTGCTGCGCCCGCGGCGGCGGGCGGCGCGGGCGGCAGCCCATCGACGGTATAACCGTGATCTTCGGGCCGGCGCTTGACGAGCATGGCGATCGGCAGCCCGACGACGATCGCGATGATGCCCGAAGCGAAGGCGGTGATGCGCCAGCCGTAGGTGGAGAGCGACCACGCGACCGCCGGCACCGAGATGCCGCCGAGGGCGAGGCCGATGGACATGGAGGAAAGCGCGCGCGCCCGCCAGCGCTCGAACCAGTGAATGAGGGCGACATTGATCGGGAAAAGACCACAGCAGCTCGCGCCGACCGCGATGACGAGGAAGGCGCCGTAAAACGCAAGCAAGCTGTCAGTTTGGCTGAGGAGCATCAGCCCGCAGCCGAAGACCACGATGCCGAAGCGGATGATGCCCTGCGGGCCGAAGCGGTCGATGAGCCAGCCAAGCAGCGGCCCGAGGATCGCCGCTTCCATCTGCTGGAGCGCCGCCGCCCCGGAGAGCGCGGTCTTGCTCCAGCCGCGCTCGGCCTGCAGCACGGCGACATAGGCGCCGAACGATTGCGTCATGAGTCCCGCGAGCAGGAACTGCAGGCTCGCGCCGGCGCCGACCATGTACCAGCCGTAGAAGAAGCGCTTAGAATCGCGCGCCTGTCCCAGGGAGTGCTCCATGACCATTTCAATGTATCAGGCTTCGGCGCCGCGCTTCGTCAACATGCTGCGCAACCTCTCGGCCCTCATCGAGAAAGCGGATGCGCACTGCGCGGCGAAGAAGATCGATCCCGCCGCGATCACCAGCTTCCGGCTCTATCCGGACATGTTTCCGTTCACACGCCAGGTGCAGATCGCGTGCGACACGGCGAAGGGCGCGGTAGCGCGCCTCGCGGGCGTCGATATCCCGAAGCATGAGGACGTCGAGCAGACCTTCGCCGAGCTGAAGAGCCGCATCGCCAGGACGATCGACTTCGTCGAGTCGGTGCCCGCGGCCAAGATCGACGGCAGCGAGGAAAAGGAAATCGTCCTCGCGATGCGCAGCGGCGAGCGCCGCTTCAAGGGGATGCAGTACCTACTCGGCCACGCGTACCCGAACTTCTATTTCCACGTCACGACGGCGTACGACATCCTGCGTCACAACGGCGTCGAGATCGGCAAGGCCGACTTCATCGGCAAGCCGTAATTCGGGGTCAGGGTAGCAGTTTGACGTCGCCCCCGCGAAAGCGGGGGTCCAGTCTTCTTTTCAGAAAATCCTGGATTCCCGCTTTCGCGGGAACGACAAGCTATTGCTTGAAGGGGGCGCCGAGGCGCTCGCACTGCTCGCGCGCGTAGCGCGCGCCGATGACGTTGGAGTCGTCGGGGCCGCCGTTGACGGCGATGATCTTCTCGTTGCGCAGGACGAAGGTCATGGGATAGAAGCCGTCGTAGGCGCCCTGCTTGTTCTTGTCGTTCACCCAGACGCACACGCCCCAGCCGTACTGCTCGCCGCGGATCCCCGTGCCGCGCTGGTAGAGCTGCTTCGGCTCGTTGCGGAATTCGACGATCGCCGCCTTCGGATCGGTGAGCCGCAGGCTGAGATAGCTCTTGATCTCGTCCTGGTAGTTCACCGGCGCCGGACCGTAGTCGGCGGTCGCCATCTCCTCCTTGGTCACCGTCGTGTCGCACGCAGCGAGGGCAAGCGCAAGCGCGATAGGCAGCCAGCGTTTCATCGTGATCCTCCTACAGGAGCGTCAGGATTTCTTCTGGGCGTTCAGCATGCCCGACAGGTCCACCTCGTCGAGCTTCACCGCGGCCTTTCTTTTCGCCTCGATCTCGGCCTTCCTGCGCGGCGTCTCGTTGCTCGCCTCCTCGAAGGCGTCGGCGAGCTTGAAGCTGAAAGCGGCGAGCGCCTTCGGGTCGGGTTTTCTCTGATCGGAGCCGGCGAGCGTGCCGTAGACGCGTGCCGCGAGGCTCACGAAGATGCGCTCGGCGAGCTCGACATACGGATCTTTCGCCGGCGCGGCGGGCGCTTTGGCGGGAGCGTCGGGAGAGCTCATGGCGCGAGTCTACCTCTAACTTCTGCTCCTGACTGCGTCCTTGTCCTCGGCGAGCGAGCGCGCGAGCTGATCGCGCAGCTCGTTCGACACCGTGACGTGCGCATCGGGCCGGTCCTTGTGCACGGCGTAGAGCTTCGCCTGCACCACGTGATCGTGCTCCGCGAAGGCCTGCGCCGCGCGGCTCGCGCGCGCCGGGTCCTGCGTGACCACGGCGAGCGCCGTTTCACCAAGCCTGATGGCGGCGAGCCAGGTCTCGCGCTCGAGCATCTCGACGCCGAGGTCCCGCAGCTCGAACATGTGGCGCATGTCGCGGGCGCGGGCGATGAGCTGCAACCGCGGGAAGTTCGTGCGCGCGATGCGCGCAAGCTGCGTGACCGCCGCGCGATCGTCGAGCGCGATCACAAGCAGGTCGGCGCTCGCCGCGCCGGCGGCGTGCAGCAGGTCGAGCCGCGTCGCGTCGCCGTAGAACACGCGAAAGCCGAACTGACGCGACTGCTCGACGTGGTCCGGGTTGTCGTCGAGCACGGTCGGCTGATAGCCGCTTGCATTCAAGAGGCGCGCCACCACCTGGCCGACGCGGCCGAGCCCCGCGACGATGACCTTGCTCGGCTGCGGCAGGTCCGGCTCGCGCACGGGCACGACCGCGAAGCGCGGCGCGATGAAGCGGTCGTGCGCGAGGAGGAAGAATGGCGTCGCGATCATCGATAGCGCCACGGCGAGCGTGATTCCCTGTGCAAGCGCCTCGGGCAGCGCGCCGTTCGCCGCGCCGAGGCCGAGGATCACGAAGGCGAATTCGCCGCCTTGCGCGAGCAGCAGGATGAAGAGCGGGCGCTCCGCAACCGGCAGCCGCGCGAAATGCGAGATGAGGAAGAGCAAAGCGCCTTTCAGCGCGAACAGGCCGGCGATGAGGCCGACCACGATCCACGGGTGCTGCAGCAGCACCCTGAAGTCGACGCTCATACCGACCGAGATGAAGAACAGGCCCAGCAGCACGCCCTTGAACGGCTCGATCGCCGCCTGGATCTCGTGGCGGTACTCCGACTCGGCAAGCAGCACGCCGGCCAGGAACGCGCCGAGCGCCATCGAGAGTCCTGCGCTTTCGAATACGAGCGCGATGCCCAGGACCAGCAGCAGCGCGAAGGCGGTAAAAATTTCACGCAGCCGCGTGCGCGCGATATGGCGGAACACCGGCCGCGCGAGGAAGTGGCCGAGCACGAGCGTCCCGACGATCGCCGCGACGGCGAAGCCGAGGCCCTGCCAGGTGAACCCCGACCAGCCGCCTTGCGTGGCAAGGAGCGGCAGCACGGCGAGCATCGGGATCACCGCGAGATCCTGGAAAAGCAGGATGGCAAAGCCAGCCAGGCCGCCCTGCGTGGCGAGCGCGCCGCGCTCGGTGAGCGGCTGCAGCGCCAGCGCAGTCGATGAGAGCGAAAGCGCCATGCCGGCCAGGAGCGCGACGCGCATGTCGAAGCCGCCGGCAAGCGCGGCCGCGGCGATGAGTGCGATCGAGCCAAGCACCTGTGAGAGCCCGAGCCCGAGAAGCCGCGTGCGCATCTTCCAGAGCCGCTGCGGCTCGAGCTCGAGCCCGATCAGGAAGAGCAGGAACACCACGCCTAGCCCGGCGAAGGCGTTGATCGCCTCGGGCTGACCGACGAGCTTCAGGCCCCAGGGCCCGATGGCGATGCCGGCGAGAAGGTAGCCCGCCACCGAGCCAAGCCCCAGACGGTGCGCGGCCACGACCGCAAGCACGGCGGCCGTGAAATAGATCGCCGCCTGCGCGAGGAAGAGGTGGCCGTGCTCCATACAAGCAGTATAGTTTGCGACGGGAGGGAGTCATGCGCAGTGTCGAAGCGCGCGTCCTCGAGCGCGTCGAGGCCGTTTTCGCGCGCTGTCCGGAACTATTTCGCTTCAGCGTGCGCGACCGCGCCGGGTTGCCCGATCACATCGATCCGACCACGCTCGAGGGCGAGCTCTTCATCTTCGAGATCGCGCTTGCCCCGCGCCTCGGCAAGGCGCAGTACGACGAAGTCTACGAGGCGATCGCCGCGGCGATCAGCGCCGCGGTGGCCTCGTGGCCGGAGGCCAAGGACTTGCTACGCGGCAAGACCTTCGTCCGCTACCTGCACTGATCCCCGACCCGATCAGGGACGGGCACGCCCCTTGCGGGCAGGGGGGCATGAAGCCCCTCCAGCTTGGTAACCTGAACGCCGAGCTCCCGCCGGTGGAAGAGGACCTGGCGGCGCGCTTGGATGTGATCTTCGAGCGCTGCCCGCAGCTCCACGGTTTCACGGTGCAGGATTCCTCGGCGCTGCCCGAGGAGCTGCGCTCGCTCGCACTCGAGAAGGAGCTCGTGGTCACCGACATCGGCGTATACCCCTTCATCAACGCCGAGCAATGCGAGGCGATCTACAACGAGATCGCGGTGGCGCTGCTTGACTTCATGTTCGAGCGCCCGAGCGCGAAAGACGTGCTCCGCGGCCGCACCTTCGTCCGCACGCTGCACTGACGGAATTCGGGGACGGAGCCCGAACTATCATGGTATGCAACCGACCGTAGTTCGGGCTCCGTCCCCGAATTCCGCCGCTAGAATGCCAGCGTGCCGGTCGACGCCTTCTCGAGCGCCACGGAGCTCGCCGCGGCCCTGCGCGCGGGCCGCATCGCGGCGCGCGAGCTGATCGAGCTCCATCTCGCGCGCATCGCGCGCTACAACCCTTCGCTTAACGCCATTTGCACGCTGGACGAGACCGGCGCGCGCCGCCGCGCGCAGGAGGCGGACGCCGCGCTTGCGCGCGGTGAGCTCTGGGGAGCGCTGCACGGCGTGCCGATGACCATCAAGGACGCGCTCGAGACCGCCGGGGTGCGCACCACCGGCGGCCATCCGCCGCTCAAGGACTATGTCCCCACGCATGACGCTCCCGCGGTCGCCCGGCTGCGCGCGGCTGGGGCCATCTTGCTCGGCAAGACGAACGTCCCTCCGCTCTCGGCGGACTACCGCGCCGACAATCCGATCTTCGGCCGTACCAACAACCCCTGGAACCTCGAGCGCACGCCCGGCGGCTCTACCGGCGGGGGCGGCGCCGCGGTAGCGGCGGGGCTTTCCGCCTTCGATGTCGGCAGCGACCTGGCCGGCTCGGTGCGCACGCCCGCGCATTTCTGCGGCCTCTTCGGCCTCAAGCCCACCGAGCACCGGGTCCCGAACGCCGGCCACATTCCCGAGCCACCGGGCGTGCCGCGCGCCGTGCGGCATATGAACGTGCTCGGGCCCCTCGCGCGATCGGTGGACGATCTCACGCTGATTACCAGGGTCATCTGCGGTGCCGCTGCTTCGGAGCCCGACGCGCCGCCCATGCCATGGATCGAGCCGGCCGCGCGACCGCTCAAGGCGCATCGCTTCGCCTGGAGCGCCGCTTTCGGCGGCGTGCCGGTGACGCGCGAAACGCGCGATGCGATCAGGAGACTGGCGGACGCGCTGGCAAATGCCGGCTGCGCGGTGGAGGAGCGCAATCCCGAAGGCTTCAGCTATGACGAGGCATGGGAGCTGTGGGGCGAGATCGCCATCGCCGAGCGTGCAGCCACCGGCGCCGAGCGCAGCCGCGAGCGCGTTGCTGCTCTGAATGCGACGCTCGGCGACGCCTGGGCCGTGGCGCGCGGCTCGGCCAAGGGCGTGCGCGCCACGATCGCCGACTACATGGTCGCGCTGACCCGACGCGACGCGCTTATCGCGGCGCTCGAGCGCTTCTTCGGCGAGTGGGACGCGCTCATCTGCCCGGTAACGGTGAGTCCGGCCATCGGCCATGTGCCGTTCGGCACCCCGATCGACGTGGACGAGCAGAAGGTGCCTTACTTCATCGCCGGCACCGCGTATACGTGCCCATTCAACCTCACCGGCAGTCCGGCGGTCGTGCTGCCGCTTGCGCGCTCGCGCGATGGGCTGCCGATCGGCGCGCAACTGGTTGCCAGGCGCTGGGCGGAGCCCGCACTGCTCGCCTTGGCAGAGCAGGTTGCGCTCATCACGGGTCCATTCACGCCGCCGCCCGGCTATCGATGAAGATCGACTGGGACGTGCCGATCCGGATGGACGATGGCCTCGTGCTGCGCGCGGATGTTTACCGCCCGGACGACGGCCGCCACCCGGCGATCTTCAGCTACGGCCCCTACGGCAAGGGGCTCGCCTTCCAGGAAGGCTACAAGACCGCCTGGGAACTCATGGCGCGCGAAAACCCGGACGCGCTCGCGGGCTCGTCGAACCGCTACCAGAACTGGGAAGTCGTCGACCCGGAGAAATGGGTGCCCGAAGGCTACGCCTGCGTGCGCGTCGACTCGCGCGGTGCCGGGCGCTCGCCCGGCTATCTCTGCCACAACAACGCCCGCGAGACGCGCGATATCTACGAGTGCATCGAATGGAGCGCCGCGCAGCCCTGGTGCACGGGCAGGCTCGGCATGAACGGCATCTCGTATTACGCGAGCAACCAGTGGCGCGCCGCGGCGCTGAAACCGCCGCACCTCGCGGCGATCTGCGTGTGGGAAGGCTGGAACGACGCCTACCGCGAGAGCGCACGCCACGGCGGCATCATCTGCAGCTTCCGCAAGAACTGGCAGGACATGCAGGTGAAGACCGTGCAGCACGGCATGGGGGCCCGGGGGAAGAAGAACCCCAACACCGGCGAGCTGGTCTGCGGTCCCGAGACGCTGAGCGAAGAAGAGCTCGCCCGCAACCGCGAGGACATGTGGCAGGCGTTCCTCACGCGCGAGATGGACGGTCCTTACTATCGCGAGCGCAGCGCCGACCTCGCCAAGGTCACTATCCCGCTGCTGACGGCGGCCAATTGGGGCGGGCAGGGACTGCACACGCGCGGAAATTTCGAGGGCTTCATGCGCGCGGCGTCGGCGCACAAATGGCTCGAGGTGCACGGCGGCTCGCACTGGGCGCCGTTCTACACCGAGTATGGGAGGAAGCTGCAGCTCGCATTCTTCGAGTACTTCCTGAAAGGCACGCGCAACGGCTGGGAGCGCCGGCCGCGCGTGCAGCTCAACGTGCGCCATCCTGGCGAGCGTTTCGAATTGCGCATGGAAGACGAGTGGCCGCTCGCGCGCACGCAATGGACGCGCTATTACCTCGATCCGCAGGGCCTGCGGCTCGCGCGGCAGGCGCCGCGCGCGGGGCGGGCGCTCGCCTACGAGCCGCTGGGCGACGGCGTCACGTTCTCGATGGTGACGGAGCGCGAGACCGAGATCACCGGCCCGTCGGCGCTCAAGCTCTACGTCTCGTCCGCGACCGCGGACGCGGACCTCTTCATCGTGCTGCGCGTGTTCGACCCGGCGGGGAAGGAAGTGCTGTTCCAGGGCGCGCTCGATCCGAAGACCCCGGTCGGGCAGGGCTGGCTGCGTGCATCGCATCGCAAGCTGGATCGGGAGCTGTCGCTGCCCTATCGGCCCTACCACACGCACGATGACAAGCAGCCGCTCACGCCCGGCGAAGTCGTGGAGCTCGACATCGAGATCTGGCCGACGTGCATCGTCGTGCCGGAGGGCTACCGCATCGCGCTCACCATCCGCGGCCGCGACTACGAGCACGACGAGCCGGCGGCGACGCTCTCGAACATGAAGCATCCGATGCGCGGCTGCGGGCCGTTCACGCACGACGACGAGACCGATCGCCCGCCGCAGATTTTCGGCGGCAAGGTGACGCTGCACTTCGAGCGGCAGCCTTACCTGCTGCTGCCCGTCATCCCGCCGAAATAGGAGCCAGCATGAAGAAGATGGTGACTGTCACGGCTTTGATGGTTTGGTCGGTGCTCGCGCACGCGCAGGCCGCATCTTCGTCATATCCGAGCAAGCCGGTCCGCCTGATCGTGCCGTTTCCGCCCGCCGAGACGATGGACGTCATGTCGCGGCTGATCGGTCCGAAGCTGAGCGAGCGGCTCGGCCAACCGGTGGTGATCGAGAATCGCCCTGGTGCGAGCGGCATGCTCGGCCTCGATCTCGTCGCGAAGAGCGCCCCCGACGGCTACACCATCGGCGCTGGGCAGGGCGGCAACATGGTCATCCTGCCGCACACCAGCCGCAACATCCCGTACAACGCGCTTAAGGACTTCGCGCCGATCGCGCTCTCGACGACCAACTATCTCGCCATCGTCGGAGCGCTTAATGCGCCATTCAAGAACATCGGCGAGATGGTGGCCTACGCCAAGGCGAACCCCGGCAGGCTGACCGTCGCCACGAATGGCGAGGGCGGCTTTCCACACCTGGCGTTCGAGCACCTGCGCACGATGGCGGGCTTCACGTTCACGCACGTGCCGTACAAGGGCGCCTCGGCGATCATGACCGACATCGTCGGCGGCCAGGTGCTGACCGGCATCACGAGCATCGCCACTGCGACGCCGCAGGTGAAGTCCGAGCGCGTGCGCATGCTCGCGGTGACGAATCGGACTCGGGTGGCGCTCTGGCCCGACGTGCCGGCCGCCGACGAGGCGGTGCCGGGCTACGAGTCGAACGGGTGGTTCGGCTACGTGGCGCCGGCCGGCACGCCGCGCAACATCGTGCTCAAGCTCAATGCCGAAATAAACCGCGCGATCCGCCAGCCCGATGTCAGCGAGAAGCTGGTGAACGCCGGGCTGACAATCGTCACCGAATCGCCGGAATACTTCGCTGAATACTTCAAGCGCGACTATGCGAAGTACGGAAAACTGGTGAAGGACATCGGCTACACGCCGCAATAACGCAAAGGGATAGCGCCATGGCAACCAAGGAAGAAGGCGCCGCGAAGGAAGCGGCAAAGCAGCCCGCCAAGCAGGCGGTGAACCTGCAGCTCATGCCCGCGAATGGATCGGATCAGCCAGTGCTCGCGAACGTCACGCTGGTCGAGCCGACCGCGGGAGTGGCGCTGCTTGATTTCGGCTTCCTCGATCCCGGTGCGATGGCGGCCCTCAACCGCATGGCGCGCGCGGGCAAGCAGGTGCCCGAGCGGCTGAACGGCCGTCTCGCCGCGCGTGTCGCGATCAGCTACGAAGCGCTCGCCACGCTGCACCAGCAGATCGGCGGCGTGCTGCAGGCGCTGACCCGGCGGCAGAAGACGGATGCGCGGTAAGCGCATCGCGATCCTCGAGGCGCGCCTTGGCGAGCAGCTCGCGGAGCTGGTCGCCGCGCGCGGCGGCGTGCCGGTGCATGCGCCGGCGCTCGCCGAGGTGCCGGACCTCGATGCTGGCGCGATCGGCGAGCTCGTGCGCTCGCTCGAAGCGCGGCCCGCGGCGCTCGCCGTGTTCCAGACCGGCGTCGGCACGCGCGCGCTCTTCAACGCTACCGACAGCCTCGGGCTCACGCCGCGCTTCCTCGCGCTGCTCGCAACGAGCACGGTCGTCGCGCGCGGGCCAAAGCCCGCTGCCGCCCTGCGCTCGCGCGGCGTGCGCATCGACCGCGGCGCCGCCGAGCCGTTCACCACGCACGAAGTGCTCGCCGCGATTGGCGACTTCGCGCTCGGCGGCAGCCGCGTCATCGTGCAGCGCTACGGTGTCGCCAATGCGGAGCTTGACCAGGCGCTCGCCGCGCGCGGCGCGCAGGTGCTGGAGATTCCGACTTACCGCTGGTCGCTGCCCGAGGATACGAAGCCGCTCGCCGAGCTGATCGGCGCCCTCGAGCGCCGCGAGATCGATGCCACGGTGTTCACCAATGCCGAGCAGGCGCGCAACCTGTTCCTGGTTTCGCGGGAACTGAAGAAGGAGCCGGCGTTGCGCGCAGCGCTCAACGCGACGCTCGTCGCGTCGATCGGTCCGGTGGCCTCCGCGGCGCTGCGCGAGGCGCAGGTGAGAGTCGGCCTCGAGGCCAGCCCGCCGAAGCTCGGCGCGCTGATGAGCGCGCTCGAGACCGCGCTTCGCTAGCTACAGCTTCTTGCCGAGCACCTGGTCCATGTCGCCGCCCGACTTCATGCACGTGCTGTAGAGCTCCTCGGCGAACTCCTGGCTCGAGGGACCCTTGGAGATGTACGCGGCGTCGAGGATGTCCTTCATCAACTCCTTGCCGCGGTCGGACTGCGAGACGTCGTAGATGCGCGCCATGATGGTGTCGGCCTTGGTGCGCTGGATCTCTTCCCTGGCGAGCGAATGCGCGACGACCGCCATGTCGGCGGCGATGCCGCACTCGAGCGCGCTTTCGGCGCGCGGCGCGGCGCTGGCGCCGGTGGCGAGCGCCACCCCGAAGAGGGCCGCCGCCAGCCGCGTGAAGTGAAGCACGATGGATCTCCGTTTACTTTGTATTGGAGCGAGGCGCGGGGCTGCGGCCGGGGTGGCGCGGCTCGGCGTCGCTGCCGCTCATGCCGCCGGTGCCGGTGGCACCGCTCGCGCCGGGCGCTCCGAGCGAGCCATGATTGTTGAGCGCGTCATACTCTTCGCGCGAGAGCTTGTCGTCGTTGTTCGTATCGAGCTCGCTGAAGCGCGTTTGCAGCTCGGGCGCGTCCTTGCCCTCGTCGCGCGAGATGTAGCCGTCATGGTTGCGATCGAGCCGGTCGAAGTTGCCCCCGCGCTGGCGGTTCGCCATGTCTGGGGCATCGGCGCCGCCGCCACCGCCGCCTTGGGCGACGATGATGCTGTCGTCAGCCGCCGACGCGGTCGCCGGCAGCGCGAACACCGCGGCGACCGCCGCCGCCATCAAGGTCCTGATCATCCCAATCTCTCTACAGAATGAGCCAACCCCCTGCGGCTGCAAGCGGCATGCCGTAGGCCGACCGGCTTCGGGTACGATTGCCGTCCTTCGCGACCACCAGGAGGAGGATCGATGAGGAACCGTTGTGGCGCCGCCGCTGCTGCGCTTCTGCTCGCAACGTTCACCGCCCACGCACAACACGGTGCGAGCGCCTCGAACATGGCGCTCCTCGGTCACCACGACCTGCAGGGCCGCAGCGCCTATCAGCCGACCGTCAAGGAAAGCCGCGGCCGCTGGATCGCCTACGTCGGCCACCACGGCGGCAAGACCCTGAACGCGCTCACCGGCCGCGAGGAAGACAACGGTACCTCGCTCATCGACGTCACCGATCCGCGCCGGCCGCGCTATGTCGCGCACATTCCCGGCGAACCCGGCGAGGCGGAAAGCGGCGGGGCGCAGATGGTGCGCGTCTGCAACGGCTCGGAGCTGCCCAAGGGCGACAAGAACAAGGTTTACCTGCTGCGCACATACGGGAACCTGGCGCACGAGGTGTGGGACGTCACGACGCCCGAGAAGCCGGCGCGCTTGGCGGTGCTCGTCGACAAGCTGAAAGGCACGCATAAGAGCTGGTGGGAATGCGACAGCGGCATCGCCTACGTCGTCTCCGGCTTGCCCGACTGGCGCGTGCGACGCATGACGCAGGTGTTCGACCTCTCCGATCCCGCGCATCCGCGCTTCATCCGCAACTTCGGCCTCGTCGGCCAGCAGCCCGGCGCCACCGGCCCGGCGCCGACCGAGCTGCACGGCATGATCTCCACCGGTGCGAAGGGCAACCGCATCTACTTCGGCTACGGCACGAACAAGTCCGGCGTGCTGCAGATCGTCGATCGCCAGAAGCTGATCTCCGGGCCGCCGGAGCCGACGCCAGCCAACCTGCTGGCACCGCAGGTCGGGCGCTTCGACATGAACGCCAACAACGGCGCGCATACCACGCTGCCGGTGCTCGGCATGCAGGTCGCCGAGTTCGCCAAGGACAAGGACGGCGGCAAGCGCGACATCGTCGTCGTGGTGGACGAATCGCTCGCCAACGAATGCACCGAGCCGCGGCAGATGGTCTGGATCGTGGACGCAACCGACGAGAAGACGCCGGTCAGCATCGCCACCTACACCGTGCCCGAGGCGAGCGGCAACTTCTGCTCGCGCGGCGGGCGCTTCGGCTCGCATTCGTCGAACGAGAACCAGCCGCCGATGTATGCCGGTCACTATGTGTTCGTCGCCTGGTTCAACGCCGGCGTGCGCGCGCTCGACATCAGCGATCCGTACCATCCCAAGGAAGCGGGCTATTACATTCCCGCGACCACCGAGAAGACCGACAAGCGCTGCGTGAAGGACGCCTCCGGCGAGCGCTGCAAGGTGGCGATCCAGACCAACAACCTCGATGTCGACGACCGCGGCTACATCTACGCGGTCGACCGTGCCAACACCGGACTGCACATCATCGAGTTCAAGCGCTAGCGAATGTCTGAAAGGGCGACAGCGACACGGGTTCGCTAAATGGATCTTGGGATCGCCGGCAAGTGCGCGCTCGTCACCGGCGCGAGCATGGGCATCGGCCGGGCGATCGCGCTGCTGCTGGCGAAGGAAGGCGTAAAGCTCGCCG
>DASSLQ010000287.1:0-7561 GCA_035689325.1 Burkholderiales bacterium | reverse complement strand
GGCGGCGTACTTGTGCTGCTCGCCCGAGCCGCGCCACGCTTCGCGCGCTGCGGCGGCGTAGGCGAGGCGCTGCTTGAGGCTGGCGATGGCGCCGTCGATCCTCATGCGCCGGCTGCCGCGATCTCGGCGAGGAGCTGTGCGTCGGTAGCGCTCGCAAGGCGCTGCTTCTCGCGCATCGCCTCGCCATAGATGCCGCGCGCCATGTCGTTGCGCGGCGAGGCCCAGTACTCGGCGTTGGCGATGCGCACCTCCTCGAAGGCACCCATGCTGAAGCGCGCCTCGAGGATGGCGCCGATCGCGCGGTGGCGCTCGCGCAGGCTGAGCTTGCGCACTGTCGCTGCGGACTCGGGTTTCATGGACCCACCTTACGCCTCTGGCGCCGCCGTGCCGCCCTCCGGCGAAATAAATAAAGGCGCGCGCGGTGCGCTCACTGGCGTATGGTGCTTCGATGAGCCTGATTCGCAGGATTGCAGTGCTCTTTCTCGCCGCGAGCCTCTCCGGGGGCCTGCTTGCGCAGGGCACGGTGCCGGTCGACGACGAGGCGATCTTCGCCGCGGTCGAGGCCGCGCTGCGCGGCGCGCCTTCGCTCGCGGGCGCCGACATCGAGGTCACGAGCCGCGAGGGCGCCGTCACGCTCACCGGCTCCGCCGCGTCGTTGCAGAACATCGCCACCGCGGGCCGCCTCGCCGCGCGCGTGCGCGGGGTGAGCGCGGTCTACAACAAGATCCGCGTGGCCAACCGGCCCTCGCGCGCGTAGCAAGAGAGTGCGCGGCATGAGAAACGTCCTCGCCTTGGCGCTCGCCGCGTCGCTGCTGTTCGCCGGCGCGCGCGCCGGGGCGCAGCTCCTCGCGCCGGCGCCACCGCGCCCCGACGCGATGATGAGCGCGCTCACCACCGAGCTGATGGTCACGCTGCGCGAGGACCGCGACGCCGGCCGCGCGAGCGACCTCGCCGAGCTCGTCGAGAAGCGCATCGTGCCGTTGTTCGATTTTCCGCGCATGACCGCGATCGTGCTCGGGCACAACTGGCGCCTCGCCAGCGCCGCGCAGCAGGCCGAGCTCGCCGCGCAGTTCAAGACGCTGCTGGTGCACAGCTATTCGCGCGCGCTCCTGGAACTGCGTGACCAGCCGATCGAGTACCGCCCGCTGCGCGCCGCCGCCGGCGAGAGCGAGGTGACGGTGCGCTCGTTGCTGCGCCGGCCGGGCGTCGAGCCGCTCACCATCGACTACGAGATGGCCGACGGCGCCGCGGGCTGGCGGATCTACGACGTCAAGATCGCCGGCGTGAGCGCGGTGCTCGTCTACCGCGAGTCATTCGCCGCGACGGTGCGCGCCGAGGGCATCGACGGCCTCATCAGGGCGCTCGCGCAGAAGAACCGGCAGAACCAGGTTCAGTCGTTCTGGACGTGGGGGAACAGGAAGCTGGGCTAGATGGCGTCGAGCTCGGCATCGAGCTCGCTGTCACCCCGCTTCCAGCCCTCGAAGAAGCTCAGGCCGTAGCGCGCGTCGGCTCCCTGGAGATGCCCCGTCTGTGCGCGAACGAACATACGCCGCGCGCCGCGGGGCGCACCATGTGGGCGCAATGCTGATGAAAACCAAGTCGACTGTGCAGGCGCCCGCCGAAGCCGCGCTGGAAGGCGAGATCGCGGCGCTGGGCGCGTGGCTCACCGCCCAGGGGCTCGACGTGCGGCACGAGAATGCGCACCAGGACGAAGGCAGCCGCGACCGCCTCTATTGGCGCTACGGCTACTTCGAGGGCCTGAAGCGCGCGCTGGCGATGTTCGCCGGGAGCGGGCAGGCCACGTGAATCCCGCCACGATGAGACTCCTGTTGCTGGCGATGCTTGTCGCCGTCGTGCTGGCCGCGAGCGGCTGGTTCTCGCACGCGAGCGCGCAGGCGAAGCGCCCGCTCGCGAGCGCGAGCGTCGCCGCCGCCGAGCGCGCAGCCGTCGACCTCAGGCAGGGAATGACGCTCGAGGAGGTGCAGCAGCTCCTCGGCAAGCCCTGGCGCACCGCTCTGACGAGCGGCGGCTCCGGCACGCTGCGCTGGACCTACACCTGGCCGAACTCCACGTCGGTGGCGGAACGAAACCTCAACATCGACTTCGCCGCCAAGGCTCCGGAGCACTGGACGGTGAACGGCTGGAGCTGGTCGACCTACTAGCTCTGAATGACTCTCCCCCGCGAAAGCGGGGGCGCAGTTTCTTCTCCGAAAGTCACGTCGTCACGCGCCGGCAGCAGGCGGTCGTATTCCTTCTTCACCACCGCGTAGCATTCGCACACGCGCTGCTCGACCCGCTCGCGGTCGAGTACCGTGATCTTGCCGCGGCTGTATTCGATCAGGCCGTCGGCCTGCAGCCTGCCGGCGGCCTCGGTGACGCCCTCGCGGCGCACGCCGAGCATGTTGGCGATCAGCTCCTGCGTCATCACCAGCCGGTTGTTGGGCAGGCGGTCGAGGCTGAGCAAGAGCCACCGGCATAGCTGCTGGTCGACCGAGTGGTGGCGGTTGCACACGGCGGTCTGCGCCATCTGCGTGATCAGCGCCTGCGTGTAGCGCAGCAGCAGGTGCTGCAGCGCGCCGCCGCGCTCGAACTCCTTCTTCAGCACCGAAGCCCTGAGGCGGTAGCCTTCGCCCGCACTCTGCACCACGGCCCGGCTCGGCGTGGTCTCGCCGCCCATGAAGAGCGAGATTCCCACCAGGCCCTCCTTGCCGGTCACCGCGATCTCGGCGGTCGCGCCGTCGGCCAGCACGTAGAGCAGCGACACGATGCTGGTCGTGGGGAAATACACGAAGTTCTGGGGCTCCCCGGATTCGTACACCGGCTGGCCGAGCGGCATCGGCACGCGCTCGAGCGAGCCCACCAGCTCCTGGTATTCGTTGCTCGGCATCGCCGCGAGCAGACGGTTGTCCTTCGGTGATGCGGCGGTAGCGGTCCTGGGCATGGTGCTTCATGGTACGCCTCTTTGTCCGCTATAGGACACAAAGGGCCATGTGCGCCAGCCGGCAGACGCGCGCGCGCAATGCGCCGAGCATCACCGTTGCCCCTCGGCCGATTTGCCGAGACACAACGAAACTGTCATCGAAAGACCACGCCATGAGAAGCAGATTCAGCAGAACGCCAGCCGCCTGGGCGCTCGCGCTGGGCGCCTTTGCCGCCACCGCCGGCGCGCAGGAGGCGCCGGCAGCGGCCGCCGCGATCTACGAGAAGGTCGTGCTCGACGCCGACGTGCTGTTCGACTCGAACAAATCGGAGCTGCGCGCGGCGGGCCGCGACACGCTCGACGCGTTCATCGACAAGATCCGCGGCCTCGAGTCGCAGTCGGTGAGGACGATCGGCTACGCCGACCGCATGGGAAGCGCGGAGTCCAACCAGATCCTCTCCGAGGCGCGCGTCGCCGCGGTGAAGGCCTATCTCGTGGCGCGCGGCGTCGCCGCCGAGCGCGTCAGGACGAGCGCCTGGGGCGAGACGCGGCCGACCACCCGGGCGAGCACCTGCAAGGACGCGAACAATGCGAAGAACGTGGCCTGCATGCAGCCCGATCGCCACGTGTTCATCGAAATTTCCGGCGCGAGGCTCGCGCGGTAGCGGCGGTTAGCGCGCGCCGGGTTCGAACGCCGGCGATCTCTCCCGAATGGAGTGCTCGGATCGCTCGTAGCGGCGCGCGGCCTGCGCCCAATCCACGACCGGCCACCAGCCGTTCAGATACTCGAGGCGCCGGTTCTCGTGCTTCAGGTAGTAGGCATGCTCCCAGAGGTCGTTCAGCAGCAGCGGGAAGCGGCCGTGCATCATGGGATGGTCGTGCGCCGAGGTGGTGAGCACCTCCAGCCCGCCGCCCTTTTCAAGCGCCCGCGCGAGCCACACCCAGCCGCAGCCGCGCAGCGCCGCGCCGGCCTCGTCGAAGCAGGTCTGGAACCGGCCGTACGAGCCGAAGTCGCGCGCGATCGCGTCGCCCAGAAGCCCCTTGGGCACGCCGCCGCCGTTGGGCGACATCGCCTGCCAGAACAGGCCGTGATTGACATGGCCGCCGGCGCTCGCGCGCACCGCGACGCGGATCTCGGCGGGCAGCTCGCGCAGGTTGAGCAGGAGCCAGAGCGCGCTCTTCGACTGGAGCCCGGGGTACGGCGCCAGCGTGGCGTTCAACTCCTCGACGTACGCGGCGTGGTGCTCGCCGTGATGCAGCTGCATGGTGCGCGCGTCGATGTAGGGCTCGAGCGCCCCGGCGTCGTACGGCAATGCCGGCAGGTGGTGCGTTTTGTCCATGTGCTCTCAACCGCCGCGTCAGACCGAGCGTAAGCCATCGTTCGCCTCGACGCTGCGGCTCGCCTTCTGCGGCAGGGCGGCGAGGACGCGGTTCGGGAGCGGCGAAGTCGGTGCGTTGCGGATGGCGATGTCGAAAGCCTGCTGCAGCAGCGCTGCACTGCGATCAAGGTACGACGCTCTCAACTCGCTCGTCTGTGCGCGAGCGAACACGCCGCGCAGCTCGATTTCACACCAGCTCGAGCCGCTTCGGGCGAAGTTGACGCCGGGTCGCCGGAAAAGCGAGGCTGCCGCTCAGGTGCGCGCACAACCAGAGCAGCGCCAGGGCGACCGCCAGGTCGGCAAAGGCCACGGCAGTGAGCGCCGCCTGCAAGGAGATGCCCAGAGCGACGATCCCCAGCGCAAGCGCTGCCATCAGGCCGATCCAGGCGGCGACGAAGAGAATTGCGCCCGCCACTGCGCAGGCCAGCATCAGCACGAGCGTGAGGCTCGTGCGGCGCGGCTCCCGAACGAAGCGATCCTGCAGGTTCGACAGCAATCCTCGCGCGCCGGCGGCCGCGCCGGAGAGATCCTCCACCAGGCATTCGGGCGACATCAAGGCGTGAGCCGGCTGATCAGGTAACCGAGGACGAGCGCGAATCCGAGGGACTCCACGGCATGCGCGGCGACGAACTTCCATGTGCTGTCGACTGCCTTGTTCAGGATTCCCACGGTGCTCTCCGGTTGAACTTCGAGGGCAAGCGTACGTCGCGAATGCGGGCACGTATGTACGCTGTCACACCGACTGAGCGCGCCAGCAAGTGCAGTCTGTCCGCTGGCCGAAACGAAGGCAGATGAACTGGGACCAAATCGCAGGCAACTGGCAGCGCGTCAAGGGAGCCACCAAGCAGCACTGGTGCCGGCTGACCGGGAACCACGCCGGCGCGCTGGCTGGCCAGCGGCAGCGCTCGCTTGGCGCGATCCGGGCCGCCAATGGCGTCACCCGGCAAGCCAACGAAAAGCAGCTCGCCGAGTGGCGCGAGCGCCAGCACAAGGTCGACCCGATCCACAAGTAGCGCCGGCGGCTGTTACTTCAGCGTGCCGCCGGGCCAATCGCCCTGAACAGGATGAGCACCGCCGCGAGCGCCGGCAGGACATGGATGAACCCGCCGAGCGTGGCCGTTGACATCATGCCAATGATCCACAGGAGGATCAGGATGATGGCGATGCTGTAGAGCATGGCGGCAAGTCTGCGCGGCAATCGTGGCGGTGTCTGTGCGCCAGCGCGCAGTGCTCAGGACGCCGTCTCGCCGCGGGGCGCGCGGCCCTCCAGCCACTCGAGGGCTTCGCTCTCGCTGCGGAACACCCAGGCGTTGCATCCCTGCGCGCGCAAGTGCTGCTGCGCTTCCCGGTACACCGCTTCGACCGGTACCGTGCTCGGGACGAGGGCGAGCTTGAAGTCCGGCGCAAGCGCGGCCTGCCGAGCCATGGCGCAAAGCGCGTAATGACCGGGCGCGTAGTCGTCGCCCGCCTTCAGCAGTGCGCGGTTGGCGCGCGTGTCCAGGCACAGCCCGACAAAGGCCCGATAGGTTTCCCGCAGATCGTCCTCGTTGCAGCCGCCAAAATCGACGCGCACATAGGCCGCGCATTGCGTGATGCGGCTCTCGCCATGATCGCCGAATTCTGCAGCCGATTTTTGAGAGGAGCGCATGACGCCGCCGAGGCGCCACTATCACTGCGTTTCCTCCGCCACGATGAACATCCTGTCGCCGTACTCGTCGAACCGGCGGTGCAGGCGCAGGCTCTTCCGTTTGCCGTTCCGGCAGCACAGCGTAAGGTCGACGGGCTCCATGTTCTGCTGGTCGAGGATCGCTGCGACGGTCGCGGCAGCCTTGTCCGACTTCATCAGCTCGCCGAAGGTCTTCGCGGTGAACTCGTGGCGCCCGTAGCCGAGGAGCCTTTCCCAGGCCGCGGTCAGCAGTTCGAGGCGGCCACTGCAGCTCGCTCTCGCCAGCAGCACCTGCGACCATTCATAGGTATCACCCGGATTGACGTGGACGGCCATCGTGAAGTCGATGGGACGCTCTGCGGTAGTGCTCGCTTGAATCGTTTCCATGCGGCATACGATATTCGGCGCGCAACTTGCCATCTGTACGCTGGGGCACTGTCGGGCTGTACGGACAAGTTCGCCTGGATCAGCGGGCCACGGCTGAAGCCTGGCTGCCGTAGCACCCGCAGCAGGCGGCTTCGAGGCCGGGCTCGTCCAGGATGCGGATGTTGCCGCGGGTATACTCGATGAGCTTCTGGCGCTGCAGGGAAGAAGCCGCCTCCGTGACGCCGACCCGGCGCACGCCGAGCATGTGGGAGAGAAATTCGTGCGTCATGCGGAACTTCGGAGAGCGCATGCGATCGCGTGTCATTAGCAGCCAGCGCGCAAGCCGCGCCTCGACGACGTGGAAGCGGTTGCAGGCCGCGGTCTGCGTGATCTGCGCCATCAGCGAGTGGATGTAGCGGTTGACGGCGCGCTGCAGCGCCGGGTTGCGCGCCAGCTCGCGCCGAAAGCCCGCCGCGCTCAGGCGCAACGCGCTGCCTGCGCCCTGCACCAGCGCCTTGACCGGCGAATGCGCGATCCCCAGTGCGAGCGACGCGCCGACCATGCCTTCGCGGCCGACCAGCCCCACCTCGATGTCGAGGTGGTTCTCGACCGGCAGCAAGAGCGACACCATCGACTCGCAGGGAAAGTACACGTGAGCAATGGGAGCGTTGGCCACGTAAAGCACCTCGCCGAAGGCGAGCTTGACCGGCGCGAGCGCGGGAAGCAGCGCGTCGTACGCCTTGCGCGGCATCGCCGCCAGCAGCTCGTTCTGGATTGCGCGTGTTGCCATCGCCTGCATTGTGTTCCGCGCCGCGCGCTTTCGGATGTGCGTTCGCGCACGGATGGCCCGCCCGATTGCAAGGGTTCGGTGGCGCACAGACTGGCGCGGCGGTTGCGCCGCATGATCGGCCACCAAGGAGAAACACCATGTTCATCCGTTCAGCGATCGCCAGTGCCGTGTTTGCCGCAGTGACCGTCGGATGCACGCCGCCGCAGGCGGCGAAGAGCGCCGCGATCAACGACAAGGTCTATGCCGTGACGCCCGCCGACCTCACGGTGAAAGGCCCGGTCCTCAGCGGCGCGCTCACCGAAATGAAGGTGGTCGAGCGCGTCGAGGACGGCTCGGGCCGCGTCGACCAGCCTGCCCGGCTCACCGGCAAGCTCGTCCTCACCAACGTCTCGAAGGACCAGAGCCTGCGCCTCATCGGCGGCAAGCTTCTCTATATCGAC
>DASSLQ010000286.1:0-17857 GCA_035689325.1 Burkholderiales bacterium | reverse complement strand
CCCCACGTACATGTTGAACGTGGCGATGGTGTGCTGCACGCCGCCCGAGCGCTCCATGATGCGCACCGGGTGGCGGATCGCCTTGATGCCGACCTGGTCGATGGCGAGCTTGCGCGAATCCGGGCTCGCCTGGACGTCCGGAATGTTCTGCAGATCGCGGGCTTTCATGGCAACGATTTTACCATCCCGACTAATTTACTCGGGCATTCCGGAAATTGCGTTTGAAATGGCGGTCTGGATGCCTGCCGCGTCGAGTCCGACCGATGCGAGCAGGCGCGCCGGATCGCCATGCTCGATGAAGCGGTCCGGCAGGCCGAGCAGCAGCACGCGTTTTTCGATGCCCGCTGCGGCGAGCGCTTCGCACACCGCGCTGCCCGCGCCGCCCATGACCTGATGTTCTTCCACGGTGACCATCAGATGATGCGTCGCCGCGAGCTGTTTCACGAGCCCGACGTCGAGCGGCTTCACGAAGCGCATGTTGGCGACCGTCGCGTCGAGCGCCTGCGCCGCTTCCAGCGCGGGCTTGAGCATCGCGCCGAACGCGAGGATGGCGATGCGCTTGCCTTGCCGACGCACCTCTCCCTTACCGACGGGAATGGCAGCCAGCTCATTGCCGGGCTCGCCGAGCGCCGCGCCGCGCGGGTAGCGCACGGCAGCAGGCGAGTCGAGGCCGAAGCCGGTCGTGAGCATCTGCCGGCATTCGGCGGCGTCCGAGGGCGCCATCACGGTGAGATTGGGCACCGTGCGCAGATAGGCGAAGTCGAACGCGCCGTTGTGCGTCTGGCCATCGCCGCCCACCAGTCCGCCGCGATCGAGCGCGAAGAGCACCGGGAGATTCTGGATCGCGACGTCGTGAATCAGCTGGTCGTAGCCGCGCTGCAGGAAGGTCGAGTAGATCGCCACCACCGGCTTCATGCCTTCGCAGGCGAGGCCGGCGGCGAAGGTCACCGCGTGCTGCTCGGCGATGCCGACGTCGAAATAGCGGCTCGGGAAGCGCTCCGAGTATTCGACCATGCCGGAGCCTTCGCGCATCGCCGGCGTAATGGCGACAAGGCGCGCCTCGCGCTCCGCCGTGTCGCAGAGCCATTGCCCGAAGACCTGCGAATAGGTGGGCCGCGCCGCCACGGCTTTAGGCAATCCCTCCGCAGGATTGAACTTGCCCGGGCCGTGATAGGCGATCGGATCATCTTCGGCGAGCTTGTAGCCCTGACCCTTGCGCGTTACGACGTGCAGGAACTGCGGGCCCTTCAGCTTCTTGATGTTCGTCAGCGTGGGCACCAGGGCATCCAGATCGTGCCCGTCGATCGGGCCGATGTAGTTGAAGCCGAACTCTTCGAAGAGCGTCGACGGCGTGACCATGCCCTTCATGTGCTCCTCGGCGCGCCGCGCGAGCTCCCACACGCCGACGCGCTTCAGCAGATGCTCGCTTGCGCGCCGCGCGCTGGAATACACGCGCCCGGAAAGCAGGCGGGCGAGGTAGTTGGTGAGCGCGCCCACCGGCCGCGAGATGGACATCTCGTTGTCGTTGAGGATGACGAGGACGTCGACATCCATCGCGCCGGCGTTGTTCATCGCTTCGTACGCCATGCCCGCGGACATGGCGCCGTCGCCGATCACCGCGATGCAATGGCGCTTCTCGCCTTTCGCCTTGGCGGCGACCGCCATGCCTAGCGCGGCGGAGATCGAAGTGGAGGAATGCGCGGTGCCGAAGGTGTCGTACCTGGATTCCGTGCGGCGCGGGAAACCGGAGATGCCGTCGATCATGCGCAACCGCGCCATCGCTTCGCGCCGGCCGGTGAGAATCTTGTGCGGATAGGTCTGGTGGCCGACGTCCCAGACGATGCGGTCTTCGGGCGTATCGAAGACATAGTGCAGCGCGATGGTCAGCTCGACGGTGCCGAGGTTGGAGGAGAGATGGCCGCCGGTCTTGGACACCGACTCCAGCACGAAGGCGCGCAGCTCGTCGGCAAGCTGGCGCAGCTGCTTGCGCTCGAGCGTACGGAGCTGCGACGGATCGTCGATCGTCTTCAGCAGCTCGTACATCGCCGGATTGTAGCCAGCGGCCCCCAGCTCTTCGGTAATCGTCGCCATGGAACCTAGAATTTTCGCAGAACCACGAAGTCAGCGAGCGCTGCAAGGCGCGCGCCGCGCTCGGCGAGGGCCTCGAGGGCTGCATGCGCATCGCCGCGCAGCTCCTCGGCAAGCGCCTTGGCGCGCGCGACGCCGAGCACCGACACATAGGTGGGCTTGCCCTGCCGCGAATCCTTGCCGGCCGTCTTGCCCAGCGTCGCGGTGCTCGCCTCGGCATCGAGCACGTCGTCGACCACCTGGAAGGCGAGGCCGACCGCCTTGGCGTAGCGATCGAGGCACGCGCGCTCGGTGGCGCCAAGCGCCGTGCCGCACTCGGCGCCGATCAGCACGGCAGCGCGGATCAGCGCGCCGGTCTTGTGAATGTGCATGAACTCGAGCTCCGGCAGCGTGAGCGCGTTGCCGGTCGACTGCAGATCGATGCTCTGGCCACCCGCCATGCCGCGCGAGCCGGCGGCGATCGCGAGCAGCTTCACCATCTCGAGCTGCCCGCGCGGGTCATCGGCCAGCCGGTGCTCCGCGAGCAGCTGGAATGCGAGGGTCTGCAGCGCATCGCCGGCGAGCACCGCGGTGGCTTCATCGTATTCGACGTGCACCGTGGGCTTGCCACGGCGCAGCACATCGTCGTCCATGCAGGGCAGATCGTCGTGCACGAGTGAATAGGCGTGCATCAATTCCACCGCGCACGCCGCCACCTCCAGCCGCTCGGGCACCGCGCCGGTCACTTCGCCCGCTGCGAAGCCGAGGAGCGGGCGCACACGCTTGCCGCCGCCGAGCACTGCGTAGCGCATCGCCTCGTGAAGCCGCGCGGGAGCGACGTGAGCAGCGGGCAGCAGGCGCGAGAGCGCGCGCTCCGTGCGCGCCTGCACTTCGCCCATCCAGGCCTGGAAGGCCGCGTCAGTCACTACTGCCGAGGTCGGTGAGCGGCTTCAGGACCTCGCCCTCGAGCACCTTGACCTGCTCGCGCGCGGCTTCGAGCCGTTGCTGGCAGAAGCGCGCGAGCTCGAGGCCGCGCTTGTGGGTCGCGAGCGCTTGCTCAAGCGACAGCTCACCGGATTCCATGCGCGTGACGATTTTCTCGAGCTCGGCCAGCGCGGCCTCGAAGGTGAGCTCCTGCGAGGATTTGCTCATCGGGGTAAAATACAGTGTTTTTAGTCCCTTACAACACGAATGTCCAATGTTGCCCGCCTGCGCGAGCTGAGTCCCGCGCGCTGCCAGCTGCCAGTCGCCTGGTACTTCGATCCGGGCGTCTTCGAGCTGGAGAAGAAGCTGCTTTTCGCCGCCGGCGCGAACTACGTCGGCCACGAGCTGATGGTCCCGAACGTCGGGGACTACCACACGCTCGCGTGGATGGACCACGCGAAGGTGCTGGTGAGGAACGCCTCCGGCGTCGAGCTGCTGTCGAACGTCTGCCGCCACCGCCAGGCGATCATGCTGGAAGGCCGCGGCAATGCCGAAAACATCGTCTGCCCGCTGCACCGCTGGACCTACGACCTGAAGGGCGAGCTGCTCGGCGCACCGCATTTCCCGCAAAGCCCGTGCGTGAAGCTTCATTCCACCCCGCTCACGAGCTGGAACGGCTTGCTCTTCGCCGGCCCGGGTGACCCGCGCCATGACCTTGCTCGAGTCACCACCATGGCCGATTGGGATTTCAGCGGCTATGTGCTCGAGTCGCTGCGCGTCGACGAGTACGACTTCAACTGGAAGACGTTCATGGAGACCTATCTCGAGGTCTACCACGTGAACCCGTTCCATCCCGGCCTCGGCAACTTCACCGACGTCGACAACTTCACCGTCGACTATGGCGACGAATACTCGGTGCAGGTCGTCTCGGCCAAGGCCGGATTGCAGCGCCCCGGGACGCCGGTCTACAAGCGCTGGCACGAAGCCTGTCTCGCGCAGCTCGAGGGCGGCGAGCCGAAGCATGGCGCGCTCTGGGCAAGCTATTTTCCCGGCCTGACGTTCGAGTGGTATCCGAACGTGCTGGTGGTTTCCAACCTGATCCCGCGCTCGCCGACGCGCACGACCAATGTGGTCGAGTTCTACTACCCGGAAGAGATCGCCTGTTTCGAGCGCGAGTTCGTCGAGGCGCAGCAGGCGGCGTACGTCGAGACCGCGCTCGAGGACAAGGAAATCTGCGAGCGCCTCGACCGCGGCCGCCGCGCGCTCTGGGAGCAGGGCCTCGACGACGCGGGCCCGTACCAATCACCGATGGAAGACGCCGAAGTGCACTTCCACGAGTGGTTGCATCGCAAGCTTGGCATTTAAGACTCTCGTCTCTACCGCCGAGCTGGCCGCGCATCTCGGCAAATGGCGCATCTTCGATTGCCGCCACGACCTCGCGCAGCCGGAGCTCGGTGAGCGCCAGTACCGCGAGGCGCACATTTCGGGCGCGCTCTTCGCGCATCTCGACCGCGACCTGTCCGCGCCGAAGAGCGGCAAGAATGGCCGGCATCCGCTGCCGGATGCCAAAGCCTTCGGAGCATGGCTCGGCCGCCAGGGCGTTCGCAACGGCGATCAGGTCGTCTGCTACGACGCGGCGAACGGTGCCGTGGCTTCGCGCCTGTGGTGGCTATTGCGCTGGGTGGGGCACGATGCTGTCGCGGTGCTCGACGGCGGCCTTGCCAAGTGGACTGCAGAAGGGCGGCCGGTGAACGCCGACCTCCCGCAGCCGAAGTCCGCCCAGTTCGACGTGCATGCGCGCGCGGATATGAGCGTGGCAGTGGAGGCGATTGCCAAGACATTGCGTAGCCGCACGCTGCTCGATGCGCGGGCTCCAGCGCGCTACCGCGGCGAGCAGGAGCCGATCGATCCGGTAGCGGGTCGCATTCCGGGCGCGCTCAATCGCTACAACCTCGACAACGTGCGCGGCAACGGCCAGTTCAAGACCGCCGAGCAACTGCGCGATGAATTCCAGCAGGTGCTCGGCCCCCGCTCGCCCGGCGACGTGGTGAACTATTGCGGCTCCGGTGTGGCCGCGTGCCACAACCTGCTGGCGATGGAAATCGCCGGCCTCTCCGGCGGCAAGCTCTACGCCGGCTCCTGGAGCGAGTGGATCGCAGATCCCGCGCGCCCGCGGGAAAAGGGCTGAAGCCGGGGTCAGGTCTTGAATTGACGCATTGAAATGCATCAATTCAAGACCTGACCCCTGCTATTTGAGCGGTGGTTCGGCGCCACCGGGCAATGGCAGCTGCGCAGTGTTGAGCACCATCGCCATCAGCGTGTAGTAGCCCGAGAGCACCAGCAGCTCCAGCGCGCCGTCCAAGCCAAAGCGTTCGCGCACGGCGGCAAACTCCGCATCGCCCACGCGTCCGTTGGCGTGCGTATCGCGGCAGAACGCATGAACCAGCGCTTCATCGCCGTGTACCGGCGGTTCACGCCGCTCGCGCAACGCGTCGATGATGGCGCCGTCGAGTCCGCCCTTGCGCGCGAGCTGCTCATGGATCAGCCATTCGTGCTGGCAGGTCCAGCGCCGCGCAGTGATGAGCACCGCGAGCTCGACCAGCCGCGGCGGCAGCTTGGATTTCCAGCGCAGCTGCTCGCCGAGGCTCTGCAGATGCCGCGCGAGCGCCGGGTGATGCAAGAGCGCGATGAAGGGCCCGCGCACCTCGCCGCGCGGCCCGGCGGTAATGGCGCGCGCGACTTCGCGCTGCTCGGCGCTCATCGCCTCTTCGGTCAGTCGCGGAAAGCGCGGTTGTGCCATGCTCACCCGCATGATCGCCGACACGATCCTCGTCGTCCACTTCGGCATCGTGCTTTTCATCGTCGGCGGGCTTCTCGCCGTCTGGCTCGGCGCCTGGCGCGGCTGGACATGGGTGCGCAACGCGTGGTTCCGATACCTGCACCTTGGCGCGATCGCCTATGTCGCCGGCGAGGCGCTCCTCGGCATGGCCTGTCCGCTGACCGTGTGGGAAGCCGTTGCTCGCGGCGGCACGCCCGCCGAATCCTTCGTCGGGCGCTGGGTGCGCGTGCTGCTCTTTTACCGGGCGCCCGAGTGGGTGTTCACCGTGGCGTACGTCGCCTGGACGCTCGCTACGCTGGCAACGCTACGGCTCGTTCCACCCAGGCGAAAAGCGCGCTGAACACTTCCTCGCGGATGCGCCCGGGCGAGCAGATGAGATCGTGCCAGCCGCCCGGGAACGAAAGCACGGTGACATTGCGCCCCAGGCCGCGCGACCAGCGCGCGATGTGCCGCCAGTTGAGCACCACGTCGGCCTCATCCGAATGCATCGCGAGCACCGGGCATTCGATGGCCAGACCGCTATGCACTTTGGCGAAGCCGTCGGTGATTGCACCGAGCCAGCCGTAGTAAAGCGGAAAGCCGTAATCGGGCTTCAGCGCGCTGTCGAACTCCCATTCGGCGCGCAGCGCGCGCGTGTAGTCGGGATTGAATGCCTTCGGATCGTTCAGGAACGGGCAGTAGCGTCCGGCGGCGACCGCGAGGTAGAGCTGCACCTTGCGCCAGTCGGGCACGTTCCAGTCGAAGAACGGGCTGTTCAGCCACAGCGCCTGAACTTGCGAGCGATGCGCTCCTTCATGCGCGTAGAGCGAGCAGATGAGCCCGCCGGTGGAGTGGCCCGCGAGTAAGACCGGGCCTCCAATTACCTCCAGCGCCCCGCTGATGTCGGCGTAGTACTCCGTGAGGCTCTTGCAGAAGTTCGGGTGCTGGTGCGGCCGCAGCGAGCGGCCGTGCTTGCGCAGGTCGAGCGCGTAGAACGCGTACCCCTCGGCCGCGAAGCGTTCGGCCATGTGGCCCTGGAAAAAGTACTCGCTGAAGCCGTGGACGTAGAGCACGGCGCCGCGCTCGGCGTTCGCCGTCGGCAGGCGCACGAGCGTGGCGAGCACCGCGCCGTCATAGTCGTCGGGGAACGCGAGCTCGAGCGTCTCGAACCCCGGCAGCAGCCGGTCAGGCAGCCAGCGCTTCATGACGCGAGAGTGCCCATTGCACGTGTTCCCTGACTAGCGCGGACGGATGGTCCGCCCGGGCTCGGAGCGCCGCCACGACCTGCGGCGTGCTCGGCGCGTTGCCCAGCCCCACGGCGAGGTTGCGCAGCCAGCGCTCGTAGCCGATGCGCCGGATCGGCGAGCCGGCGAGCCGCTCATCGAACTCGGCCTGCGTCCAGCCGAAGAGCTCCACAATCGTGGCGCGATCGAGGCCGTTGCGCGGCTCGAAGTCCGCCTCGTCGGTCGGCTGCGCGAACCCGTTCCACGGGCAGACCAGCTGGCAGTCGTCGCAGCCGTAGACGCGGTTGCCGATCAACGCGCGCAAGCGCTCCGGGATGCTGCCCCTGTGCTCGATGGTCAGGTACGAGATGCAGCGACGCGCGTCGAGCTCGTACGGCGCGACGATGGCGCCGGTCGGGCAGGCATCGATGCAGGCATGGCAGGTGCCGCAGTGCTCGCTGCCCGACGCGTCGGTGGGCAGCTCGAGGTCGGTGTAAATCTCGCCCAGGAAGAAGAACGATCCGGCCTCGCGCGTGAGGAGCAGCGTGTGCTTGCCGCGCCACCCCAGGCCGGCCCGGGTGGCAAGAGCGACTTCCAGCACCGGCGCGCTGTCGGTGAACACGCGGTAGCGGAACGCGCCGATCGCGCTCTCGACCCGGTCGACCAGCTTCTGCAGCTTCGGGCGCAGCACGCGATGGTAGTCGCGCCCCAGCGCGTAGCGCGACACGTAGGCCCGGTGTGAATCGGCCAGCACCGCCAGGGGATCGCGCGCGTCGGGACGATAATCGAGACGCGCGCTGATCACGCGCACCGTTCCCGGGACGAGCTCGGACGGGCGCGCCCGGCGCACGCCGTGCCGTGCCATATAATCCATGTCGCCGTGGCGTCCCGCCGCCAGCCACGAGACAAGCCTGGCTTCGTCGTCGTCCAGATCCGTGCCGGTGATGCCGATGGCGGCGAAGCCGAGCTCGCGTCCCCAGGTGCGAATGTCGCGCGCGAGCCGCTCCAGATCGGTCTGCTGCAGCGAGGGGGCGATGGTCACCGGAAAATACCAGCCAGAGGGAGAACCATTATAGAAGCGGCGCATCGCCATCTCTCGGATCCTGCCGCCACGATCGCCGCCGGCGCGGCGCTGGCGGGGGGATTGCGCGGCGGCATGATCGTCACGCTGTCAGGAGAGCTTGGCGCGGGAAAGACGACACTCGTGCGCGGGATGTTGCGCGGTCTGGGTTGGCAGGGGCCCGTGAAGAGTCCGAGCTACGCCTTGGTTGAACAGTATGAATTTCCGAGCTTATACTTTTATCATTTTGATTTTTATCGACTGGAGCGCTCGGACGAATGGGACGGCGCGGGCTTCGCCGAGTACTTCCGCCTCGACTCGGTGGCCGTGATCGAGTGGCCCGAGCGGGTGGCTGCGCGGCTGCCGGAAGCCGACGTTGCGGCGACGCTTTCGCTCGCCGAGCCGGGTCGCCGGATCGAGCTTCGCGCGCAGACGGCGGCGGGTGAGGCATGTCTCGACGCCTTCGCAGGCAACCGTTGACTCGAATCCGCCTGGAGCGTCGGCGGGTGTGCGCATGGTTGCTCCTGCCTGCCCTGCAATGGATCGTGCCGGCGCGCGCACAGGCGGTCGCGTCGGCGTCCGCCCGTCTGTGGCCGGCGCAGGAATACACGCGACTGATCGTCGAATCGCCCGCCCCGCTGACGTACCGCCTGCTCGCGATGAAGCATCCCGAGCGTCTCGTGCTCGATCTCGAAAGCGTGGAGCTCAATGCGGCGATCATGGATCTGCCCCGGCACGTAATCTCCGACGATCCGTATGTCGAAGCCATTCGCGTGTCGCAGTTCCGGCCCGGTGTGGTTCGCATCGTGCTGGATCTCAAGACCGAGCTCAACCCGCAGCTCTTCGGCCTGAGCCCGGTGGGCGACTACGGCTATCGCGTCGTTCTGGATCTTTATCCGTTGACGCCTCCGGACCCGCTCATGGCGTTGCTCGAGGAGACGGAGCGCGCGGAACGGGCGCGTGCCTCGGCACCCGCGGCGTCGCCGGAGGAACCCGAGAGCGCCAAGCCGGCGGATCCTGACAGAGCCAAGGCGCGCGGCGGGCGGCGCACGATCATCGTCGTCGTCGATCCCGGTCATGGCGGGGAAGATCCCGGGGCCATCGGTCGGCGCGGAACCTACGAGAAGACCGTCGCCTTGGCGATCGGGCGCAAATTGAAGTCCGCGCTGGATGCCGAACCGGGCATGCGGGCGATGCTCACGCGCGACGATGATTACTTCGTCCCGCTGGCGAGCCGCGTCGAGAAGGCACGGCGCGTTCAGGCTGATCTCTTCATTTCGATCCACGCCGACGCGTTCACCACGCCGAGCGCGCGCGGCTCGTCCGTGTTCGCGCTCTCCGAGCACGGGGCGAGCAGTGCCGCCGCGCGTTGGCTGGCGCAGCGCGAGAACCAGGCCGACCTGATCGGCGGCGTGAACCTGGACGTCGGCGACCCGATGTTGGCGCGCACGCTCTTGGATCTGTCGCAGACCGCGCAGATCAGCGATTCCCTGCGCGTCGGCCGCTCGGTGCTCGACGGCATCGGCGCCGTCAATCCGCTGCACAGAGGCATCGTCGAGCAGGCGGGATTTGCCGTGCTGAAGGCGCCGGACATCCCGTCGATCCTCGTCGAGACCGCCTTCATATCCAATCCCGAGGAAGAACAGAGGTTGCGCAGCGACGCCCATCAGCGCCGGATGGCCGAATCCATCCGCGTCGGCGTGAAACGGTACTTCGCTTTGAATCCGCCGCTGTCGCGAACCCGGGCCGGCTGAGGTGTCCTAGGACGCGGCGCGGACGATGGTTCGCTTCTTTGTCGGCTTCCTGCTGCTCCAGGCGGTGCTCTTCGGCGCCGAGCTGACCCCTTGGGCGCAGCATTGGTTCGTCACGCCGTGGACCAATGCCCTCGCTGCAATCAGCGCCGACATCGTCAAGCTGTTCGATTCGCAGGTGTTCGCGGAAGGCAAGATCCTGCAGAGCCTGCGCAACGGCTTCGCGGTGTCGATCGAGGCGGGGTGCAACGGGGTCGAGGCGACCATCGTGCTCGTCGCCGCCATGCTGGCCTTTCCAGCCTCGTGGCAGCGCAAGCTGGTGGGGCTCGCGGCGGGCATCGTCGCCGTCCAGAGCCTCAACGTGATCCGGGTGATCAGCCTGTTCTATCTCGGTCAGTGGAGCGAGTCCGCGTTCGAGTTCGCACACCAGTACGTCTGGCAGGCGCTCATCATGCTCGACGTGCTCATCATCTGGCTGCTCTGGGTGCGTACGCTGCCGCGGGCCATCGCTCCTGCGGTGGCCGCCTGAAGCGGTCGAGCTGGGCGATGCGCGACCCTTCCCTCGGCGGCTTCGTGCTTCGCGTCGCGGCGTGGCTGCCGGTGGCGTTCCTCGCCTGGTACGCCGCCGCGACGATCTTCGTCTGGCCCATCGCGCTCCTGACCGAGGTCGTCTCGCGGCTCGCCTTTGCCGATCTCGTCACCAGGGTCGAGCAGCACGGTTACGTCATCTCGGTCGTCTCCACGCTCAAGGCCGGGACCGCCACGACCGCGAATCCCGCGGAAGGCGTCGTTTCGGTCGATCTCAACACGCTGCTCTACAGCTTCGGCTATCCGATGCTGGCGGCGCTCACCCTCGCTGCCCGGCAGCCTCAGAGGTGGCGAACGCTCCTGGTCGGTTACTTCGCGCTCGCGCCGTTCGTGACCTGGGGCATGGTGGCGGAATTCCTCAAGCACGTGGCGTTCGACACGCCGGTGTCGGTCGCCTCGCAAGCGGGTTTCGGCGCGACGCAGCGCGAGCTCATCGCCTTCGCGTATCAGTTCGGCGTGCTCGTCCTGCCGACCGTGGCGCCGGCGGTGTTCTGGGTGCTCACGCACCGGCGCTTCCTGGAGCGCTTCGCGGTCAAGCACGGACCCGCCGCGCACGCTTTCAACGATCAATAACCCGGGCTTCCCACGAAGTGGCCGGCGCGTTCCAGGGCGTCGATCGCTGCGCTTCTCTGCGCGTCCGGAATGAGCACGTAGTCGGTGTCGTAGGTGGCCAGCGCAAACACGGAGACGTGGGCCGTCGCCAGCGGCGTCGTGACGCTCGCGAGGATTCCCGTCTGATCGAGCGGCAGCGGACCGGCGAAGCGCAGCGCTCTCCAGCCTCGGCTCGCCACGACGCCCGGAGGCACGCAGTGCTCGCTGCACACGATCGACAGCTCGTCGGGCGTGCGGGTCATCGACCACCAGGATGACGAGGTGGCCCAGTCGGGCAGCGGCGCCTGCGGGTCGAGCCGGCAGATCGCGATGGGCTGCGGCAGCAGCGTGAGCGACAGGCCGCGCGCCATCAGCCGCCAGGGGGACCGAGCTTGCGCGCGCGCTCGCGTTCGCGCAGCACGCGACGCTGCACCTTGCCGGTGGTCGTCATCGGCAGCGCGGCGATGAACTCGATCTCCTTCGGATATTCGTACGGCGCGAGAAAGGCTCTCACATGGCGCTGGATGTCCTCCTCGAGCGCCGCTGCCGGCTCGTGACCCGGCGCCAGCACGATGAACGCCTTGACGACGTTGCCGCGTGTCTCGTCCGGGCTTGGGACGACGGCGGCGTTGGCCACGGCGGGGTGCTTCACCAGGCAATTCTCGATTTCGGTCGGCCCGATCCGATACCCGGCCGCCTTGAACATGTCGTCGGACCGCCCCTGATACCACAGATAGCCGTCTTCATCACGCGTGGCGAGGTCGCCGGTGCGGCACCAGTCGCCGGTGAATTTGCGTGCCGTGGCGTCCGGGTTCTTGAAGTATTCGAGGAAGAACACCGGATCCGGCGTGCCGTCCGAGCCGATTCGGTGCACCGCCACCTCACCCAGCTTGCCGGCCGGCACTTCGTCGCCGGCATCGTCGATCACGACGATGCGATGGCCCGGATACGGCCGGCCCATCGAGCCCGGCTTGGCCGGCCAGAGCGTGTGCGAGTTGCCAACGATGTAGTTCATCTCCGTCTGGCCGAACATCTCGTTGATCGTCACGCCCAGCGCTTCCTGCGCCCAGGCGAAGACCGTCGTCCCGACCGCTTCGCCCGCGCTCATGACGCTGCGCAGGTCGACCGCGTAGCGCGAACGCGGCTGTGGCACCGCCTTCATCATCATCTTGAGCGCGGTGGGAAAGAGGAACGTGTTGCGCACGCGGTACTTCGCCATGAGGGCGAGCGCGCGCTCCGGATCGAATCGGCCGCGAAAGCCGAGGATCGGCCGGCCGAAGTAGAGCGTAGGCAGGAGCGCATCCATCAGCCCGCCGGTCCACGCCCAGTCCGCGGGCGACCAGAACAGATCATCCTCCTGCGGAAACACATCGTGCGAATAGATGAATCCGGGCAGGTTGCCGAGCAGGCATTGCTGCGGCATCAGCGCGCCCTTCGGCGGCCCGGTGGTGCCGCTGGTATAGATCAGCACGGCCGGGTCGGCCGCCGCGGTGACCACCGGCGTGAAGGCGTCCGAGGCGGAGCCGAGCAGCCCTGCCCAGTCCTCGATCCACGCTTCGCGCGCGCCCGCCACGCCGATCACCAGCGATACGCCCGGTAGCGCGCGCACGATCGGAGCGAGGTTGGGTAGCGACGCGGGATCGCATAAGACCGCCTTCGCCTCCGAATTGGCGAGGCGGTACTCGAGGGCGTCCGGACCGAACAGGAACGACAGCGGCACGGTGATCGCCCCGAGCTGGTAGCACGCCACATGTGCGATCGCCGTCTCGGGGCGCTGCGGCAGGATGATCGCCACCTTGTCGCTCCGGGCAACGCCGCGAGCGCGCAGGACGTTGGACAGGCGGTTCGCCTGGCGCTGCAGCTCCGCGAAGCTGTACCGCGCTGTCGCGCCATCTTCGTCTTCCCAGAGCAGCGCGAGCCGGTCCGCGACGGAGGCATGGCGAGCGCAGACCGCGCGCGCGATATTGAAGTCCGGCGGGACGCTCCAGCGATGCGCGGCGCAGATCTCGCGATAGCAGTCGGCCGTCATCGTGCGAATGCCGCGGACGTGCTACCGCGCGGATGCTGCGCTCTGCGGGCTCGCCGCGGGCAGCGGCTCGAGCGTCGCCCAGACCCACTCGGGCTGCTGCTCGAGAAGCCGCCCGAACGCGATGCGCTGCAGGGACTGGCGGGCGGTCATCTGCATGCGTTTGCCGGGCTGATATTCGCCGGGCGGCACGACCAGGGTCTGAACCGAGGGCTCTCCGTCGCGCTTCCTGAGGGAGAGGAAGAGGCCGTTGAAGCGTCGGTTCGCCACGGTCGGCGTCTCGCCGTTGACCGAGTAATCCGCTTCGCCGCGCTTGATCTCCGAGAGCTCCACGCCTACGAGATCATGGGCGATCACCTGCAGGCCGATCTCGGCGCGCTCGGTCGTGAGCCGTTTCATCCGGCGCACGATGCCGACGGTCCATCGTCCGTCCTTCTCGGCCTTCGGCCGGATGGCAGCCAGCGTCCCGAGCGTCACCACGTTGATCATGCTCATCGGGGCGATGAGGCGGAAGCCGGTCTGCGACACGTCGCGGACCTCCCACGACCCGCCGGGGGCGGCGTAGTTCGCGAGCCGCCGCTGCGTCATCTCGGTCACCCGTGCGGCTTCGGTGCGCATGCGCCCGAACGTCGCGATCTCGACGGTGTCGCCGAAGGTACTCGGCCCGCGCTTGCGCTCGATGATGGACACCGGCATCTCTTCGTCGCGCAGGAACGCGGAGATCTTGGCGAAGCCGATGATCGCGTCGACGCTGCCGTCGGCCGTCGTGCGCTCGCCGCGGCGGGTGAAGGGTTTGAACTCCGGGTCGACCTGCGAGGCGAGCTTGGAGAGCAGGTTGAGCTGGTCGGCTCGGCGCGGCGTGCGCTCGGAGAGCGGGCTCGCGCGAACCTTCTGGTCCAGCATCACCACATTCTGCATGAGCAGCGCATGCAGCGGGCGCGTGTCGAGAAAGAGCACGCGGCCTTCGAGCGGGTCCGGCGTGCGCCGCTTGAGTCCCGTGCGCGAGCTCAAGTCGACGTAGAAAGTGGTGGCGCCGGACGGCTCGATGCTGAGCCGAAGCGGCGCGCACCATTCCGGAAGTTGCTCCGCCACCCATTCCAGGTGACGCGGCGTGAGGTTGCCCGAGTTCATGAGCTGCAGGACGAGCACGCGAATGTACTCGAGCTCGATGGTGGTCACGCCGCCTTCGGGCAGGACGGCGAGCGGGCGCCGCTCGATCTGCGCCGAGCACGCCATCTGGAACAGCGCGTGCAGGTCGGTCCACTTCGCCGGGATCCATTGCTCGTACCGGAACAGCCGGATCTTCGCGTCGAGCCCCTGATGCATGATCTGCCGCACGACGAGCTGTGGAAGAAGGGCCTGCCACTTGTTGCTCTGGGCATGCGCGCTCACCTCGCGAGCGAACGCCTGATAGCAGAGCAGGAAACCCTGGGTCAGATCGAACAGCGCCTGCCAGAGCTGGTTCTCGATCTTGCTCGAGCGACTGCCGTGCTCGAGGTACTGAGTGGTGAGACTCTTGCGCAGCGGCTCGCCATGCAGGTCGGCGTGGAACACCGCCTCGAGGCGCTCGGGCGTGCGCCGCGTGTCGCGGGCGCCGGCCTTGCCCAGCTCCGCCAGAAGGGCCGCGTGCAGCGCCAGCGGATCGTTGACCGGGAAGGCCGCGAGCCAGCGCTCGACGGTTTTCGGGTCCGAGAAAGGGTCCTTGGTCGTCTTGCCGAAGCTGAACATCGATCGCGCGCCTCTGGGAGCCGGCACGCGGCTTGCACAGCACCCATCGTCATCTGCATCGTGACCGGGTACGGAAGGCCAATCGCGCCGGAAGTCCTTGTTCCGAAAGACGGATGATGGGCCAAACCTCACGTCGCGGCAATACGGAATAGTAAACGGGCGAGGTGACTGACGTGCCGCGGCGGGAGTTGCCGCAAATGAGGTGGGCTGAAACGGACAACCGAAGTCTCTATACTTGTGATACACAGAATAGGAAGGGAATCATGGGTATCCTGATCAAAGCGCCGACCCGCCGGCGCGATCCCGGCACGCCGGTTATTCCGACCACAGTCACCACGGACAACCGCTCGGCATTGCACATCCGGGAAGTCGTGCGTATCACGGGGCTGCGACGCGAGCAGCTCTACATGTGGCAACGCCGCTATGGCTTCCCCAATCCGTCGCGCGATGCTTTCGGCGATCGGGTGTATCCGCCCGATCAGGTCGCGCGCCTCAAGCTAATCAAGCAGTTGCTCTCCGAGGGCTGGCGCGCCGGCGCCGTCGTGCCGCTCGCCGATTCCGCGCTGCAATCGATGCTCGGCATCGCGATCGAAGATCCCGAGCCGCTGCCGGCGGAGATCGAAACAGCGGTCAAGCTGCTGGCCGAGCACCGCGTCGGCGAGCTGCAGAATCATCTTTCGAAGCTTCTCGTAGGACAGGGGCTGCGCCGGTTCCTAGAGAAGACGCTCATTCCACTCAACGAGGCGGTGCACGAGCGCGTGGTGCGCGGCGAAATGCAGAACTTCCAGGAGCTGCGCTTCGCCGATCTCGCACAGCGGCTGCTGCGCGACGTCACGCGCTTGGTGCGACCGACGCGCGACGCGCGCCAGATACTGCTCGCCACGCCGCCGAACGATCCCAATCAGCTCGGCCTCGCGATCCTCGAGCTGCTGCTGTTCACCGAGGGCGTCAACTGTCTGACGCTCGGCGCCGGCGTGCCGGCGCAGGAGATCGGCGGCGCGGCGCGCGCCTACAAAGTGAGCGTGGCGATCCTGCTGTTCGATCGCGGCATTTCCGGCAAGATCGCCGGCCAGGAGATCCGCTGGCTGCGCAGCGAATTGCCGGAGGATCTGCCATTGATCGTCAGCGGCCGCGCGGTCAATCTGCTCGCCAAGGCGATCGCCAACGTCCGCACCGCCGCCGACTTCAGTTCGGTCATGGCGACGATGCGCGAGTTGGGCGTCGTTGCCGCGGCCAACGGCACGGCAGCGGCGCAGCGCGCCTGAAGACTCGGCTCCACGGCCCGCCGGCCAGCGACCGGCGGGCCGTTTCATTTCCTAGATGCTTCAGCGCTCGCGCGCGTAGCGATCCATCCAGTCGGCGGTATCGAGCGCGTCCTTGCCGCCGTCGGCGCGCAGCGCGGCGATCACGCGGTCGCGGTCTTCGGAGCTGCGGTTCTGCGAGAGCTTGAGCTTGGCGTCCATGCGCTCGACCGCCAAACGGAAGCCGACGATCGCCTCCAGCATCGCCGCCAGCGGCCGGCCTTCGAGCTGCAACCGCCACGGGTTCGGCCGCGGGCCTTCGTAGCGCTGGATCATCTCGTCGAGCAACGCGCGCGTCCCGGTCGTATCCATGAGCTCGACTCGGCCGTGCACGTGCGCCACCGCGTAGTTCCAGGTCGGCACGGCGGTCGCCGGCTCACCGTACCACGACGGCGAGACGTAGATGTGCGGACCGTGGAATATGGCGATCGATGGCGTTCCGGCGAAACGCTGCCAGTGCGGGTTGGCTCGCGCCATGTGGCCGAGTAGAACGCCCCGTCCTCCGTCCGCGCGGTACTGCAGCGGGAGGTGGCTGATCGCGGGTTCGGGATCCCCCGGCGTGAGGAGCGTGGCGAACGGATGCTCCTCGATCAAACGCGCGACGGCGGCGTCGACAGGCGCGAAAGCGCGCGGCGTATAAAGGCTCATCAGGTCCTAATGCGTAACCGTTGCGGACGGATCCGCGAACAGAGCGCGGGCCTCGGCGGGAGCGAACTCGTAGCGTTTGCTGCAGAACTCGCAATCGACGCCGACGCTGCCCCGTTCTTCGAGGATGCTTTCCACTTCATCGCTGCCCAGCAGGCGCAGCACCGCCGTGACGCGCGGACGCGAGCAGGAGCAGCCGAACCGCGGTTGCCGCGGCCGGAACGCGCGCACGTCGTCGGTCGGGAACAAGGCCGCCAGCGCGGCGTGCGCATCCGCTGCCTCGAACAGGAAAGCCGCGTCGGCCACGGCGTCGGCCGCCCGGCGCCACGTGGCGGCGTCGGCTTCGCTCGAGGCGGGCATGCGCTGCAGCAGCACGCCGCGCACGCGGCCCTCCGCGGCGTGCAGCCAGAGCCGGCTGTCGATCTGCTCGGACTTCGCGAGATAGTGCTCGAACGACGCGGCCACCGATCCACCCTCGAGAGCAACCACGCCCTGGTAGAGTGGGCCGCCGTCCTTGGGATCGAGCGTGATGACCATGCGGCCCTCCGGATCCTCCCCCAAGAGATCGGCGAGGCGCGCGTCGGCGGCGATCTCGCCTTCCCACTGCGCGGTCGCGCGCAGCTCCAGCGCGGCGCTGCACTCGACCACGAACAGCCGCAGCCGGCCCGTGCCGTGGAACTGGAGGATCAGGCTGCCGGTGAACTTGAGCGAGTTGGCGAGCAGGCACACCGCCGCGAGCGTCTCGCCGATGAGGCTCTCGAGCCCGCTGGGATACGCATGGCAGGCGAGGATGTCGCGATACGCGGCGTCGAGGCTTACGACCGCGCCCCGCACGGCGGCGCGCTCGAACACGAAGCGCGTGAGGTTGTCGGCGAAGCCCGCCCCCATCGAGTCAGGAGCCGTTGATCGTGAAGCTGTACATCGTCATCGGCAGACCGGAATTCTTGTCGAAGGTTGCGCCGGCCTCGACGCCGGCCTTGGCCACGGCGGTCGCGCTGCGCAGCCTCCCGTAGAGCGCGTGCATGGCGCCCAGCGCGAACTCGCGGCCCGAGCCGACGGCCCAGAATTGCGTGTACTCGAACACCTCGCGCATCGAATAGACGCCGAAGATGCCCTTCGAATTGGCGATCAGCGC
>DASSLQ010000285.1:0-24140 GCA_035689325.1 Burkholderiales bacterium | reverse complement strand
CTTCGAGGATGCGGGCGGCGAATCGCTGGAGCTGGTTCCCTGCCTCAACGACTCGCCGGAGTGGATCGGCGCGCTCGCGGAGATCAGCGCCCGAGCAAGCCCTTGAGCTTGTCGAGCGGGTTCGTGCCCGAGCTGCCCTGTCCCGACTGATTCCCGCCGGGCGCGGCCTGCTCGCCGCCGGCTTGCGGCCTGGAAATGCCCAGACGTTCTTCCAACGCGCCTTTCAGCCGCTCGCCCGCCTTCGACTTCGCGAACTGGGTGGCCGCCGCCGCGTAGTCGACCTGGTACTTGAGCGCGTCGAACGGTCCGACGAGGTGCACGGGAACCGTGAGGCCCTGAAGCTGCGCTATATCCGCGCCGCCCTGGCCCTTGGTCGTCGCCACCACCGTCGCGTTGGTGACGTAGTCGATCGTCGAGTTGCCGATGTCGATGTCGCCCTTGCCGGAGACGCGGAAGAGCGGCGCCTTCATGTCCAGATCCTCGTTGTGCGCGACGCCGTTCTTGATGTTGAAGCTCGCGGTCATCTCGGAGAAGTCCGTCTGCTGTGCTTCGCGTGCCTGCGCCTTCGTTTCGGACGAGCCGAGCGCCGTCTTCGCCCGGCGGAACACTTCGGCGAGGTTTATGCCCTTGATCGCGCCGTCCTTGAGCTGCACGCGCGCGCTGCCGGCCAGCGCTTTCTTCAGCGCATTGACCGACTTGCCCGCGGCGTTGACGTCGAGCGCCACGGTGCCCTTGCCTTCCAGCACGTCCTTCTGCGCGAAGTCGCGCAGCAAGGGGCCGACGGCGACGCCATTCAGCGTCTCCTTCAGCGCGACGCGGCCGTCGGCCTGTGCCGAAAGCGCGCCCTGCATCGAGCCATCGTAGAGGTTGGCCGAATGCGGCGCGATATCGAGCTTGCCGTTCGCCGCGTGCACCTCGGCTTTGAGGTTGGCGAGCTTGAGCCCGTTGGCCTGCAGCGCGCCGACCTGGAGGCGCCCGTTGGCGTTCAGGCCCTTGAGCGCCGAAAGGTCGACCGGCGTGTCTTCATCCTTCTTCTGCGCCGACGGCGCTGGTTGCGGCGCGGGCTTCGCTGCCGGGGCTTTTCCTTCCTCGGTGGGCGTCGAGACCGGCTTCTTCTCCGCCTGCTTCGTGTAGCGATCGAGGTTCAGCTTGTCGACGTTGATGTCGAAGGTGTAAGCGGGCGGCGAGAATTTCGCGAGCCCGAGCTTCGCCTGGATGGTGGATTCGTCGAACTTGGCGTTGAGATCGGCGTTCGCGGTCTGCTTTTCCAGGTCCGCGCGCGCGCTGCCATTCACCGGGATCTTCACGCTCTTCTGCGGGATGTCGGGCCCCGCGAGCGTGATGTCGGCATTGATCTGCGGAATGGCGAGCGACTTGGCGGAGCCTTCGACGCCGCCCAGCTTCAGGTTCGCCTGCATCTCGCGCGCCGCGTCCTTGAGGCTCAACTGAGCAGTCACCGCGGCGCCTTTCGCGCTATTGGCGGCAACGACCAGTTCCGGCGCGGCGATATGCGCCTCGAGGTTCTGCTTGTCCTGCACGCCTTTCACGTCGAAGGCGAGCCCCTTCACGCGGTACTCATTCTTCTGCGGATTCGCCGCGACATCGCCCTTCGCTTTCACATCGAGGTTGGTGATGCCGGCGGCGGCGCCGTTCACCTTGGCATCGAGCTTGGAAATCTCGAACGCCTGCGCCGCGAGATCGACCTTGTAGCCGCCGGTGACGTCGAGCTTGAGGTCGAGGTCCGGGTTCTTGCCCTTGGCAGTGGCCTTGAGGTCTAGCCTGCCATCCGCACGCTCGGCAATGCGCCCGGTACTGAGCTTGAGGTCCGAGACGGTGAGTTCCTGCCCGCTCCCCTGGTCGACGTAGGTAAAGGCCGAGCGGTCGACCTGCACGCTGCCGATGTCGAACGCGACGCCCTTGCCACCCGCCTGCTCGCGCTCGGCGGCCTTTTTCTCCGCCGGCTGCGCCTTCCCGGCCTGCTTGTCCTGCTGCGCCGGCGCCGGCTGCTCCATGAGGTCGCTGAAGTTGAAGCGGCCATCCTTTTCCTTGACGACACGCGCCTTCAGGCCCGAGACGCTGATGCCGTCCACCACCACGCTGCCGTGCAGGAGCGGCAGCAGCGCGACCGAGGCGTGCGCGCTGTCGAGGCTGAGGAATTCCTGCTTCGGATCGCGCTCGGAGAGCGCCACCCCGTTGACATTGGCACCAAGGCTCGGCCAGACCGCGACCTGCAGGTTGCCCTTGAGCTGCAGCGTGCGGCCGGTGCGCTCCTGCACCAGGCGCTCGATCTCGCCCTTGTAGCGGTTAGGATCGAAGGTCGCGGCGAAAATCGCCACCGCGACGACCAGTAGGACCACGAGGCCCGCGATCACATACAGTGAAATCCTGATAGCTTTCATCGTCTAATCAGTAAGTTGTCCTAGAAGCCGGGCGCTTGAAATAGCGCCCACCCGTCCCCAATTCGACAAGATGCAGGAGAAGACCGTTCAGCCCCAGGAGGCAGATAAGCCTCTCGAGCAGCAACTGGCCGAGGCCCACGCCAAGGCCGAGAGTAACCGCGACGCCATGCTACGCGCGCTCGCCGACGCCGAGAACGCGCGCAAGCGCTTCCAGGCCGAAGCGGCCAACGCCCAGAAGTATGCGCTGGAACGCTTCGCCGAGTCGCTGCTGCCGGTAATGGACAGCCTCGAGGCGGCGCTCGCCAACCCCGAGGCGAGCTCGCACGCGCTGCGCGACGGGGTGGAGCTCACGCTGCGCCAGCTCACCACGGCGCTCGAAAAGGCGCGCATCACGCCGATCGCGCCGGTCGCGGGCGAGCGCTTCGACCCCCACCGCCACCAGGCGATGGCCGCGGTAGAGACCGACTCGGAACCCAACACGGTGGTCGCCACCATGCAGAAGGGCTACCACCTCCACGACCGGATCCTGCGCCCGGCGCTCGTCACGATCGCCAAGCCGGTTGAAAAAGGCGCGGCAAACCCCATATCCGACACAGACTTAGACTGAACCAGGGACACCCATGGCAAAAATCATCGGCATCGACCTCGGCACGACCAACTCCTGCGTGGCGATCATGGAAGGCGGCAAGCCCAAGGTGATCGAGAACTCGGAAGGCTCGCGCACGACTCCCTCGGTCGTTGCCTACACGGAGGACGGCGAGATCCTGGTGGGCGCGCCCGCCAAGCGGCAGGCCGTCACCAATGCGAAGAACACCATCTACGCCGTCAAGCGGCTGATCGGCCGGCGCTTCGAGGAAAAGGAAGTGCAGAAGGACATCCACCTGATGCCCTACAAGATCGTGCGCGCCGACAACGGCGACGCCTGGGTGGAGATCCGCGGCAAGAAGATCGCGCCGCAGCAGCCCTCCGCCGAGGTGCTGCGCAAGATGAAGAAGACCGCCGAGGACTATCTCGGCGAGGAAGTGAAGGAAGCCGTGATCACGGTGCCGGCCTACTTCAACGATTCGCAGCGCCAGGCGACCAAGGACGCGGGCCGCATCGCCGGCCTCGACGTCAAGCGCATCATCAACGAGCCGACCGCGGCGGCGCTGGCGTTCGGCCTCGACAAGCAGCTCAAGAAGGATTCCAAGATCGCGGTCTATGACCTCGGCGGCGGCACGTTCGACATCTCGATCATCGAGATCGCGGACGTCGAGGGCGAGAAGCAGTTCGAGGTGCTCTCCACCAACGGCGACACGTTCCTCGGCGGCGAGGACTTCGACCAGCGCCTGATCGACTACATCGTCGGCGAGTTCAAGAAGGACCAGGGGCTCGACCTCTCGAAGGACGTGCTCGCGCTCCAGCGCCTGAAGGAGGCGGCGGAGAAGGCGAAGATCGAGCTCTCGAGCTCGCAGCAGACCGAGATCAACCTGCCCTACATCACGGCCGACCCGTCGGGGCCCAAGCACCTGACGATGAAGATCACCCGGGCGAAGTTCGAATCCCTGGTCGACGAGCTGATCCAGAAGACGGTGGAGCCCTGCCGCATCGCGATCAAGGACGCGGGCATCAAGGTCTCGGAGATCAACGACGTCATCCTGGTCGGCGGCCAGACGCGCATGCCGAAGGTGATCGACACGGTGCGCGAGATCTTCGGCCGCGAGCCGAGGAAGGACGTGAACCCGGACGAGGCGGTCGCGGTCGGCGCCGCGATCCAGGCGGGCGTGCTGAAAGGCGACGTGAAGGACGTGCTGCTGCTCGACGTGACGCCGCTTTCACTCGGCATCGAAACGCTCGGCGGCGTGATGACCAAGCTCATCAACAAGAACACCACGATCCCGACCAAGGCAACGCAGGTGTTCTCTACCGCGGACGACAACCAGACGGCGGTGACCATCCACGTGCTGCAGGGCGAGCGCGACATCGCCTCGGGCAACAAGTCGCTCGGCCAGTTCAACCTGACCGACATCCCGCCCGCGCAGCGCGGCATGCCGCAGATCGAGGTGACGTTCGACATCGACGCCAACGGCATCCTGCACGTCCAGGCGAAGGACAAGGCGACGGGCAAGGAGAACAAGATCAAGATCCAGGCGAGCTCGGGTCTCAACGAGCAGGAGATCCAGCGCATGGTGAAGGACGCGGAAGCCCACGCGGCCGAGGACAAGAAGGCGCTCGAGCTCGTCAACGCGCGCAACGCCTGCGAGGCGCTGGTACACTCCGTGCGCCGCTCGCTGAAGGAATACGGCGACAAGATCGAGGCCTCGGAGAAGGACAAGATCGAGGCGGCAGTCAAGGACGCCGAGGGCGTGCTCAAGTCCGAAGACAAGGACGAGATCGACCGTAAGGCTCAGGCGCTCGCACAAGCCGCGCAAAAACTCGGCGAGAAGATGTATGCCGAGAGCCAGAAGGCAGCGGCAGGCGGCGGCGCGGCCCCTGGCGGCGGTGGCGAGACAGCCGGCGAGGCGAAGAAGGACGAGAACGTCGTCGACGCCGAGTTCACCGAGGTAAAGGACAAGAAGGCGGGCTAAGGGCCGTCGGGTGATGGAGTGACGCACGGGCTCCTGGCGGGCCCGTTCGTTTATGTGGGATAGCTGAATGGCGAAGCGCGACTACTACGAAGTGCTCGGCGTCAACCGCGACGCCGCCGAAGAGGACCTGAAGAAGGCCTACCGGCGCTTGGCCATGAAATGGCATCCGGACCGCAATCCGGACAACCCGCGCGCCGAGGAACACTTCAAGGAGGCGAAGGAGGCCTACGAGGTGCTCTGCGACGCGCAGAAGCGCTCCGCGTACGACCAGTTCGGCCACGCCGGCGTCGATCCGCACGCCGGCGCCGGCGCCGGCATGGGCGGGCACTTCGGCGACATCTTCAGCGACATCTTCGGCGAGATCTTCGGCGGCGGGCGCGGCGGCCGCTCGACCGTGTTCCGCGGCGCCGACCTGCGCTACAACCTCGAGATCGCGCTCGAGCAGGCCGCGCATGGTTTTGAAACGAAAATCCGCATCCCGGCAATGTCGACGTGCGACATCTGCAAGGGCTCGGGCGCCCGGCCGGGCACCCAGCCCAGCACCTGCCCCTCCTGCCGCGGCGCGGGCCAGGTGCGCGTCTCGCAAGGCCCGTTCTCCATCGCGCAGACCTGCCCGCGCTGCCACGGCTCGGGCAGCATCATTGCCCACCCGTGCGTGCAGTGCTCAGGCAGCGGCCGCATCAAGCTGCAGAAGACGCTGGCGGTGAAGATTCCTTCCGGCGTCGACGAGGGCGACCGCGTGCGCCTCTCGGGCGAAGGCGAGCCGGGCGTGAACGGCGGCCCGCCGGGCGATCTTTACGTCCAGGTGCACATCAAGCCGCACCCGGTATTCACGCGCGACCACGACGACCTGCATTGCGAGATGCCGATCTCCATCAGCACCGCGGCGCTCGGCGGCGAGATCTCCATCCCGACGCTTGACGGCTCGGCCAAGATCCGCGTCCCGGCCGAGACCCAGAGCGGCCGCACCTTCCGGCTGAAAGCGAAGGGCATCAAGGGCGTGAGGAGCCACGTGCCGGGCGACCTTTTCTGCCACGTGGTGGTCGAGACGCCGGTCAACCTCACCGAGCGCCAGCGCCAGATCCTGCGCGAGTTCGAAGCCATCAGCGCGCAGGACAGCGCGCGCCACAACCCGCGCGCCAAGGGCTGGTTCGACAAGGTCAAAGAGTTCTTCGAAAGCTGAGCGGCGCTACCGCCGTCGTCCCCGCGAAAGCGGGGACCCAGCTTTTTTGGGTATGCGCTTTGCTGCAGCCCGCCGCATGACCAGCCTTCTTATCAGCATTGCACTGTTCGCCACCCTCGCCGGCTGCTACAACCAACGCTATCCGGGTGAGCGCGAGCCGTTGCCGCGCGATGCCGTCGTTTCCGGGACCGGTGCGCCGGTCACTTCGGGTAGCGGCGATGCGCCGGTGACTTCCGCGTCTGATCGGCGTCGCTAGTTCTGATCGCCGTCAGCGCCGCAGGAATCGGTGCCTGACCCCGATCAAGTCGCTTTCCTCTTCTTCGCGGCGAGCTTCACCGCCTCGATGATCTCGGGGTACGCCGCGCAGCGGCACAGGTTGCCCGAGAGGTAATGGCGGATCTCGTCCTCCGACGGATCCGGATGCTCGTCCAGGAGCTGGCGCGTCATGAGCACGAATCCGGGCGTGCAGAAGCCGCACTGGAACGCCGAGCGCTCGATGAACGCTTCCTGCACTTCGTCGAGCGTCGCGCTGCGCTCTACCGTCTCGACCTGCGCGCCTTCGACGAGCGTCGCCAGGTAAAGGCAGCCCGACACCGCGACGCCGTCGACGAGCACCGTGCAGCAGCCGCACAGCCCCTGCCCGCAGCTTTCGCGCGCGCCGTAGAGGCCGAACGCTTCGCGCAGCACTTCGACGAGCGTCTCGTGCGGCGCGACCTGCGCCTCGACGCGCTCGCCGTTCAGCGTGAAGTGGACTGCGCGTCTCATCGCTGTTGCAGCGCTTCCCAGACCGCCTGCGGGCTGAGCGGCAGCTCGGTGATGCGCACGCCGATCGCGTCGTGCACGGCGTTGGCAATCGCCGGCGACACGCCGAAGGTGGCCGTCTCGCCCACGCCCTTCGCGCCGTAGGGACCGGTGCGCTGCTCGGCGACCACCGCTTGGTTCACGATCTCGGCCGGCAGGTCGAGCAGTCCCGGGATCTTGTACTCGGCGAGCGACGCATTGCGCAGCTGTCCCTCGCCGTCGAACAGCATTTTCTCGAACAGCGTGAAGCCGAGCTGCATGATCGCGCCGCCCGAGAGCTGCGTCTCGACGATGCGCGGGTTGATCGGCGTGCCGACGTCGGCGACATTGACCAGCCGCTCGACGCGCACGCGTCCGGTCTCGGTATCCACCTCGACTTCGACGCCGGTAGCGCCCACCATCCAGAACGGCGTCGCGTTGTCCGACTGGCCGTTCTCATCCGGTGGCGTGTAAGGCGGAATGAAGTTTGCGACGCCGGTTACCGACCCGGCGCGCATGCCGTACTTCTTCTTGAAGAGGTCGGCGATCGGCGTGTCAGGCGCAAGGCCGAGCTGCGTGCGCAGCGCATCGAGCTGCGCGCGCGCATCCTCCGCGGCGAGCTTCACCGCGTTGCCGGTGTGAAACAGCGAGCGCGAGCCGAGCGTCGCCATGTCGAAGGGCGTGACGTCGGTGTCCGAATGCACCACGGTCACCGCCTCCGTCGGCAGCCGCAGCACCTCGGCGGCGATCTGCGCCATCGCGGTGTCCGAGCCCTGCCCCATGTCCACGGTGCTCACGTAAACGGTAGAGCTGCCGTCCGCATTGACGTTCACCGCCGCGAGCGAGGTAGTGTTCGCAATGCACGCCTTGAAGCCGATCGCGATGCCGCGCCCGCGGCGCCGCGTGCCGCTGCCGCGGTCGAACGGCTTGCCCCAATCGATGAGCTCTGCCGCGCGTTCCAGGACCTTCTCGATGGCAGCATCGCGCATCGGCGTGCCGGTCGCCTGCGGCCGGCCCTCGCGCAAGAGATTCCGGCGCCGGAACTCGACCGGATCGATGCCCATCTCGCGCGCGATCATGTCGGTGTGGCTCTCGTAGGCCCAGACGAGCTGCGGAATGCCGAAGCCGCGCAGCGCGCCCGCCGGCGGCAGGTTGGTGTACATCGCGTACGAATCGATGGCGACGTCCTGGACGTCGTAAGGCCCCGGCGCGGTGAAGCCGGATTTCTGCGTGACGCGCGGCCCGATGTCGGCGTACGCGCCGCCGTTCCACCAGACCTCGCATTCACGCGCGACGATGCGGCCGTCGCGGCTCACGCCGCTCTTGATGTGGAACGTGCTCGCGTGCTTGGTGATGGTGAAGAACTGCTCCTCCATGCTGAGCGAGACCTTCACCGGCCGCTTCACCAGCAGCGAGAGCACGGCGACCAGCGCCTCCAGCTTGATGTAGAGCTTCGCGCCAAATCCGCCGCCGACGAACGGCACGCGCACGCGCACCCGGTTCTCGGGCCAGCCGAGGAGCCGCGCGATCTCAATGCGCACGAAGGACGGGCTCTGCGACGCGGTGTGGATGGTGAGCGAGTCCTCGGTACACTCCGCCACCGACACCAGCGGCTCGAGCGGCGTGTGCATCACCTGCTGGGTGCGAAAGCGATGCTCGAAGACGCGCTCCGCGCGCGCCATGGCCTTGGCCGAGTCGCCGCGCCGCAGGCGGAAGTCGAGTGCGACGTTCGTGTTCTTCACGCCCTTCAGGTGCTTGAGATCGGGGAAGGTGCCGGCGGGCTTCAGCGCATCGTGCACGATCGCCTTGGAACTCACCGCCTCCACTTCGTCGTACACCGCGGGCAGCTCCTCGTACTCCGCGGTGATGAGATGCACCGCTTCTTCGGCGACGTGAGGATCGGCGGCCAGCACCACGGCGACGGGCTCGCCGACGTAGCGCACCTTGTCGAGCGCGAGAACCGGCTGGTCGTGGAACGCCGGCCCGTAGTACGGGTCGGGCACCACGGTTTTCACTTCGGCCGCGGTCACGACGCTTTGCACGCCGGGATGCGCGCGCGCCGCGCTCGTGTCGATGCGCCTTATGCGCCCGTGCGCAACCGTAGAGCGGAAGATCTTGCCGTAGAGCATCGCCGGCAGGCGCAGGTTGTGCACGTACTCCGCGCGGCCGGTGACCTTGAGCCACGACTCGAGCCGCGGCACCGAGCGGCCGATCTGCGAGGTCTCAGTGGCCTGGCTGGCGCGCTTCATGGATTGCCCGGCGCAGATAAACGCCAACGAGATGCTTCTTATATGCGGCGGAACCGTGCAGGTCGCCGTCGATCGCGAGCGTCTGCGCGGCGGCGGCCGCCTCGCCGATCACGCGCTCGTCGAGCGTGCTGCCGGCGAGGACGCGCTCGGCGGCCGCGAGCCGCGTCGGCTTGTCGGTCGCCGCGCTCACGAAAATACGCGGCGCGGCGCCGTCGAGCACCACTGCCATGCCGAGCGCCGGCCAGTCATCGGCGGAGCGCGTCGTGCATTTGAGATATGCCGCGCGCCGACCCTCCATCGCCGGCACACTGACGCGCGTAATCAGCTCCCCGGGCGCCAGCGTCGTTTCGAGATAACCGGCGTAGAGCTCCTCGACCGGGCAGCTGCGCTCACCGCGCGGCCCGGCGATCGTGACGCTCGCGCCGAGCGCGCAAAGCAGCGGCGGCAAGTCCATGTGCGGGTCGCCGTGCGCGAGATGGCCGCCGACGCGCGCGACGTTGCGCACCCGCACGTTGGACAGCGTGCGCAGCGTCCGCGCGATGACCGGCCAGCCTTTGCGCACCAGCGGCGACGTTTCCAGCATCCGCAGCGTGACCATCGCGCCGACATGGAGGGCGCCGCGCGCGTCCACGTCGAGCTGATCGAGGCCGAGCCGACGCAGGTTGACGAGCCGCGTCGGCCGCAGCACGCCCGCCTTCATCATCAGCATGAGCGCGGTGCCGCCGGCCATCGGCCGCACGGTGCCCTCGCGCGCCTGGAGGAGCGCGATCGCTTCAGCAAGCGAGCGCGGTTCGGCCAGTTCAAATGGACTCAGGACAAGGCTCCTCGGCGCCATTTTATGCGTGCTAATCTGACGTCAAAGCGCGATGTTTCGAACTCACAGCGTCGCCGGCGCGCAGGTCGAGTACGACCAGCGCGGCTCCGGGCCGCAACTGCTCCTCATCCATTCGCTCCTGACCGAGCTCACGGTGTTCGATCGCGTGCTGCCCGAGCTCGCTCGAGCCCGCCGCGTGACGCGCATCAACCTGCCGGGGTTCGGCGCTTCGGCGTCGGTGCCCTTGCAGACGGTGGCGGAGCACGCCGGCCATGTCGCCCGGGTGATGGAGGCGCTCGAGCTGCCGAGTGACACCGCGGTGTTCGGCAACGGCTTCGGCGCCTTCGTGGCGCTCGAGCTCGCGATCCGGCACGGCCAGCGCTTTGGGCAGCTGATGGTCGCCGATACGCTCGCCGCCTTCCCGGAGCCGGCGCGCGTGCCGTTTCGCGCCATGGCCGAGCGCGTGCGTGCGGGCGGCATGGCGGCGGTGCTCGATACGGCGATCGGCCGCATGTTCCCGCCCGCGTTTGCTGCCCGGCATCCCGAAGTCATGGCCGAACGCAAAAGCGCGCTCGCGGCTGTGGATCCGCAGTGCTTTGCGCGCGCTTGCCTCGCGCTCGCCGCGCTCGACCTCACACGCGATGCGCCCACGATCGCAAACCGCACGCTGGTGCTGTGCGGTGAGCTGGATCAAACGACGCCGCCGACCCTGGCGCGCGAGCTCGCGAACCTGATCCCGGGCGCGCGCTACGAAGACATTGTCGCAAGCGGCCACTGTCCGATGCTCGAGCAGCCGGCGTTGCTCACGGAAAAGATGCAGCGATTTCTCGCCCAATGAACAAGGTCGCCGTCATGGGCGCAGGCGCGGTCGGCTGCTATTACGGCGGCATGCTTGCCCGCGCTGGACGCGAGGTGACGCTCATCGCTCGCCCACAGCATGTGCAAGCGATACGGCGCACGGGCCTGCGGCTCGAGACGAAGTCGTACGACGAGCGCGTGCGCCTGCAGGCGAGCACCGAGCCGCAGGCGCTGCGCGGCGCCGAGCTCGTGCTCTTCTGCGTGAAGTCGCACGACACCGAAGCCGCCGGCAAAGCCCTCGCGCCCTACCTTTCGCGCGAGGCGGCCATCGTCTCGCTGCAGAACGGCGTGGACAATCCCGAGCGGCTCGCGGCGCTGCTCGGGCGCGACGTCATTCCGGCGGTGGTGTACGTCGCCGTCGAAATGGCAGGCCCGGGCCACGTGCGCCATCACGGCCGCGCCGAGCTCGCGATCGGGCGCGCCGCGGCAAGCGAGGACATCGCCGCCATTTTTCGCGCCGCGGGCGTGCCGGTGGAGATCTCGGAGAACGTCACCGGCGTGCTGTGGGCGAAGCTCATCGTCAACTGCGCGTACAACGCGCTCTCGGCGATCACGCAGCTGCCGTATGGGCGGCTGGTGGCAGGTGCCGGCGTACCGGCGGTGATGCGCGACATCGTCGAGGAATGCCTCGCCGTCGCGCGCGCCGCCGGCGTGCGGGTCGAAGGCGACATGCACAAGGCGGCCGAGCGGATCGCGCAGACCATGCCGGGACAGTATTCCTCCACCGCGCAGGACCTGGCCCGCGGAAAGCGGACGGAGGTCGATTACCTGAACGGCGTCGTCGTGCGCAGGGGCGAGGCGCTCGGCGTGCCAACGCCGGCCAATCGCATGCTCTTGGCGCTGGTGAAGCTGCTGGAGGCGAAGACGTAGCCCGCTCAGAGCTCAGCCGAGCGAGTCCCAGTACTGCACCATCCGCTGCCGCATCGCGACGTCCGGCGGCGGCCCGCGGCCGGCCTGCAGGTTGTCGAGCATGTACTCCGGCTTGTCGGTCCCGGGAATCACTGCGGTAACGGCGGGATGGCCGAGGATGAACTTGAGGAAGAACTGCGCCCAGGTGCGCGCGCCGATCTCGGCGGCGAAAGCGGGCAAGGGCCGGTTGCCTGCCTTGCGGAAGAGCGAGTTGCGGCCGAACGGCAGGTTGACGAGCACAGCGGCGCCGGTGTCGCTCGCGGCGGGCAGCAGGCTCCTCTCCGCCTCGCGGTTGCCGAGCGAGTAATTCACCTGCAGGAAGTCCGGCTTCTCGCGCACCAGCACCCGCGTCATCGCGTCGTAGCTCCGAGGCTGGCTGGTCGTGATGCCGATGTAGCGGCACAGGCCCGATTGCTGCCACTCGCGCGGCAGAGCCAGCGTGTAGCCGCCGTCGCTGACATTCCAGGCCTGCATGAGCTCGAGCCGCTCGGTGCGCAGCCTGCGCAGCGACGCGCGCAACGATGCCTCGGCCTCCGCGCGCGGCAGGTCGAACGAGAACTTGGTGGCGAGGAAGAGCTTCTCGCGCACGCCGAGCTCCGCGACGATTTCACCCAGCCGCTCCTCGGCGGCTCCGTAGCCGGCGGCGGTATCGATCAGCCGCCCGCCACCGGCGACAAGGGCACGGATCACCTCGCGGCGCGACGCCTGCTTCTCCGGGTCGTTCGCATAGTCGAAGACGACCGCGGTGCCGATGCCGACGACCGGCAGCCGCTCGCCGCTGCGCGGGATCGCCCGCGAGGCGAGAGATTCCTCGGCTTGCGCCGCAGCGGGAAACCCGAGGAGGTTCGCGAGCGCGGCGCCGCCCGTTGCGGCGAGCGCGCGACGACGCTGCCGATCAATCTTCATTCGAATATAGCGCCTGAAACCCGGTTCGCCACGAGGGAACCGTGGGCTGCCAACCCAGCTCGCGCTTTGCCTTGGCGTTCGAAGCGCCCCGCTGCTCGTTCATGTAGTAGACGCGCATGTCGCCGATCCGCTTCCGCGCGGAAGCCACGTCCTCGTGCCCGGGTGCAGGTGCACCGAGAAGCTGTGCAGCGAATGGCAGCCATTCGCTCAATCGCGCGGGCGAGTCGTCGACGACGTTGTAGATGCCGGTTGCGTCGTGGGCCAGAGCCCTGAGCGTTGCCGCGGCGGCGTCTCGCAGGTTGATGAATGAATAGGTCCCGGCACCGGCACCGACGATCGGATAGGTGGCCTCGCGAATGGCGCGCGGAATGAAGCCGTCCGGGTCCCAGCTCGTGCCAGGGCCGTAGAACCAGCCGTAGCGGAGAACGGTGCCGGACACGCCCCTTGCGTTCAGCGTTTGTTGCTCGAGCGACGCGACGGCTTCCGCCAGAGCCCGCACCGCAGGAGGAGCATCGAGATAGAGCGGAGTTTCCTCGTCGGTCAGTCCGCTGCCCGCGGGGGAGCACATGAATGAAATGCTTTGCGCGATCAAGCGGCGCACCCGAGCGGCGCGCGCCGCCGCGATGAGGCTGCGCGTCCCCTCGATGCGCACGCGGATCGTTTCGGCATAGGGATCCCCTGTCCTGGTTCCGAACGCCGTGAGTTGATGAATAACGATTTCCGCTTCGGATTCCGCGACCAATCGAGCAAGCCGCGCTTCGTCGTACACGTCGCCGACCACCGGCACAGCGCCCATTTGCGCGAGTTGCGCCGTGCGATCTGGCGAGCGGGTAAGCGCGATGACTTTATGTCCAGCGTTCGCCAGCAGCGGCACGAGGAAACGACCGATCGCGCCGGTGCCGCCGGCGACAAAAATATTCATCGGCGGCGCTCAGGAGCCGCTAAACCAGTTGTAGCCCTTGTCTTCCCAGTAGCCGCCGGGATATTCGTTGGTGACGAACATGGCGGTGATGTGCTTGGGGTTCTTGAAGCCGAGCTTGGTCGGGATGCGCAGCTTCATGGGATAGCCGTACTTCGGCGGCAGGATCTCGTCGCCATAGCGCAGCGCGATGATGGTCTGCGGATGCAGCGCGGTGGCCATGTCGATCGAGCCGTAATAGTCGTCCGCGCACTGGAAGCCGACGTATTTCGCGCTCGTGTCGGCGCCGATGCGCGCGAGGAAGTCGGAGAAGCGCACGCCGCTCCACTTGCCGATCGCGCTCCAGCCCTCGACGCAGATGTGTCGCGTGACCTGCGACACCTGCGGCAGGGCGTAGAGCTCGGCGAGCGTCCACGGCTTGCGCTCCCGGATCATGCCGGCGAGCTCGAGCTTGTAGGACGAGCCGTCGACTTCGACGACCTCGTCTTCACTGTAATAGGCGTTGAACGGGAACGGGCGCGTGATGCGGCTCTCCGGGAATTCGGGCGCCAGGCGCTGCGGGCTGAAGAGCCATTGCTGCGCGCCATCGTTCCAGCGCGACATCGCCATGAGGACACGTTGCACGCTTTCCTGGTCGGTGAGGTCGCAGCCGGCGAGGAGCGCGAGCGCGCCGAGCGAGAGACCGCGCTTCAAGAAGAGCCGGCGCTCGAGATTGGCGATGGACGGCGTGCGCAGCAGCTCGAATTTCTCGTTCATGACGCCCTCCGGATTCGGCCGGTGACCATCGTCGGGAAGGTGCGCGGGACGAGGACCACCATGATGACGTGCACCACGACGATGAATGCGATTGCTGCCATGGCGAAGAAATGGATATAGCGCGCGGCCTCGTAATCGCCGATCCACTGGCCGAGCCAATAGAACTGTACCGGTTTCCAGATCACCAGACCGGTAAGCACCATCACGACGAGCGCCACGATCAGCGCGAGGTACGCGCCGCGCTGGGCGGCGTTGTAGACAGAAAGATCGTCATGCGCGAGCCGGCCGCGCAGCGCCTGGCGGATATCGTGCAGCACCGCGGACGGTGAGATCGGCAGCAGCTTGCGGCGGAAATGGCCCGACGCGATGCCGTAGGCAAGGTACACCAGCCCGTTCAGCGCGAACAGCCACATGCCGGCGAAGTGCCATTGCAGCGCGCCAGCGAGCCAGCCGCCGAGCGTGATTGCCGGCGGGAACTCGAAGCCGAAGAGCGGCGAGGCGTTGTAGATCTGCCAGCCGCTCGTGATCATGATGAGCACGGCGAGCACGTTCACCCAGTGGGCGACGCGGACGACGAGCGGATGGATCAGCATGGCCGGTTGGTCGGCCGCCATGGGGCGAACCTTACACCCGTCTCCAGGTGGTCGTGGCGCCCTTGTCCTCGAGAACGATGCCGCGGTCCAAGAGCTCCTGCCGGATGCGATCGGCCTCGGCGAAGTTCTTGCCGCGGCGCGCCGCCTGCCGCGCGGCGATGCGCTCCTCGATCCACTGCTCGGACACGCCGGCGGGCGCGGCCTGCAGGAACGCGCGCGGCTCGCGTTGCAGGAGGCCCAGCACGCCGCCGAGCGCCTTGAGCTGGGCTGCAGCGCGCGTATCGCCCTGGAATACGCGGTTGGCGAGCTGGTGCAGCTCGGCGATCGCCTCCGGCGTGCCGAAGTCGTCGTTCATCGCGTCGCGGAAGCGCTGTGCATGCGGCTCGTTCCAGTCGACCGGCGCGGCCGGCGCGGCATGCGCCTGCAGCGCGGTGTAGAGGCGTGTCAGCGACTGCTTGGCCTCTTCCAGGCTGGCGTCGCTGTAGTTGAGCGGGCTGCGATAGTGCGAGCGCAGCATGAGAAAGCGCACCACCTCCGCGTCGTAGTGCTTGAGCACGTCGCGCAGGATGAAGAAGTTGCCGAGCGACTTCGACATCTTCTCGTTGTCGATGTTGAGGAAGCCGTTGTGCATCCAGTACTTCACGAACGGCTTGCCGGTTGCGCCCTCGGACTGCGCGATCTCGTTCTCGTGGTGCGGGAACTGCAGGTCCATGCCGCCGCCGTGGATGTCGAACTGCTCGCCGAGCAGCGCGCAGCTCATCGCCGAGCACTCGATATGCCAGCCGGGCCGCCCCTCGCCCCACCGCGAAGGCCACTTCGGCTCATGCGGCTTCGCGCGCTTCCAGAGCACGAAGTCGAGCGGATCCTCCTTGCTCGCATCGACGTCGACGCGCTCGCCGGCGCGCAGCTCGTCGAGCGACTTGCCCGAGAGCTTGCCGTAGCCCGGGAAGCGACGCACGGCGAAGTTGACGTCCCCGGAGGCCGCCTGATAGGCGAGGCGGTTGTCCTGCAGGCGGCCGATGAGCGCCTGCATCTGCGGCACGTACTGCGTGGCGCGCGGCTCGTGATCGGGCTTCAGCACGCCAAGCGCAGCGGCGTCCTCGTCCATCGCCCGGATGAAGCGCGCGGTCACGGCGTCCACCGGCTCGCGGTTCTCGGCGGCGCGCTTGATGATCTTGTCGTCGATATCCGTGATATTGCGCACGTATGTGACCCGATAGCCGCTCGCGAGCAGCCAGCGACGCACCATGTCGAACACCACCATGAACCTGGCGTTGCCGACGTGCATATAGTCGTAGACGGTGATGCCGCAGACGTACATGCGTACGTTCGGCGGCTGCAGCGGGACGAACGGCTGCTTTTGGCGCCCGAGGCTGTTGTAGATCTTCAGGTTTTCGATTGTGGACCGGCGGGCGTTAGTCTAGAATCAAGACTCTTTCGTAGGGCCTTGAAAATATAACACAATGCTGAATCTCGACGCCCCGCGCGAGTGGCTGCGTGGGGGCGCCCTCCTAGCGTTCGCGTTCATTCTCGGCGCAAGCCCGGTCGCGCGTGCGGACGATCTGCAGGAAGCGCAGCAGCTGTTCAAGTCCGGACAGACGCCGCAGGCGCTCGAGAAGGTGAATCGCGCGCTCGCCGCGAATCCGCGCGAGCCGCAGGCGCGCTTTCTCAAAGGGTTGATCTACACCGAGCAGGGCAAGCAGCAGGAAGCGATCGACATCTTCAGCAAGCTCACGCAGGACTATCCGAACCTTCCCGAGCCGTACAACAACCTCGCGGTGATCTACGCGAGCCAGGGCCAGTACGACAAGGCGCGCACCGCGCTCGAACAGTCGATCCGCACGCATCCGAGCTACGCCACCGCCTATGAAAACCTCGGCGACGTGTACGCGAAGCTTGCGAGCCAGGCGTACGGCAAGGCATTGCAGCTCGATGCGTCCAACGCCGGCGCACAGAACAAGCTCTCGCTCGTGCGCGAGCTCGTACGCGAGCCGGCGCAGAAGCCCGTCGCCGCGGCACCGGTAGCGAAAGAGCCGCCGGCACCCGCCGCGAAAGAACCGCCGGCCCAGGTGGCGGCAGTAGCGCCGAAGGCGCCGGAGAAGCCTGCTGCGGAGGCGAATGCCGAAGTACTGCAGGCCGTAAACGACTGGGCCCAGGCGTGGGCCAAACGGGACGTCGACGCCTACCTCGGCCACTACGCCAAGGATTTCAAGACCCCGGGTGGCGAGCCGCGCGAGGCCTGGGAAAAGACCCGGCGCGAGCGCATTACGGCCGCCAAATCGATCCAGGTCGCCGTCGACTCGCCCAAGGTGACCATGCGCTCACCCGACCAGGCGAGCGTCAGCTTCCGGCAGACTTACCGGTCTGACAAGCTCAAGAGCCAGAACCGCAAGACCCTGGAGCTCGTGAAGGCGGATGGCCAGTGGGTGATACGCGAAGAAACGGCCGGCAAGTGACGCGCTTCGCCGTCGCGCTGGCGGCGGCCGCGCTCAGCCTCGCGGCGGCGGCGGCGACGCCCGAGGACCGGCTGTCGCAGGTGTTCGAGGCGATCGAGGCGAACCAGCTCGACGTTGCGCTGAAGCGCGTCGATGCGCTGATCGCTGCGTATCCCAACTTCCGGCTGGCCTATCTGGTGCGCGGCGATCTGCTGCTCGCCCGCGCGCGGCCGCTCGAGACCTTCGGCAACGTGGTGAAGACCGTGCCGCAGGAGCGCATCGAAGGCCTGCGCGAGGAAGCGCTGGCGCGGCTGCGCGCGCAACGCGAGCGGCCGGGTGAGGACCTGCTGCCGCGCTACGTGCTGCAGCTCAACCCGGAGCAGAAGCACGCGCTGGTGGTCGACTCCCAACGCTCGCGCCTTTATGTGTACGCCAACGACGGCGGCAAGCCGCGGCTCATCGCCGACTACTACGTGACGCTCGGCAAGAACGGCATCGAGAAGACGCGCGAGGGCGACCAGAAGACGCCCATCGGCGTCTACTACGTGACCGCCAACCTGCCGCGCAAGAAGCTCACCGATTTCTACGGCGCCGGCGCGTTCCCGATCAATTATCCGAACGAGTGGGATCGCCGCCAGGGGCGCGACGGCCATGGCATCTGGCTGCACGGCGTGCCCTCCAACGTCTACAGCCGCCCGCCGCGGGCGAGCGACGGCTGCATCGTGCTCTCGAACCCGGACCTCGTGTCGCTCGGCCGGCAGCTGCAGATCGGGCTTACGCCGGTAATCATCGCGGACCAGGTGGAGTGGAGCGATGCCAAGGCGCTGGAAGCAGAGCGCGCCTCGCTCGCCGCGGCGCTGGAGGAGTGGCGCGCCGACTGGCAGAGCCGCGACAACGAGCGCTATCTTGCGCACTACTCGCAGCGCTTTTCCAGCCCGGACCAGGATTACGCGTCGTGGGCTGAGCACAAGCGCAAGGTCAATGCCGCCAAGGCGTGGATCAAGGTCGGTCTCGCGCGCGTGAGCATGCTGCGCTACCCGCGCGAGCGCGACGTCGTCGTCGTGACGTTCGTGCAGGACTATCGCTCCAATGGCCTCTCGAACGTGATGAAGAAGCGCCAGTACTGGGCGAAGGAAGCCGGCGCCTGGAAAATCATCTACGAAGGACCCGCATGAAGCTCTCCCACCTGTTCGCACTGTCGGCCGCCGCCATGGTGCCGGCCGGCGCGCTCGCCGCCGACCCGCAAGTCGATCTGCGCACGAATCTCGGCACGATTCGCCTCGAGCTCTACCCCGCCAAGGCGCCGAAGACGGTCGAGAACTTTCTGCAATACGTGAAGGACGGCCAGTACAACGGCACCATCTTTCATCGCGTCATTCCAGGCTTCATGGTGCAGGGCGGCGGCATGACCGGCGACATGAAGGAGAAGCGCACGCGGGCGCCGATTCCGATCGAGTCGAAGAACGGCCTGAAGAACGATGCCGGCGCGCTCGCCATGGCGCGCACGAGCGATCCGAATTCCGCCACGGCGCAGTTCTTCATCAACGTCAAGAACAACGACTTCCTCAACTACCCCGGCCAGGACGGCTACGGCTACACGGTATTCGGCAAGGTGGTCAGCGGCATGGACGTCGTCAACAAGATCGTCAACGTGCCGACCGGCAATCGCGGCATGCACCAGAACGTTCCGCTCCAGCCGGTCGTGATCGAATCCGCCACGCTCGTCGAGCCAAAGAAGTAGTTGCGGTCCCTCTTCATCTCCGATCTTCACCTGAGCGAAGATCGTCCGCAGGCGAACGAGCAGTTCTTTCGGTTCCTCGAGGAAGATGCGGCCGGCGCCGGTGCGCTCTACGTGCTCGGCGACCTCTTCGAGTACTGGATCGGCGACGCGGACCTCGAGACGCCGTTCAACGCCGTGATCGCCGGCACGCTGCGGCGGCTTGCCGATGCCGGAACCAGGGTGCGCGTAATGCACGGCAACCGCGATTTCCTGCTCGGCGATGCGTTCTGCCGCGCGAGCGGCGCGCAGCTACTCGCCGATCCCACGATCATTGACGGCACGCTGCTCATGCACGGCGACACGTTGTGTACCGATGACCACGACTACCAGGCATGGCGGCGCACGGCGCGCTCGGCCGAGTGGCAGCGCCGGTTCCTGGCGACGCCGCTCGCCGAGCGGCGCGCCACGGTGCAGGGGCTGCGCGACAAGAGCAAGGAAGTGATCCAGGCGAAGCCAGCCGAGATCATGGATGTCAACGACGACTCGGTGCGCGAGGCGCTGCGGCGCCATGGCGTAGCGCGGCTCATCCACGGCCATACGCATCGGCCGGGAAGGCACGCGCTCGACGTCGACGGCCGGCGCTGCGAGCGTTGGGTGCTGCCCGACTGGTATGGCCGCGGCGGCTACCTGGAGCTCGACGGCAGCCGCACGCGACTCGTTCGCTGGTAAATCTTTCCGGCCGGGTAAGCGTTACAGCCGACCGGCGCGGCGCCCGCCTCGGGTACGGCGGTTGCTCAGCGCGCTGTGCCCTAACCGCAAAGGACGCCGCCATGCCGAAGACCCGCAGCAAAACGAACGCCATCGACCTCCTGAAGGAAGACCACGCCAAGGTGAAGAAGGCGTTCAAGGAGTTCGAGGACATGGATCGCTCGGACACCGAGGCCTGCCGCCAGCTCGTGCAGAGCGTGTGCGAAGACCTGAAAGTCCACACCACGCTGGAAGAGGAGATCTTCTATCCCGCGGTGCGCGCGGCGATCGACGACGAAGACCTCATGAACGAGGCCGCGGTCGAGCACGAGACGGCGAAGATGCTGATCGAGCAGCTCGAGAACTCCGGCCCGGACGACCCGAACTACTACGCCACCTTTACCGTGCTCGGCGAGTACGTCATGCACCACGTGAAGGAAGAGGAAGGCGAAATGTTCCCCGAGGCGAAGAAGGCGCAGGACCTCGACCTCGACGCGCTCGGCGAGCAGATGAAGGCGCGCAAGGAGGAGCTCGTCGGCCAGGGCGAGCACGCCTGAAGGCGAGGCAACCCGATCCGCGACCGGCGGAGCGCTCGCAAATGGCGCCGGGCGACGAAGCGGGGGTTAGCGAACCGAAGCGGCGGCGCGCTCGTCGCTGAGCGGCAGGATCAGCGTAAACGTGCTGCCCTTGCCCGGCTCGCTCGCCACCTCGAGCTCGCCGCCCAGCAGCCGCGTCAGCTCGCGGCTGATCGAGAGCCCCAGGCCCGTGCCGCCGTACTGGCGGCTGGTCGAGCCGTCTGCCTGCTGGAAGGCCTCGAAGATGACGCGCTGCTTGTCGGGCGCGATGCCGATGCCGGTGTCGATCACCGCGAACGCCACCGCGTTCACGCCGTACGGGGCGATGCGCACGCGCACGCTTCCCTGGCGCGTGAACTTGAAGGCGTTGGCGAGCAGATTCTTCAGCACCTGCTTGACGCGCGTCGCGTCGGTGCGGATGGTCTCGGGCAGGCCGGGCGCGAGCTCGATCGCGAACTCGAGCTTCTTCTCGCGCGCCATCTCGCGGAAGGTGCGCTCGACATCGTCGCGCAGCTCGGTGAGCCGCGCCGGCGTCATGTGCAGCGCGGTGACGGCGCCCGCTTCGATCTTGGCGAGGTCGAGCAGATCGTTGATCAGGCCGAGGAGATCCATCCCGGAGGCGTAGATCGTCTGCGCGAAGCGCACCTGCTTCGCGTCGAGCCGGCCGCCGGCGTTGTCGGCGAGCAGCCGGGCAAGAATAAGCAGGCTGTTCAGCGGCGTGCGCAGCTCGTGCGACATGTTGGCGAGAAACTGCGACTTCGATTCGTTCGCGCGCTCGGCCTCGGTCTTGGCGCGCACCAGCTCGGCCTCGACGCGCTTTCGTTCCGTGAGATCGCGCGTCACCTTCGCGTAACCCAGCAGGTGTCCCCTATCGTCGCGCACCGCGGTCGTCACCAAGCTCGCCCAGAACGTCGAGCCGTCTCTGCGCACCCGCCATCCTTCCTCGGCCAGGTGCCCCTCGCGTGCCGCGAGTGCCAGGTCGCGCGCGGGCTTGCCGGCCGCCACATCCTCGGGCACGTAAAAGCGCGACACGTGCTGGCCGATGATTTCGTCGGCGCTGTAGCCCTTGATGCGCTGGGCGCCCGCGTTCCAGCTCGCGATGCGTCCCTCGGCATCGAGCATGTAGATAGCGTAGTCGACGACGCTTTCCACGAGCAGCCGGAAGCGGCTCTCGCTCTCGGCAAGCGCGCTCGTGCGCTGCGCGACCCGCATCTCGAGCTCGTCGCGCGCGGCGTGCAGCTGCGCGAGCACCGCGCACAGCATGAGCCCGGTGACCGCCACCGTGCTGACGAACACCAGCAGGAGCAGCAGCGCCTCGTTGCTCGGCACTTCGGCGAATGGGCCGCTGTAGCGTCCAAGCGTGTACCAAAGCGCCATGGCGCAGATCACGGCGCTGGTCGTTGTTACTTCGCGCTGGCCGAAGCGAAACGCTGCCCAGACCACGAACGGAACCATCACAAACGTGCGGCCGGAGGTGCCGGCGAACACGATCTCGCCCGCGGCGAAGAGCAGCGCCGTGAACACCACTGCCTCGATGATGCGTGCCCGTGTCCAGCTAATACCGCGTCCGCTCCAGCTCAGCACGAACGGTGTGAAGACCAGCATGCCGCAGGTGTCGCCCTGCCACCATGTCCACCAGTTCGCGGCGAGGTCCGCCGCGCGCAGCGGATGCACCGCGGCGAGCGGCGGCAGCGCCATGGTTGGCGCGATGATGGCGCCCGCGGCCACCATGCCGACGAAGCTCACGACGTCGCGCACGCGCTCGAAGCGCCGTGGCACGCCGATGTGCCGCCCGATCAGCGTCGCGATGGCGTACAGCTCGAGAGCCGAGCCGGTGGCGATCACGATGCCAGCGAGCACGTCGCCCTCGATCGTCGCATTGGCGACGAAGCTGCCGAGCCAGATGCCCGGCCAGAGCCGTTTTCCCCAGAGGAGCAGCGCCGCGAGCCCGATGCCCGACGGCGGCCACACCGCCGTGGCGTAGCCAGGCGGTATGGCGACCAGCAGGGAAACCTTGGCCGCCGCAAAGTAGACGGCGGCGAGGAGCGCAACCTGTAGTGCGCGGCGCACGCCGCTAGCTTAACCCGCGCTCCAGATCGGCTTTCAGGTCAGCGATCGCTTCGAGGCCCACCGCGACGCGCACCAACCCCTCGGTGATGCCGGCCGCCGCACGCGCCTCGGGCGAAATGCGCCCGTGGGTGGTGCTGGCGGGATGGATGATGGTCGTCTTGACGTCGCCCAGGTTCGCCGTGATCGAGACGAGCCGCGTGCGATCGATGACCCGCCACGCCGCTGCCCGGCCGCCTTTCACCTCGAATGAGAGCACGGCGCCGGCCGCACGCTGCTGGCGCTTGGCGAGCGCGTGCTGCGGATGCGACTCCAGGCCGGGGTAATGCACGCGCGCGACGGCCGGGTGCCGCTCCAGCCAGCGCGCGAGCTCGAGCGCCGCCGCCGATTGCGCGTGCATGCGCAGCTCGAGCGTCTCCAGGCCCTTCAGCAGCACCCAGGCATTAAAGGGCGAGAGCGTCGGGCCCGCGGTGCGCAGGAACGCGGTCATCGGCTCGCCGACCCGGGATTTCGCTCCCGCGACAGCGCCGCCCATCACGCGGCCCTGGCCGTCGATGTATTTCGTGGCCGAATGGATCACGAGATCGGCGCCGAGCTCGAGCGGCCGCTGCAGCGCCGGCGTGCAGAACACGTTGTCTACCGCCAGCAGCGCGCCCGCCGACTTGGCTACCTGCGCGAGCGCGCGGATATCGGAGACCTCGGTGAGCGGGTTCGACGGCGTTTCCAGGAAGAGGAGCCGCGTGCGAGGTTTGATCGCCTGCCGCCATTCGTCCACGCGCGTCGGCGAGACGAACGTCGTTTCGATACCGAAGCGGGCGAGGATGTTGCTGAAGAGCTGGATGGTTGCGCCGAACACGGCATTGGAGCAGACCACGTGATCGCCCGTCCTGAGATGCACGAGCGCGGTCGCGAGGATCGCCGCCATGCCGGAGGCAGTGGCAACGCAGGACTCGGCCCCCTCGAGCGCCGCGAGCCGATCCTGGAACATGGCGACGGTCGGGTTGGTGTAGCGCGTGTACACCATGCCCTCCTCGCCCGCGAAGCGCGCCGCGGCCTGCGCGGCGTTCTCGAAGACGAAGCTCGAAGTGAGATACAGCGCCTCCGAGTGCTCCTGGAACTGGCTGCGCACCTGGCCGGCGCGCACCCCGAGTGTTGCGATCTCTAGCTTTTCATCCATAAAAAAAACCCGGCCGCTCAGTTGCCACTAATGCGGGTCCGGGTCTTCGGCACGCTTTAGCGGCATTTGTTACGCGCCCGCAAGCTGTGGCTCAAATCGGCGCGAGTAAGGTGACTATATCAGGCAGGGGGTCTCTTAGGGAAGTGCTGAACGAGTCGCCCCCGCGAAAGCGGGAACCACGAACTACGCCGCCAAATTCAAGTCCAGCTGGGCGTCCTCCTCGCTCGCATCGCGCGCAGCGTCGCGCTGGGTCTCGATGGTGCGCAGGTAATCGATGGTGACATCGCCGGTCACGTAGTGGCCGTCGAAGCAGGAGGTCTCGAAATTGGCGAGGCGCGGATTGGCGCGCCGCACCGCGTCCTTCAGCTCGTCGAGGTCCTGGTAGATCAGGGCATCCGCCTCGATCTCGCGGCATACCTCTTCCTCGCTGCGATGCGCGGCGATCAGCTCCGCCCGCGTGGGCATGTCGATGCCGTAGACGTTGGG
>DASSLQ010000284.1:0-5079 GCA_035689325.1 Burkholderiales bacterium | reverse complement strand
CCGCGTTGTGCTTCGGGCATCGCCTGATGATGGATTGCGTCGTTCCCGGCGGCGTGCGCACCGATCTCGCCGCGGACGGCGCGCACGCGCTGCGCACCTTGACGGCGCTCTTGCGCAGCCGCTTCCCGCAGCTCGTCGAGGTGTACGACAACACCGAGTCGCTCAAGGACCGCACGGTCGGCACCGGCATCCTCACGCCGGCGCTCGCCGCCGAGTTCGCGGCCGGCGGCTATGTCGGCCGGGCCTCGGGGCGCACTTTCGATGCGCGCCGCACGCCCGGCTATGCGCCTTACGGCGAGCTCACGTTCGACGTGCCGGTGGTGCAGGCGGGCGATGTCAACGCGCGCGTCTGGATCCGCATCCGCGAGGTCGGGCAAAGCGTGGCGCTCATCGAGCAGCTGATGGCCGCCCTGCCGGCGGGACCGATCCAGGTCGAGCCACGCGCCAGCGCCGGCGAAGGCAGCGCGCTCGTCGAAGGCTTCCGCGGCGACGTCTTCGTCTGGGTACGCATGGGCACGGACGGCCGCGTGGCGCGCTGCCATCTGCGCGATCCGTCATGGTTCCAGTGGCCGCTGCTCGAAGCGGCGATCGAGGGCAACATCGTGGCGGACTTCCCGCTCTGCAACAAGTCGTTCAACTGCTCGTACTCGGGACACGACCTCTAGATGCGCACGCTCCTTCTCAAGCGCTTGGTGCAGGGACCCCTCACCGAGCCCGCGCCGCCGCCCGACGATGCGGCGCTCGCCGAGCTCGCCGCGCGCGTCGATCACGCCGCGCGCCAGCGCCTGGGGCGCTCGCTTTCGATACGCGAGGTCGACGCGGGCTCCTGCAACGGCTGCGAGCTCGAAATCCACGCGCTGAACAACATCGTCTACGACCTCGAGCGCTTCGGGCTGCGCTTCGTCGCCTCGCCGCGCCATGCCGACGTGCTGCTCGTGACCGGACCCGTCACCCGCAACATGCGCGAGGCACTCGAGCGCACCTACGCCGCGACGCCGGATCCGAAATGGGTAGTGGCGGTCGGCGATTGCGCGCGCGACGGCGGGCTGTTCGCGCCGAGCCCCGCCTGCGTCGGCGGCGTGTCGCGCGTCGTGCCCGTCGATCTGCATATCGGTGGCTGCCCGCCCACGCCGCAAGCGTTGCTCAAAGGCCTGCTCGCGCTCCTCGAGGAAGTCTGTAGATAGAATTGCTACACGCTGTCGCTGGGCCGTCAAATTGCCTTTCGCGCTACGCGGTGTAGCAAAGCCGGGACTAGAATCGGCGCGTGCCGTCGAAATCCGGCAGAAATCTCCATTTGGTCTCGGCGAACAGTGAACAGCCCAAGGGCAAGCGGCTGCCGCTGCGCGTCCTCATCGCAGACGACGATCGCGACACGGCGACGACGCTCGCACTGGTGCTGCGCGACGAAGGCGACGCGGTGCACACGACCCTGCGCGGCGACGAAGTGCTCGAAGCCTGCCGGTTGTTGCGTCCCGATGTCGTGATCGTCGACATCAACATGCCGGGCATGAGCGGTTACGCCGTCGCGCGCGAGCTGCGCGAGCGCCACGGCGCGCTGGCGCCGCTGCTGATCGCGATCTCCGGCGTGTGGACCAGAAGCTCCGACCGGCTGGTCGGCACGGCGGTCGGCTTCGATCACTACCTGCTCAAGCCCTGCGAGCCGAAGGAAGTGCTGCGGCTGATCGAGCCGTTGCGCAGCGGCAGCTCGGACGCAAGCAGCGCGGCATAGGCCGAACGGCACGGTAGGCCGCGCGGGGCACATGCGGCTCGCGGCCGTATGCTGGCCGGTCATGGCCGAGGCACGCGAGCCGATCGGACCCGAATTCATTCCACTGGCGCGGGTCGCCGCGATGGTCCACGACCGGCTGTTTCCGGAGCACGCGTGCAAGGAATCGAAGACGCTCGACGTGATCGCGCTCGCGCTTTCTGCGGTCGTGCCGCTCTATCGCCGCGATAGCGAGAGCGGCGCGGTAGAACGCGTCAGCGAACAGGACCTCGCTACCGGTCGCTTCAGCCGGGGCGCCACAACGCTCGAGTTCGGCAACCGGTCACCGCTGCGCTTCCTGGTCGTCGCGCGCGAAGACCTCTCGCGTGCGATCGAGACGCTCGTGCGCGACTCGGTCACGGCCGCTCGCGTGAGCCTCACCCTGCGCCAGAGCCCGCGGCCGCGTCCACCGGACTAGCCGGCGCCTACGCGTTAGGCGGCGCAGTGCGCGGTGCCGCGAGCTCGTGCAGCAGCCCGTCGGCAATGTCGTAGATCCAGCCGTGCACGGCGATCTCCTGGCCTCGGGCCCAGGCATCGCCGAGCACCGTCGTCTGGCTGACGTTCACCACCTGCTCCGCGACATTGAGCTCGCAAAGGCGCCGGTGCCGCTCGCGCTCCGTGGCGAGGCGCGCGATGTCGCCGGCGTGCTTCCAGCGCACATCCTGCACGTGGCGCAGCCAGTTGTCGCAAAGGCCGAGCTTGTCATCGCGCAATGCTGCCAGCACGCCCTGGCAGCCGTAGTGACCGCAGACGATGATGTGCTTCACCTTGAGCACATCGACCGCATACTGGATCGCCGACACGCAATTGAGGTCGGCGTGCACCACGATGTTCGCCACATTGCGATGCACGAACATCTCGCCGGGAAGCAGTCCCACGATCTGGTTCGCCGGCACGCGGCTGTCCGAGCAGCCGATCCACAGGTATTGCGGCGCCTGCTGGCGCTCGAGTCGCTTGAAGAACTGCGCGTCCTGGCGCGCCATGTCGGCAGCCCAGGCGCGGTTCCTGGCGAGCAACTGACCAAGAGAATCCATTTCCCGAGGATACTCAGGACCCGCGCTGCGCGGGGAAGGCTACTTCTTGTCGGTCTTCGCGGCCGGTTTCTCGCCCGCAGCGCTGCCGCCCACGGCGGCGGGAATGTTCTTCTGCGCGAGGCGCTTGATCAGGCCGTCGATGCCTTCCTGCTTGACCACCGCATCGAACTCAGAGCGGTAGGTCATCACCAGGCTCACGCCCTCGACCGTGATGTCGTACACCTTCCAGGTGCCGTCCTTCTGGTGCATGGTGAAGTCGATCGGCAGCGGCTGGCCGCCGGCGCGAAGGTACTGCGTGCGCACCACGGTCTCTTCCGGGTCCTGCTTGCCGCGCTGGGGCAGCACCTTGAGCGTCTGGCCCTGGTAGGCGGAGATCGCGTTCGAGTAGGTGCGCACCAGCATATTGCGGAACTCGGTGACCAGGCGCTGCTTCTGCTCCGGCGTCGCCTCGCGCCAGGCACGGCCGACGGCGAGGCGCGTCGCCCGCTCGAAGTCGATGAAGGGCAGGACCTTCTCTTCGGCGAGCTTGACCGCCTTCTGCTTGTCGCCGGCGGCGAGCTGCTTGTCGCTCTTGATCGCAGCGACGATCTCGTCGGTGATCTTCTGCACGAGCTGGTCCGGCCCGAGGTTCTGCGCCCAGGCGCTGAACGCCAGCGCGGCGGCGCCGAGGAATGCCAATACCTTGGTCATGCGGTTGCCTTCTCCTTCTGACCTGTGCCTTTGAACATGCCGGGCTCGAGCGAGTGGCGCTCGAGCAGGCGGTAGAACTCGGTGCGATTGCGTCCGGCAAGGCGCGCCGCCTTGGTGACGTTGCCGCCCGTGATCTTGAGGATGCGCACGAGGTAGTCGCGCTCGAATGCCTTGCGCGCTTCATCGAGCGGCGTGAGCGCGGTGTCGGCGACATCGAGCGCCTGGCGCACCAGCGATTCCGGTATCACCTCGGTCGCCGCGAGCGCGACGGCCTGCTCGACGACGTTCAATAGCTGGCGCACGTTGCCGGGCCATGGCGCAGAGACCAGTACCTCCATCGCTTCCGGCGAGAACTGCAGGCGGCCGCGCCGATAGCGCTCGGCGAGCTTGGTGAGCGCATGGTTGGCGATGAGCGGAATGTCCTCGCGCCGCTCGGCGAGCGAGGGGATGTACAGCTTCACCACGTTGAGGCGGTAGTAAAGGTCCTCGCGGAACTCGCCGCTGGCGATGCGCTCCTCGAGCTTGCGGTGCGTCGCCGAGATCACGCGCACGTCGACGTCGTGCGACTCGTGAGAGCCGACCGGACGGATTTTTCTTTCCTCCAGCGCGCGCAGCAGCTTGACCTGCAGCGAGAGCGGCATGTCGCCGACCTCGTCGAGGAAGAGCGTGCCGCTGGTGGCGGCCTGGAAGAGACCGCGGCGATCGGCCACCGCGCCGGTGAACGAGCCCTTCTTGTGCCCGAAGAGCTCCGACTCGAGCAGGCCTTCGGGGATCGCGCCGCAGTTCACCGCCACGAACGGCGCTTCGCGCCGCGCGCTTGCCCTGTGGATCGCGCGCGCGAGCAACTCCTTGCCCGTGCCGCTCTGGCCGAAGATGCAGACGCTCGCATCGGAGGCGGCGACGCGTCGCGCCTGGGCCAACAGATCCTCCATGGCCGACGAGCGGGTCATGATCTCGGCGCGCCAGCTTTCGCGCTCGCCCGCCGGCGGCGACGAAAGACGCATCGCTTCCGCGACGGTGTCGAGCAGCACCTTCGGCTCGAAGGGTTTCGTCAAGAACGAGAACACGCCCCGGCGCGTGGCGCTCACGGCTTCCGGGATCGTGCCGTGCGCGGTCAGGATCACGACCGGCAGCGAAGGCGAATCGCGATGGATGGCGTCGAAGAGGGCCATGCCGTCCATGCCGTGCATGCGCAGGTCCGTGATCACCGTCTGCGGGCGCGCAACCGCGAGGCTCGCGAGCGCCGCCTCGCCGGATTCGACGGCCGTGACGTCGTAGCCCGCGGCCGAAAGCCGCATGGCGATCAGTTGCAGGAGGTCCTTGTCGTCGTCGACCAGCAGGACCTTTGGATTTTCACTCATTCTTCCTCGGTTCCCCTTCGGTGCAGAAATAGCCGCAAGATTCTCGCCCGGGCGTCGTTACGCGGCGTCGGCCAGCGTACGCGCCGAACGGCGCGGAAGCGTCACGCGGAAATGCCCGCCCGCGCCGCCGCCCACTACTGCAATCTGGCCGCCGTGCGCCTCGACGAACTCGCGCGCGATGGCGAGTCCCAGCCCGGAGCCCTTCACCCGCCCGCCTTCGGCGGCCTTC
>DASSLQ010000283.1:0-38510 GCA_035689325.1 Burkholderiales bacterium | reverse complement strand
TGGGAAAAGATGTTCCGCGTCGACATGGGCATCAAGAAGCAGGGCGTCGCCGCTTACGCGCTCTCCGCGCTCGACATTGGGCTATGGGATATCGCCGGCAAGGCCGCGAACCAGCCGCTTTACAAGCTCTGGGGCGCGGTGAGCGATCGCGTCGCCGCCTACGGCAGCGGCGGCTGGGCGAAGTACACCATCGACGACCTCGTCGGCGAGGCGCAGAAATACGCCGCGCTTGGCTGCAAGTACTACAAGATGAAGATCCACCATCCCGATCCCGCCGTGAACGCAAGCCGAGTCGGCGCGGTGAAGAAGGCGCTCGGACCGGGCGTGCGCATGATGGTGGACGTCAACCAGGGCCGGGACGTGATCGGCAACCAGCGCCAGGCGCGGGTGCTGGAGGAATTCGACCTCGTCTGGTACGAAGAGCCGGTGCTCGCCGACGACTACGACGGCTACGCCGAGGTCGCGCGCTCGATCCGCATCCCGCTCGCCGGCGGCGAGAACCACTACACGCGCTGGGAATTCAAGCAGCTGTTCGAGCGCAAGTCGGTCCACTACGCGATGCCGGACGTATGCCGCGCCAACGGGTTTTCCGAGACGCTGCGCATCGGAAAACTGGCGGCGGCCCACGGCGTCGCGCTCACGCCGCACCTCATCCACGAGATCGCCCTCCATGTGGTGGGCGCGCTCGCCAACGGCTTCTTGGTCGAGTTCATGGACTGGGCGCCGCCCGATCTCTTCGCCGAGCTGCCCGAATGCAAGGACGGCTTCTTCCGCATTCCGGACAAACCCGGGCACGGCATGGCGTTGCATACCAAGGCCATCGAGAAGTACCGCCGCTGATGAGCGCGTTTACCAAGGTCGTGCTGTTCACCGATCGCGATGGCCGCGCACGATTCAGGGACGAGCCGATCGAGCTCACCGAGGGCAATCCACAGACGCTGCTATCGCCCGTCTTTCCTGCGAGCGGTTATCAACTGCGGCACAGCCCGCTCGGCTTTCGCAGCCAATGGCACTGCACGCCCAGGCCGCAATGGGTCTTCATCCTGCGCGGCGAGATGGAGATCGGGCTGCGCGACGGCACGGTGCGTCGCTTCCGGCCGGGCGAGCACTTCTACGCCGCGGATCTCCTCCCGCAAGGCGCGACGTTCGACGCCGGGCTGCACGGCCACTGGAGCGCACAGCGCGGTTCCGAGCCGCTGGTTACGCTTTTCGTAAGGGTCTAGTGATCGAAGCGCTCCCACGCCGCGAGCGCGGCGTGGCGGTTGCGGCGCCAGTCGAGCAGTGACCCGCCGCGGTTGCGCTGGTAGTCGCGCGCTAGCTCGCGCTCGGCCTGCTCGAAGCTGCGCCCGTGGTAGCGCACGCGGCCTTCCCAGCCGGTGCGATACGCGGGCAGGTAGTCCTCGAAGGCGTAGCCCCGCTCGTAATACGGCTCGCGCAGGTAATGGACGCGCCAGTACGCCTCCTCGGCGCGCGCATCGACCTGCGGGGCGGGGCGCCGCCGATCTCCCGTCGGCGGAATAAGAGCCGGGTTCGACGCCACCCGGCGCTCGGTAAAAGCTGCCATCCAACGCTCTCTCCGTCGTTGCTTTGGAGGTGCGTTCTCGCAATAAGCGTGCCGACGGCTAGCGCACGAGTTGCGTGATCGCGGCGATCAGGAGGCCGGCAAGCCCGCCGACGAGCGTGCCGTTGATGCGGATGTACTGCAGGTCCGGCCCGATGTGGCGCTCGAGCTCGGCAACGAGCTTCTGCTGCTGCCAGCTCATGATCTGGTCCTCGATGAAGCGGCCGATCTTGGCCCGGTGCTCCTCCACGACGCTCGCGGCGCCGTTCAGGATCTGCTCGTCGATCCACGCCTGCATCTCGCGATCGGCGCGCAGCGTGCGGCCGAGCGCTTCCAGCATGCCGGTGATGCGCTGGTGCAGCGACGCCGGACGCCGGTCGTGCTCGGCGGCGAGCCAGGCACGCAATTCGTCCCACACGCCGCCGAGGTAGGCGGCGAGCGCCGGGCTCGCGAGCGCGTCGTCGCGCAGGCGGTGCACGCGGCCGCGCAGCGCGTCGTCGCTCTTCAGCCGCGCGATGAAGCCGGCGACATACGCATCGAAGCGCTCGCGCAGCGCGTGGCTTTCGCTATTGCGCACTTCCTTGATCTTCTGCACCGCTACTTCGACGATCCTGAGCGCCGCGCGCTCATCGAGCTTCAGCTGGAAGAGATCGGAGAACCACTTGAGCAGCGGCGCGCTCTTCGCCACCTCGCCCGCGATATACCCCTGAGTCTCGGCGCGCGCGAGCAGCTCGTCGAGCGCCGCGAGCGCCGCATTGAGCAGCTCATGATGGCGCTTGTTCTCGGTGAGCACATCGAGCAGCTCGGCGGCCCCGCTCGCGATGTCGGCGTCCTTCAGGCGGCCGATGATCGCCTGCTGCAGGAAACCACGCACGCGCTCGTCGTCCATTGCGCCGAGCAGATAGGCGGTGAGCCGCGTGACGTAGGTGGCGACCGCCTCGGCGTTCTCCACCCGCAGCAGCCAGCCATAGAGCGTGCGCGCGGGCTGGAAATCGCGGATGCGCTGCACCACCGCCGCGCTCGTCATGAAATTCGTCTGGATGAAGTGCGAGAGCCCGGTCGCAAGGCGCTGCCTGTTGCGCGGAATGATCGCCGTATGCGGGATGAAGCGCAGGCCGAGCGGATGGTGGAAAAGCGCGGTCACCGCGAACCAGTCGGCGATCGCGCCGACCATCGACGCCTCGGCCGTCACGCTCACGTAGTAGAGCCACGGGTACGCGGGCTCGAACGCCTGCGCCGCCACATAGACCGCGCCCGCGAGCACGAGCAGCCCCGTCGCGAGCCATTTCATGCGCGCGAGGCGCCGGTCGCGCGCGTCCTTCACGGGCAGGCGCTACTTCGCGGACGCGGGCGGCAGCGTCGCTATGACTTCCTGCTTTCCGTTCACCACCTTGGTCATGAAGCTCTCGCGATCGAGATCGCCGTGCTGGTCGAAGCTCACGTCCATCAGGATGCCGGGGTACTGCTTGGCCGACAGGCTGATGCCGTGCATGGTCTTGGCAAACGCCTTCGGATCGAGCTTGCCCACCTTCTCGGTCACCGCCTTGGCCACGTACATCGCCGTGTAGCCCTTGAGGCCGTTGTGGTCGGGCTTGTAGTTGTACTCCTTCTGGAACTTCGAGGCGAAGTCACGGATCAGAGGGCTGGGCGCGTCCGCGGTAAGGCCGACATGCGCGACCGCGCCGTTCGCGGCGTCGCCCGCGAGCTCGATCACCTTCTGGCTCGTGAGCACGGTCTCGCCGATGATCGGCTTGTCGTAGCCCTGCTTGCGCAGCTCGCGCAGCGCGCGGGCGGACTCTTCCTCGTTGCAGTAGACGAACAGCGCATCCGCATTCGCCTGCCGCGCCTTCAGCACCGCGGCGGAGAAGTCCACCTGCCCGGGATCGGTCGAGACGTCGGCAAGCACCTTGATGCCGAGCGGCTCGATGGTCTTTACGAAGACATCGCGCCCGCCCTTGCCGAAATCGTTGTTTACCCAGATGAGCGCCACGGTCTTTGCCTTCACCGTGTCCTTGATGTAGCGCGCCACCTTCGGCATGGCGTTCGCCTGCGTGAAGGACGTGCGGAAGATGTAGGGATTGCCCTGCTGCGTGATGGCGGCCGCCTCGCCGCCGGTGAAGTTCGGGATCTCGGCGCGCCGCGTCTCCGCCATGCTGACCAGGATCGAGCGCGAGAACACCGGCCCCATGACGAAGTACGCGCCATCGTCGATCGCGCGCACCGCGAGCGCCTTTGCCACCTGCGGCTGCGACTGCGTGTCACTCGCCGTGTACTCGATCTTGCGGCCGAGGATCCCGCTGCCGGCATTGATCTCCTTCACGGCGAGCTTCACGCCGTCGTTGAAGTTGGTGCCCGACGTCGCTCCAGTGCCCGAGAGCTCGACCAGGCCGTAGATCTTCACCGGCTGGCCCTGGGCCACTGCCAATCCCGCCACGAGCGCCGCGGCGGCGCCTGCCATCCACATCTTCATGTGTTTCCCTCCGTTGAGATTTTCACTTCGGCGTCTTTGCGTTGATGTCGGCCTCGAGCATCGAGCGCAGCTCGGGTGTCACCTGCGGATTGCCGCCGAACCATTTGCGAAAGCCGTAGCCCGCCTGATGCAGCAGCATGCCGAGGCCGTCGACGGTGCGATGGCCGCGGCTGCGCGCGCTCTTCAGCAGCGCCGTCTCGAGCGGCACATAGATCACGTCGTAGACCACTGCACTGCGCTTGAGCGGCGCCAGATCGATGTCCAGCGTGCCCTTGCCGGCCATGCCGAGCGACGTGCAGTTCACCAGCAGGTCGGCCGCTGGCAGCAGCCGCGCCAGCGCATCCGCGCCATGCGCACGCGCGCCGAAGCGTGCAGCGAGTTCCTGTGCTCGGGAAAGGGTGCGATTCACGATGTCCACGTCCACGCCGCGCTGCCTGAGCATGTAGACCGCCGAGCGCGCGGCGCCGCCGGCGCCGAGCACCAGCGCGCGGCAGCCCGGCACCTTCCAGTCGCTCGCGCGCTCGTCGAGGTTGGCGATGAAGCCGTGCGTGTCGGAGTTGCCGCCCAGCAGCCGGCCGTTCTCGACCCAGAGCACATTCACTGCGCCGACCGCGTCGGCCGCGGCATCGCGCTGGCTCGCCAGCTTGAACGCGACTTCCTTATGCGGGACGGTGACGTTGCCGCCTGCATAGCCGTTCTTGCCCAGCGCGCGGACGAAGCCGGGAAACTCTTCGGGCGTCAAATCCTTGAGCTCGTATACGCCGGCGATGCCGAGCTGCTTGCACCAATAGTTATGGATCATCGGCGAGCGCGAGTGGGCTACCGGGTGCCCCATCAGGCAGGCGCGGCGCAACTCCGGCGCCATCTCAGAGCGGCGAGAACGAGGTGGACTTGAGGATGCGGCACTCCTGGCTCTGATGCGCGCCGAGCTCGCGGCTCTTCGCGAGGTACGCCTGGAACGCCGGGTCGGCCATCAGGGCGTCGCGCTTCTTCTCGCGCTCGGCCTGGCTCGAGTATTTCCAGACGTGCACCACCTGGTTGAGCGGTCCGACCTCGGCGGTGGCATAGAACACAGGCTCGCCGCAGTGCTTCACCTGCGTCGGATGCCCGTACTCCTCATAGAGCTTCAGCCACGCGGCGAACTTGTTGTTGTGCAGCGTGTAGATGCGCAAATCAAAAATCATGCAGCCTCCTCGGGGCGCCCAGTATAGCCAGTCGCGGCCAGTGCGAACGCGAGGCGATAAACGCCCGCCACGCGCCCCGGTGCCGCGCCGTGCTTGCGCATGTTCTCTTCGCCGAGCTCCCGCGCTATGACATCGGCCACCGCGTCGGCGCGATAACCGCTGACGAGCGCGATGCACTCCGGTGCCGTGTCGCCGCCGCGCAGCCGCTGCTCGACGGTGTCGCGCGCCGGCGCGCGGCCCACATCGCGCAGGAGCGCCGCCGCCACGAGTCCCTCGCGCTGCGGCATGGCCGCGAGCGCCCCGCGCATCCAGGGAAGTAGCACCGCTGAGCGCGCGCCGTCGGCGGAGAAGCGGATCGTCGCGAGCGCCTGGCCGAGCGCCGTGCCGCCGCTCGCTTCCACGCGGCACAAGCCGCGCACCATGTTGCGATGGTGCGGCATCATCTTGCGCGACCACGGCGTCGGGTTGTTGAGGCGCTCGAGGTACGCCCGGCCGGTGGTTACGGCTTCGTTCTGCACCTCGTAGAGGATGAAATAGCCCTCGCCTCGTTCCTCTACCCAGCGCGAGCCTCGCAGGAATCCCGGGATCGCCAGCCGCTCCGGCATGTGCTCGTGCGCATGCCAGTTGTCGAACTCCGGCCTCACGCCGTAGGCGACGTCGCACCAGATGGCGACGGCAGCCTTGCCGAGCATCAGTAGCTGATCCGCGCGAGGGCGCGCAGCGCGTCCGGAGTGGTCGTCGGCAAGCCGAAGAACTCGAGATAGGCAGGAATCTGCTCGAACAGCATATCCGTGCCAACCTGTACGCGGCAGCCGCGCGCCCGCGCCGCCTTGAGCAATGGCGTCATCTCCTCCCGCATCACCACTTCGCCGACATAGGTCTCGCGCGCAAGCCGCGATACATCCATGGGCAGGGCATCGCCCTCCTTCATGCCGAGCGGCGTGGCATTCACCACGAGGTCATGCCCTGCGGGATCGTTGCTGCCGGTGGTAACGCGCAAGCCTGCGTAGTGCTCCCCAAGGCGCTGCGCGAGGCGGGTGGCGGATTCAGGGTGTGCGTCGAACAGCGTGAGCTGCGCGGCACCCGCCGCAGCGAGCGCTGCCGCGATCGCCGAGCCGACACCGCCCGCGCCGACCACGAGGGCGCGCGCGCCCTGCACGTTGAATCCTTTGCGACGCATGCCGCGCACGAAGCCCTCGCCGTCGAACATCTCGCCCTGCAGACGGCCATCCGGCGCGCGGCGCACGGCGTTGCACGAGCCGGCCACCTTCACCGCGGGCGAGACCTCATCGAGCAGGGCGACGGTCGTCACCTTGTGCGGCATGGTGATGAGCGCGCCAGCTATATTCGCCAGCCTGAACACCGCACGCAGCAACGCCGGATACGGCTCAGGTTCGCATGCCATCGGCACCACGACCGCGTCGATTCCGGCGTGCTCGAAGTACGGGTTGTAAATCAGCGGCGCCTTGAACGTATGCGTCGGATAGCCGATATGGGCAATGAGGCGCGTGGTGCCGCGGATCATCACAATTGGTCGAGCAGCCGCAGCGTGGCCTCGCGCGCGCGCCGCGCGCGCTCGAGCGCCGGCATCGGCCGGGCGTACGGGATTTCGAGGCTGAGCGACAGCTCCGCCGGCAGCGCGCGCAACAGGCCCGCGAGATCGAGCCCGCCCTCGCCCGGCATCAGCCGGTCGGCCCGCGCCTGGCGGATGATCTCCTGCATGTCGGCGGGAGGCTCGCGCCGCGCATCGCAGAACTGGGCGTACTGCAAGTACTGCCGCGGGACCAGAGCGAGCTCGTCCAGCCGGTCGCCGGCACGGTAGAAATGGATCGCATCGACGAGCAGGCCGCTATTCGCCCGCGCCGCGGCGCGCAGCACGGCGAGCGCTTTGTCGATGCTGGAGACATCGACCCACGGCATCGGCTCGAGGTTGGCGACCAGGCGATAGCGTGCGGCGAGATCGCAAAGCCGGCCGAAGTTCTCGGCGAGGCGCGCCGCGTCAGGGTCGGCGCCATGCGCGAGGATATGCGCGGCGCCGAGCTCCGCCGCGGCCGCGAGCGCCGGTTCGAACTGCGCGATCCCCGTCCCGGCGGTGAGGCGGAAGACCTCGACGTCCAGCAGGCGCACGCCGGTATCGGCGAGCCTCGCCTTGATTTCGGCGATGTCCACAGGATGCTGGTAGGGCTGACCGGCGACGGGCACGAGCCGCAGCCCGACGTGCGAATAGCCGGCCTGCGCGGCGACGCTCACCTGCTCGTGATGCGGCAGCTCGAGCACAGTCAGCGCGGCGAGGCCAAGCGGGCGTTTCATGGCGCCTTCTGCACTACCGAGCCGCCGAGGAACAGGCGATTGAGGTTGGGGTCCTCCAGCAGCTCGCTCGCGTGCCGATCGAGCGCGAGGCGGCCCATCTCGAGCACCAGCGCGCGATCGGCGAACTTGAGCGCGCTGCGCACGTTCTGCTCGACCATCAGCACGGTGGTGCCGGCGTCGGCGAGCGTGCGCAGGAGCCGAAACACCTCCTGGCTGATGAGCGGCGAGAGCCCGATCGACGGCTCGTCGATGAGAATCACGCGCGGGCGCAAGAGCAGCGCGCGGGCGATCTCGAGCTGCTTCTGCTCGCCGCCCGAGAGCGTAGAGGCCTGGTTGGCAAGGCGCTCGCGGACGCCAGGGAAGCGCTCCAGCACCTCGCCGATGCGTTCGTGCAGAACGCTGCGCGCGAGTGTGATGCCGCCGAGCTCGAGGTTGTGCAGCACCGAGAGCGAGCCGAAGAGGTTGCGTCCCTGCGGCACGAACGCCACGCCGTGCGCGAGCATGTCGCGCGGCGTGGTGCCCGCCACGCTCCTGTCGTCGAGGCGAATATCGCCGCTGCGCGGCGCGAGCAGCCCGAAAAGCGTCTTCAGCGCGGTGGACTTGCCGGCGCCGTTCGGCCCGATGAGGAGCGTGATCTCGCCGTCGCGCGCGTCGAAGCTGAGCTCGTTCAGGATGGTGAGCGTCGGCGAGTAGCCGGCGACGACCTGGCGGAACTCAATTGCCAAGGTACGCCTCCAGCACGGCGCGGTTCGATTGGACCTCCTCGGGCTTGCCGGCGGCCAGCACCTTGCCTTCCACCATGCAGATGACGCGCGGGCAAAGCCGCATGATGAAGTCCATGTTGTGCTCGATGACGACGAAGCTCCCGCCCTGCGCCGTGTTGAGCCGCACGAGCAGCTCGCGCAGCTGCTCCACCAGCGCCGGATTGACGCCCGCGCACGGCTCATCGAGCAGCACGAGGCGCGGCGCCGGCATGAAGGTCATGGCGATGTCGATCAGCTTCTGCTGGCCGTAGGAGAGGCTGCCCGCCGGCAGATGCGCGACGTGCTGGAGGCGAAAGAGCTCGATCATCTCGTCGGCATGTTTTCCGAGTCCCGCGTCCGGCGCGGCGAACAGCCGCGTGCGCAGCGTGCCCCTGAATTCCTGCGCCGCGACGATCAGGTTGTCGCGCACCGAGAGCTTGCCGAACACCTGCAGCGTCTGGAACGTGCGGCCCACGCCTCTGCGCGCGAGCTCGAGCGGCGACATGCCGGTGATGTCCTCGCCGCAGAACTCCATGTGACCGGAAGTGGGGCGGATCTGGCCGAGGATCGCGTTGAAGAGCGTGGTCTTGCCGCTGCCGTTCGGGCCGATCACGCCGACGATCTCGCCCGGGCCGACGGAGAAGCTCACGCCGTCCACCGCGCGGATGGCGCCGTAGTGCTTGACGCAGTTCTTCACTTCCAGAAAGGGCGTCATTTGGAAAATGCGGCGCGCCGCACGCGCTCCGGGATGGAAAGCAGGCCGCCGGGCAGCCAGATCATGAGCGCCACCACGGCGAGGCCGAACACCACGAGATACCAGTCCTGCATGAAGCGCAGCCATTCCGGCAGCAGAATCACGATCGCCGCACCGAGCAGCGGGCCGAAGAAGCGGCCCGAGCCGCCGACGATTACCATCAGCAGCATCAGGAGCGATGCGCTCAGGCTGAACGGCGCCGGCTCGATGAACTGCACGAGCGCCGCGAAATAGGCGCCGGCGATGCCCGCGAACGCCGCACCGATGGCGAAAGCGAGCAGCGTGTAGGCCATGATGTTGACGCCGAGGCTCTCGGCGCGGATCGGGTTGTCGCGCAGCGCCGCAAAGGCACGGCCCCAGGGCGAGCGGATGATCCACCGGAGCACGAGCGCGAGCAGGAGGGTCGAGACGTAGGTGAAGTAGAAATACGCCGCGCCGCCGTCGAGCGAAAGGGCGAAAAACCCGGGACGCTGGATGCCCGAGATGCCGAACGTGCCGCCGGTGAGCCACTCCTCGTTGCGGAAGACGAGGTACATGAGCACGTTGAAGCCGAGCGTGGCGAACGCGAGATAGTGGTGCTGCACGCGCAGCGCCGGGAAGCCGAGCACCAGGCCGACCGCGAAGCAAAGGAGCGCGGCGACCGGCAGCACGAACCAGAAGGACCAGCCGAGCTTCATCAGTATTGCTGCCGTATAGGCGCCGATGCCGAGGAACGCGGCATGGCCGATCGACATCTGGCCCGCGTAGCCGACGGTGAGATTGAGTCCCATGCCCGCCATCACGTAGACGCACCAGAGCGTCAGCAGATAGACGCCGTAGTTCTTGAGCCCGAGCGGCGCGAACGCGAGCGCCGCAAGTGCCGCGACGAGGACGACAGCCATCCTCATACTTTGCGCTCCTCGGCCTTGCCGAGCAGCCCTTCGGGCTTGAAGAGGATCACGACGAGGAACAGCATCAGCGCCACGCCCTCCTTGTACGCGGGCGAGAGATAGGCGCCGGTCAGGTTCTCGAGCACGCCGACCAGCACGCCGCCAAGGAGCGCGCCGCGCGTCTGGTTGAAGCCGCCGATGATCGCGGCGTAGAACGCCTTGAGGCCGATGATGTCGCCCATGTCGAACTTGGCAAGATAGGTCGGCGTCACGAGCAGCGCCGTCACAGCGGCGAGCAGCGCGTTGATCAGGAAGACATACAGCACCATGCGCTTCACGTTGATGCCGAGCACGCTCGCCGCCTCGCTGTTCTGCGCGACGGCCTGCATGGCGCGGCCGGTGACGGTGCGGTTGAGGAAGGTCTGCAGCGCGATGACGATGACGCCGGCAAGCACCAGCGCGCCGATGTCGTACGCCGAGATGCGCAGCGGCCCGAGCGAGATCAGCGTGCTCGGAAAGATGTTCGGAAATGGATTCGGCCCGGCGTTGTAGCCGGCCTTCACCAGGTTCTTGAGGCCGATCGAGAGCCCGAGCGTGGCGATGACGAGCGGTATCACGCCGTGGCGGATGAGCGGGTCGACCACCGCCTTTTTGAACGCCACGCCGAGCAGCGCCATCGATACGAGGCAGGTGACGACGAAGGCAGGCGCGAGCGGCATGCCGTAGCCGAGGCAAAGGAGCGTGATGAACGCCGGCACCATCACGAACTCGCCCTGCGCGAAGTTGATCGTGCCCGAGGCCTGCCACAGCAGCGTGAAGCCGAGCGCCGCGAGCGCGTAGATGGCGCCGACCGCCGTGCCCGAGACCACGAGCTGCAGGAAATCGCCCAGGACTCCTCTCTCCTCGCCGCAGATGCTATCGTGCACGCTGCGCGATGACCAAGCCCTGCATCATCACCGTCGCCATCACGGGATCACTGCCGGGCAAGAAGGACAATCCCGCGGTGCCGATCGCGCCCGCCGAGCAGGTCGAGTCCACGCACGAAGCATTCGAAGCCGGCGCGACGCTCGTGCATCTGCACACGCGCGACGAGGAAGGCCGGCCCACCTCCGACCCGAAGCGCTTCGCGAAAGTGCGCGAGGCCATCCACAGGCACTGCCCCGGCATGATCACGCAGCTCTCGACCGGCGGCCGGTCCGGCACCGGACGCGAGCGCGGCGGCATGCTCTCGCTCAAACCCGAGGCGCGTAGCATATTGGGGATCCCGCCCGCATGAGCCTGAAAGAACCATTGCCCGAGCCGTCCAATCCGCTCGGCATCGACGGCCTCGAGTTCGTCGAGTACGCCACCTCGCAGCCGCAGTCCTACGGCGCGCTCTTGCAGAACATGGGCTTCGCGGCGGTGGCGCGTCATCGCTCGCGCGAGGTGATGCTGTATCGCCAGGGGCCGATGAACCTGATCGTCAACGCGCACGAAGCGAAGAGCACCATGCCCACGCTTTCGGCGTTCGCGCTGCGCGTGCGCGACGCGGCCTACGCGCACCAGCACGCGCTCGAGCTCGGCGCCTGGGACATGCCGACGCGCGCTTCCGCGATGGAGCTCAACATCCCCGGCATCCACGGCGTGGCGGATACGCTGATCTACTTCGTCGACCGCTACCGCGACTTCTCGATCTACGACGTCGACTTCGTGCCGCTCGCCGGCACCGATGCGCGTCCGCCGGCGGTGGCGGGGCTGCACTGGTTCGGCATCGTGCAATCGATCCTGGGCGATCGCACCCGGGACTGGCTGGATTTCTACGAAAACCTCTTCGGCTTCAGCGTGCTGCCGCGCGGCCAGTACTTCGGCGTGCTGCCGAAGGGCACGCTGCTGGAGAGCCCGTGCCACAAGTTCTACCTGCAACTGATCGAGCCGCCGCCCGGGTCGGAAGACATACGCTGGGAAGAAGGCCTGGTGCGTGTCGGACTGGGCGCCGCCGACGTGCCGGCCGCGGTGCGCGCGCTGAAAGCGCGCGGCATCGTGTTCGTCGATCGCGGCGCCGTGCAGCCGAGCGAGAAAGGCGCGCTCACCCAGCCTTACCTCGGCGGCGTGACCTTCGAGCTCGTCCACAGCCACCTCAAACCATGAATTCCGACCCGGGGTCGTAATTGCGCCTATGAATCTGGATCACTTCGGGATGGACACGATCACGCTCGCGGGGCCGCTCGAGGCGAAGCTCGCGGCGGTGCGCGCGGCGCGCTTCACGCAGATCATGCTGAACGCGACCGATATCGTCGGCCATCCGGGCGGGGAAGCGGCAGCGATCGCAGCGGTGAAGGCAAGCGGGCTGCGCGTCACCGGGTTCCAGGTGCTGCGCGATTTCGAGGGCCTCGAGGGCCGGCTGCACGCCTACAAGGTGGATGTGGCGAAGGCGATGCTCGAGATGTGCCGCGCGCTCGGCTCCCGCGTGCTGCTCGTGTGCTCGTCCGCCTCGCCGCACGCGAGCGGCGACACCGAGCGCCTCGCGCGCGACCTGCGGAAGCTGGCGATGCTCGCGGTGCCCTACGACATCCGCATCGCCTACGAGGCGCTGTCCTGGGGTAAACATGTCAGCGAGTACCCGCACGCGTGGGACATCGTGCAGCGCGCCGAGCGCCAAAACCTCGGTCTCGCGCTCGATTCATTCCACATCCTCGCCACCGGCACGACGCTCGAGACGCTCGAGGAGGTGGCCCCCGCCAAGATCTTTCTCGTGCAGCTCTCCGACTTCCTGTGGCAGGAGACGCGCTCGCCGCACGAGCGCATGGAGACCGCGCGCCACTCGCGCGTCTTTCCCGGCGAGGGCGTGCACAGCGAAAAGGTGATCGAGCTCGTGCGCGCGCTCGACGAGATGGGCTACCGGGGTGACTACAGCTTCGAGGTATTCAATGACGACTACCGGCAGCTGCCGCTACCGGTAGTCGCCGAGCGCGCGCGGCGCTCGGTGAAATGGGTTACGGGGCGCGTCGGGCGCTGGAGCCTGCCCGCGCGCCGACGCGCCTAGCGCTTACTTGGTCGTCGCGCTCGAGCTGGAACCGGTGCCGGCGCCGCGCTCGGTCTTGTTCTTGTCCATGGCGTGCTCGACCTTGTTCTTCGCGGTCTTGGCGTCCTGCTTGGTCATGGCCGTGAGGTACTCCATGCGCGAGAGCTTGCCGTCACCGTCCTTGTCGGCCTGCTTGAAGTTCTTGTACAGCGTCGGATTGGCCTTCGCTTCGCTCTTGGAGATGTAGCCGTCCTTGTTCTTGTCGAGGTTATTGAACCCCGGGTCGTTCTTGTCGCGGCCGATCTTGTCCTCGGCGTAGGCGCTGCCCACCGCGAGCGCGAGCACCGCGGCGACCAGAAAGAAAAGCGATTGTGCGAGCCTCATTTATTCGGACCTCTTGGCGAGTTGTGAATGCCCGTGACTATGCGAGCGAGCACTACGCCGGACAATGGTCCGGTGGGACCATCAGTAGGGGGCCGAAGCACCCGGTTCCAGGCCGTGCTTTTGCAGGAGCGGCGCGTGCTCGGACGACGCCAGGAACTCGAGCAGCTCGCGCGCGGCGTCGGGCTCCTGAGACGCCGCGTGCACCGCGCCGGCGAACACCGTGATGCGCTGGATCTCGGCCGGCAAAGGGCCGACCAACTGCGCCCCCTTTACATGCACGATCTCGCTCACCTGCTGGAAGCCGAGCTCGATGTCGCCTTTGGCCACCAGTTCCGCGATCTGCGCACCGGAGGGGGGCACCTTGAGCTTCGCCTTCACCTGCTCCGCGATGCCCATCTTCTCGAAGAGTCCGCCCATGTAGACGCCGCTCGGGCCGGTGGAGATGCCTATCGATTTGGCGGCAAGCACCGCTTTCTTCACCGCCTCCGCCGTGCTGATGTCGGGCTTCGGCGCGCCCGCGCGCACCATGACGCCAACGCCCGAGCGCGCGAGGTCCTTGCGGCTGCCGGCCATCAGGTGTCCGGTGTCGGTGAGCTCGTCGATGGAATTGCCGGCCGCGATCACGACATCAAATTTCTCGCGCGCCTGCATGCGCTTCATGATGTCGGCCGTCCCGGCCCAGGTCGTCGTCACCTTGTGGCCGCGCGCCTGCTCGAAGCGCGGCACGAGCTCGAGGTACGCTTCCTTCATCGCTGGCGAGGCGAGCACCGTGATGTCCGCTGCATGGGCGCTCGCCATCGCCATCGCCACTGCGGCCAGTAGCGCGCGCACGATCAGTTGGCGAGCGGGTCGGGCCGCAGCTGGATGTGCACCGCGCGCGGCTTCGAGCCTTTGCCGCCCTCCATGAGCCAGGGCGTGCGGTCGCCGCTGGTGCTCCACAGGCCGCGGCCTTTCCAGCCCGCGTTCGGATCGTCGATGCGGCCGTCGAAGCCCTTGGCATAGAAGCCCATCGGATAGGGGATGCGGATCATCACCATCTTGCCGTCCTTCAAGGCGACGAAGCCGTCGTTCAGGTTCGCCGTCGACATCGGGATGTTCTCGCCCAAGCCCAGCGTATTGTGCTGGTCGACCCAGGTGTAGTAGCTCGCCTCGGCGCTCGTCTTCTCGCCCTCAAAGCCTGGCCCCGGATAGCGGTAGAACGTCCATCCCTCCGGGCAATGGTTGCCGGTGGCGTTCGGGCCGTTGAGCGGCGCCTTGCACTTGCGCCGGTCGAAGCTCACCAGGCTGCCGTTGGACGCCGAGCCCCACAGCACACCGTCTCTGTCGATGTCGCCGCCGCGGATGCCGTAGCCTTCCTTCGGCACTGCGTAGAACTCCGCAAGGCTGGTCTTGGGATCGAAGCGCAGGAATCCGGCTTGCCCGCCGAACACGCCGACGGTGTACCAGACCGAGCCGTCGGTCGGATGCGGCATCACTGCATAGGGCCCGGAGCCGCCGGTGATCCGCATGTCCTTCGCTGGATCGGCCGGCTGGTTCGGCTCGGTGTACTCGTCGCGCCGCCCGTTGCCGTTCGTGTCGAGGACGAACGGCGACCAGCCTTGCGAGCGCGCCGCGTCGCCCGTCTCGTCGAACATTTTGGTGTTCACCCACCCCGCTACCGGCCCCGTGCCACTGAACCAGAGCGTGTCATTCGCGTCGTAGCCGAACTGCGGATGGTGCGTGCCGAAGCAGGTATCGACCGTCGTGTACTTCATCGTTTTCGGATCGAGCACCGCCGCCTGACGGCTCGACTGCTCGAGCGGGAAGACTTTCGCCGACGGATGCTCGGAGCCCTTGCGGCAGAACGCCGGGTTGTCGCGCCCGCGCACGCTCGCCGCGAGCCACACGCGCCCCTGCTTGTCGAACATGGAGTTATGGTTGTTGGCGCGCGTGTCCCACATCTTCTGCTCGCCCCAGTACGCCGAGGGCTGCATCGGCATCACGGTGGCGGCGTGGCCGGGTCCCAGCGATTCTGGCATCTCGGGATCGGCGACCGGCATCTTGAAGAACGTTACCTTGTTCGTCTTCGGATCGAGGATCGGCATGTTGTCGGTCGCGTACTCGGGCGAGCCGTACAGCGGGCCGTAGGCGTTCACCGTCGGATTGCGCCGGTCGGAAGCGATCAGGTCGTGCAGGTACTTGTCCGGCGTCGACCATTCCCAAGAGGTGATGACGAGGTTGCGCTCGACGCCCTGCGGCCGCGGCGGCTTGGCCTTGGGCAACTCGCCCTTGGCGATGCGATCGGTCCAGTCGCCGAAGTACTGGTAGGGCACGCCGCCGAACTGGCCGGCGATGCGGTTGGTCATCTGCTCGCCGGACTGCCCGGACTGGATGCGCCGCACCCAGGCATCCTTGCCGTGGAGGTCGCCGAACTGCGCGGGAATCGTGCGCGTCGACTCCTGGCCTAGCTGGTGGCAGCCGATGCAGTCGACGTTGTTCATCTGCCGCAGCCAGTTCTCGCGCGTGATGTTCTTCGGAATCGCGGTCGAGCCGCCGAAGTCCTTCGCCGGCGGAATCTTCAGCATCGAATACCAGTAGATCGCCGGGTAGTAGTGCGCCGCCGCGGCCGCGCTTGGCGCCGGCAGCGCGCGGTGGTCCAGCTTCTGGCCGGGCTTCGAGCGCATCTTGGGTGAGTCGACCAGGCCATAGCCGCGCACCCAGACGCTGTAGTTCGCCACCGGCAGATCGGGGATGAGATAGCGGCCCTTGTCGTCGGTGACGACGATGCGCGTGAACTTCGTCGGCAGATCGGCCGTCTCGGCGATCACCCACACGCCCGCTTCGGGTCCCTTCGGGCCGCTGACCACGCCGCCGATGTCGGATGAGCCGATCTTCTGCGCGAATGCGGACACGCTGACGAGTGCAGCGACCAGCAGCCAAGCGAGCTTCATAACCTCCTCCCGGGAGTAAGGCCCGCAGGATGCGCCGAACCCGCGACGCGGGCAACAAAAAAAATCGGGGCCGCAGCCCCGATTTCTCCGACGTGTCAGTTACACGGCTGGCGGAGTGCCCGGACCGCCCCCGCGGCCGCGGTAGCCCATGACGAGCGAGACCACGAACGCAATCAGGAAGAGCCAGAACAGGACTTGCGCGATTCCCGCAGCCGCGCCGGCGAGGCCGGTGAAGCCGAAGACCGCCGCGATAATCGCGACGATGAAGAACCCAATCGCCCAGCTAAGCATAGAGGCCTCCAACGGTTGGATTGGACAACCGTGGGCCGTGCAAACAGCGTGCCGATGCTGCGCTGCCGCGACCTAGGAAAGGAGATCCTGCGGCTGCTGGGCCTGCGGCACGGTCGCTTCCGGGTCGCCGTCTTCTTCTTCCGGGTGCCCGTCGAGCGATTCGGCATTGCCGTCGAGCGATTCGGCATGGCTGTCGAGCGATTCGGGGTGGCCGTCGAGCGTGGGCTTGCCGTACGGCGTCATCAGGCCGAACAGGCGCAGGTCGTCCTTGGTAACTTCGCGCAGCGGCCCCAGCCATTCCAGGAAGCGCGCGAGATGCGCGACGCGCTCCGGGTGCGAACAAACCCCCGGCGACATCGGATCGAAGAGACTTCCGCTTTGTACGCGGGCGACGCGCTCGGGCACGAACGACAGCGTGCGGGATACGGCAGCGTTCATGACTTGTCTCCTCTCCTGTGAACCGCGGAGGCCGAGCGTAGCGAGCGAGCGAGGGCTTGGCTAGCGCAAATTTCCGCGTCCGGCGCGCGACGTATGGCGACTCGCTGTCGCACAACGGTGACGCGGTGCGATCCTTGCTCGGTGCACTGCACTATGCAGCTCGCGCACGTGGCGCTCGTCACGCTCCTGTGGAGTATTGGTGCATTTGCGCAAACTCCCGGGCTGGGCGAGACGCGCCCGGTCGATCCGGCCGCGCGCGATGAAGCGACAACAGTTGTAAAGAAACCGGCAGCGCCGCCGACGTCTGCCGAGCGCTCGCAGAGCGATAACGATCGCACGCCGAGCCGCTGCGCCGAGGTTTCGGGCACGTCGCGCGACGATTGCCTGCGCGACGGGCGCGCCGCGGGCGCTGGCGCGACACGGCGACCCGAGCCGCCGAGCGCGCCGCCGCCGCAAAACCCTCGCTAAGATAAATGGTGTCAGATCCACATTTCCGGAAAATGTCGCTCTGATCCGGTTACGAGGGAGGAAATGGCATGGCGGTACTTCGCATCGCGAAGATGGGCAATCCCGTGCTCATGCGCAAAGCCGAGCCGGTCGCCGATCCGAGCGCGCCGGAGATCCGCGGCCTGGCGGCCGACATGCAGGACACGCTCGAGGATATCGGCGCGAGCGGCCTCGCCGCGCCGCAGGTATTCGTCTCCAAGCGCGTGGTGGTCTATCGCATCATCGCGTCGCGCATTCCGCCCGGCTCCGGCCTCGTGCCGCGGCCCTGGACGGTGATGGTGAATCCGGTGATCACGCCGAGGTCGACCGAGAAGACGCCGGTCTGGGAACGCTGCCTGTCGATTCCCGGCCTGCACGGCAAGGTGCCGCGCTATCTGCAGATCAACATCCGCTACCAGGACCTGGACGGCCGGACCCACGAGCACGACGCGCACAGCTCATGGGCGGCGCTGCTGCAGCACGAGTGCGATCACCTCGACGGTGTGCTCTACCCGCAGCGAATGACCGACCTCACGCTGCTCGCGTACAACGACGAGCCCGGCCCGCTCGCCCACGAGGTGCACGAGAACCGCGCGGGCATCGACCCGCTGTTCATCGATCTCGTCGAGCGCTGGCCCGGGCGCCAGCGCTGGTTCCCGAGCTGAGAAGCGCGCGCAGCTCCTCCGCGCGCTCGGGCGTGATCCGCCCCGCCTCAAGGACAAGCGGTATCGAGCGCAGCGCGAGCGTGCAATAGAGCTCGCGGGCGCGCGGCTCGAGCTGCTCGAGCGCCGCGAGATGCCGCCTTATGTTCTGCACATCGCCGCGCGCAATGGAACCCGCCATGGCGCGCCCGATGCCCGAGTGACCCATGGCCTCGATGGCGCCGCGCAGCAGGCCAAACAACGCCGGGGTCGCATCTTCGGGCGGGATGCCGATGCGCCGCCAGATCTCGACGCCTTCCGCGACGAGCGCGCCGACGAAGCCGGCGGCGAAGTGCGCGGCGCCGTGATACGCGGCGCGTCCACCCGGCGGGATGACGAGCTCGCGCGCGCCGAGCGCCCTGGCCATGAGGCGCAGCCGGCCCGCGAGCGGCTCCTCGGCTTCGATGCCGATCGCGGCGCCGGCGATGCTGCGCGCCGCGATCTCCGGATCGGCGAACATGACGAGCGGATGGAAGCCGCCGATCGCCGCGCCTGTCGCGGCCGCTGGCTCCAGCACTGTGAGCTCCGTCGCGCCCGCACAGTGCACCGCGGCCTGCCCGGCGCGCCAGCGCAGGCTCGCGCACACCGCGCCGATGGCCTCATCCGGCACGGTGAGAAACACGATGTCCGATGCGTCCACCACGCGCTGCGCATCGCCGGCGGCGCGGCTTGCGACGCCGCTGATGGCATAGCCGCAGCGCGAAAGCGCGAGCGAGAGCCCGCGTCCGACACGCCCCGCGCCGACAAAGCCGAGCCGCTCAGTCGCGATGCGAGCGCTCCTCTGCTGCTCCCGGGTTGTTCGCGCGAAACTACGCTCGGCATTCGCGCGCTGTCAATACGGGTATCCTTGCGCTGCGCATCGCCATCCCCGGGAGGATCCATGAACAACCGCCGTCGCTTCGTCCTCGCTTCCACCGCATTCTTTGCCGTCGGCGCGCTGCCCCGCGCGGCGTCGCCGCAATCGCGTGCCCTCCAGGTGCCGACCGTCGATTCGGTCGCGGTGCGCGTGCTGGTCGATTCCAGCTACGACACGCCGCGCGCGCCGGCTTCAACCATCGTCAAGGTGCGCCGTTCGCCATTCGTCTCGAGCGCCAACTGGCGCAAGGTGCTGCACAACGAATGGGGCCTTGCGCTCGCAATCGAGTCCCATGCCCGCGGCGAGGCGCGCAACCTGCTCCTCGACTACGGCTACACCCCCGAGACGCTGATGGGCAACATGGAAGTGATCGGCGTCGACCCGACGAAGGCACAGGCGCTGATCCTGAGCCACGGGCACTTCGATCATTTCGGCGGGCTCGTCGACTATTTGAAAGCGAACCGCAGCCGCCTGCCCGCGGATCTCACGCTCTACGTCGGCGGCGAGGACAACTTCTGCAACCGCAAGACCGCGAGCGGCGCGCCCGGTCACTTCAGCGACTGGGGCGTGCTCGACCGGCGCGAGCTCGAAGCGCTCAAGGTGAAGATCGTGAAGTGCGACGAGCCGACGGTGATTCTCGGCCATGCGTTCACCACCGGGCGCATCGCGCGGCACAGCTTCGAGCGCGTGCTGCCGCAAACGCTTGTCTCGTATCACAAGGACGGCAACGGCGTCGGCTGCGACATGCCGTCGGAAGACGCCAAGGCGAACGGCCAGTTCGTGCAGGACCAGCACTGGAACGAGCACGCCACCTGCTACAACGTCAAGGACCGCGGCTTGGTCGTCATCTCCTCCTGCGGCCACGCCGGCATCGTCAACAGCGTGCAGACCGCGATCGAGGTTTCCGGCGTCAAGAAAGTCCACGCGGTAATGGGCGGCTTCCATCTCTTCCCGGCGCCGGATGACTACGTGCGGCAGACGGTCGCCGAGCTGCAGAAGCTCGGGCCCGACGTCATCATCCCATTGCATTGCAGCGGTCCCAACATGGCGGAAGCGCTGCGCGCGATGATGCCGCAGCAGTATCTTCCCTCCACCACGGGCACGGAGTTCACATTCGGCGCCTGATCGCCGCGCTGCTGCTCGCCGCGACCGCCGCACATGCCGACGATGCGCGGCGCGCCGACGCCGCGCGTCTCATGAACGAGCTGATGTCGGGCCGTGCGCCAGTCGGCGGCGCCTTTGCGCTTCCCGATGCGGCCGGCAAGGTGCGCTCGCTGGATGAATTCCGCGGGCGGCTCGTGCTGCTCTACTTCGGCTACGCGTACTGCCCCGACGTCTGCCCTACCGACCTCGCCGCGATCGGCGGCGCGCTGCGGCTGCTCGGCGACAAGGCGAACGACGTGCAGCCGCTCTTCGTGACGCTCGACCCGGCGCGCGACACGCCACGCGTCCTGCACGAGTACGCCGCCGCGTTCCATCCGTCGTTCATCGCACTGCGCGGCAGCGAGGCGGACACGCTGCGCCTTGCGCGCAGCTACAAGGTGTTCTACGAGAAAGTCGACGACGGCAAGGGCGGCTATTTCATCGACCACGCCGCCTTTACTTTCCTGCTCGACCGCAACGGCAAGTACATCGCCTTCTTCCCGCCGGGCACCAAGCCCGATCGCATCGCGGCGCTGCTGAAGGATCAGCTCTAGTCGAGCGGCTCGAGCTTCACGATCGACGCGCCGTGGTTGGAGCCGACCCAGAAAGTCACCGGCGTCGTCGAGTTGTCGACGTGCACGCGCCGGATGTTCGTCTCACGCGGCAGCAGATAGGTCACCGCTTCGCCGGTGCGCGTGTTCAACCGTGTCACCTGGTCGGTGAGCATCGAGCCGGTCCATGCTTCGCCGTTCTTGTCGAATGCCACGTCGTAAGGCGCCGACCACTTCGGCGCGATGTCCCACTGCCTGAACTCGCCGGTCTTTGTGTCGAGCATGCCGATCCTGTCGCCGCGGTACTGCGCGAACCACAGGCGATCCTGCGCATCCATCTGGCCGCGGCGCGGCGCGGTGACGGGTTTCTCGCCCGGAATCTCGAAGACCTTCACCTCGCCCGTCTTCGCATCGATGCGCCCGATATGCCGCCGGCGGAAATCGGTGAACCAGGCGTTGTTCTTCGAGTCGGGGATGACGTCGTAGATATTGTGCGGCTCGCCCTTCGGCGCGCTCTTGAAAGGCTCCCACGTCTCCATCTTGCCCGTCGCGATATCGAGGCGGTGGACGCCGGCGAAGCCGTTGTTCTGCGTCCACACCTTGCCGTCGACGTGCGCATACTGCGGGCTCACCATGTTCACCTGCGCCGCATCGATGTTCTGCTCGGGCGGCAGCTTCCAGGTGGTGAACTTCCGGGTCTTGCGGTCGAACTTGACGATCTGCGCCTGGTACATGTTGCCGAGCCAGAGATTGCCGTCGCGGTCGGCGCGCAGGCCGAGGAGCCCGGTCGGGAAGCCTTGCTTCACCACCGGGATGGGAAACTCGCGCACCGCGCCGGTTTTCGGGTCGAGGCGGCCGAGGTGCTGCTCGCCGAAGCTCGAGTACCACGCGATGCCTTTGTCATCGACGATCACGTCGTGCGGCTCGATGGTCTCGCGCGGCAGGTCGTACTCGGTGTAGATCACGCGCGTCGCGCGCCCCGTCGGCCGCGGGAAGGTCTTCAGCTCATAGCCCCACTTCGGCGACTCGGCGAGGTTGATGGTGCTGAGATACTCCGCGCTCGTGCGATAGACCTGCACGCGCTGATCGCCGCGCTCCTCCATCAGGCGCTCGGCTTTGCGAAGCTGCGGATGCTGCGGGATGCTCTGGTTGACATAGCCCTGCATGCGCGGCAGCACCGTCTTCATGAACGTATCGGCGTCGTAGCGCGAGCGCGCCACGCGCTCGAGCGTATGGCAGCCGACGCAGTTGAGCAGCAGATCCTTCTGTTTGTCCGTCCCCGGCACGCTGCTGATCCATTCGCCGTTCGAGAGCTGCGCAGCGAGATCCGCCGTCTTCTTGAGCTTCAGGTCGGCTTGCGCCCCTTTGTTGCTGACGGTCACCATTAACGGCGAGTCGAGCTCGTAGCCGACCGCACGCACGCGCATGGCGTAGCGTCCCGGTGCAAGGCGCTTCGCCGGGAAGCTGTAGCGCCCCTGCGCATCGCTCACGACAGTCACGGTGATGGTCGAGCCTTCGCGCTTCGCGCTGACGAGCACCCCTTCCATCGCGCTTTCTTCGGCGGACGTCACCTTGCCGGACAGTTGCGCGCCGGCCGCGTTGCTGAACAAAACGAGCACTACGACGAGAAAGCGCATGTGGTCTCCTCAGTCCTTGACCAGCGTGGTGGCTGGAGCGCCGACTTGCTTCACGATGAAGATGAGCGCCTTTGCTGGAACCTTATCGCTCGGGTTGCGCGACACCATATGTATATCGTCGGGCGCCTCATAGTAAGTATCGCCGGGGTTGAGCGTCACCGGCTGACCGTCCTTGAGCTGCACGATGAGCTGTCCTTCGAGCACATGCAGAAAGACGTGCGCGTCGTGCCGATGCGGCGGGTTCGACGTGCCCGGCGGATAAACATTGGCCCGCACCACCGCCTCCTGGCTCGAAAGATCGCCGAGTTGCTTCACCATCAAGTCTTTACCGACCGAGCGCGGCGCGTCTTGCGCCCAGGCGGTCCCAACGAAGAACAGTAGAGCGAGGAGCCGCATGACAGCCTCCTATCGTGGATGGAGCACGAGCTTCTGCACGCGCCAGTTGAGCAGCTCGGCGACATACAGTGTGTTCTCCGACGGGCACGCGATCTCGTGGATCCAGCCGAACTGCTTCAACTGTTTCCCGGACTCGCCGAGCACGCCCAGGACCTTGCCATCGAGCGAGAGCTTGTATACGCGGCCCGGATAGGCGTCGGAGGTATAGAGCACCTGGTTCGGCCCTGGCGTGATGCACACTGCCCACGGCGCGCCGGGCGCCATGGTGAGCGGCGCGCCGGACGCTTCGAGCTTCACGAGATCGGGCACGGCGCCGATCGCCGGCTGCGCGCTCTTGTCGTAGGGCACGTCGACGCGGATCTCGCGGAGGAACATGCCGTCGCCGTCGAACACCTGGATGCGGCGGTTGCCGCGATCGGCGACATAGATGTTTCCCTTGGCGTCGGCCGCGATGCTGTGCGGCGTGTTGAACTCGCCGGGCTTCGTGCCGCGATCGCCCCACGATTTCAGCCAGCGCCCGTTCTTGTCGACCTTGGCGACGCGCGAGTTGATGTAACCGTCGCTGATATAGGTGTTGCCCGCCGGGTCGAACGCGACGTCGGTCACCTGGCGAAAGCGCCCGGGCTCCGCGGGCAGCGGCGGCTTCGGGTGCTTGAGCGGAGCGGTATCCTCGTCAGAAGCTTCCTGCTTGCGCCCGAACACCATCAGCACGCGGCCGGCGGGATTGAACTTCACCACCATATCGGAGCCCTTGTCGGTCACCCAGATGTTGTCCTCGCGATCGACACGCACCGTGTGGCCGAACGACCACGCATAGAGGTTCTTGCCGATTTCGCGGATGAATTTCCCATCGGGCGAAAACTCGAGCAGCTGCGTGGCTGCTGCGGCGTAGGCCGGCCCCGTGGTGTTGCCGCGCGAGAGCACGTACACCGTGCCTTTCGAATTCACGGCGACGCCGGTCACTTCGCCGAAATAAAGATCGTTCGGCAGCTGCAGCGGCTCGGGCACCGAGTCGAACGCGATCGCGGGAACCTGCGCGCTGGCGCTGCTGCAGGCCAACAAGAGAAAGAAAAGCGCGTGCTTGGTCATGCGGTCTCCGTCACTGTTTCGTTGATGTTCATGACGCTCGCCGGCGGATCCGCATAGTCTTCTCATCGCGACCTCCCCCGGAACCGGGACCACGCATCGGCGGTCTCTCCACCATGGAGGTGCCTGTGCGCAGCCAAGCCCTGATCATCGCGCTTTTCGTTTCCGCCGTGCCCGCTTTCGCCCAGACCACGGGCGAGCCGGCGCGGGGCAATACGCCCCCCGGGATGAGCCAGGACGGCAGCGGCCCGGCGGACGGCGCCATCAAGGGCGGCTCGATCCGGCCGGGCGAGAGCGCCGGGCAGCCGAACACGGGCGGCACGGCACCCAGCTCCGACCAGCGCGTACAGCGTTGCGAGCAGCTGGATGGCAAGCTGCGCGATGACTGCCTCAAGGACGAGCAAAGTCCGGCGACCGGGACGAGCATGCCGAGCATCCGGCGTACGCCGAAAGAGATCGACCGGCTCGATACCGAGAAGCCCGGCACCAAATAGGTCGGCGAAGCGTCGTTCCCGCGCAAGCGGGAACCCATGACTTTCAAAAAACTGGACCCCCGCTTTCGCGGGGAGACGACTAGGTTGTAAGTACTGACCGCCGCCGCCAGAGCTCGAGCGCGGCGCCGAGGATGCCTTTCGGCATGTAGATGATGAAGAGCACGAGCATCACGCCGTAGATCGTCGTGTCGAGCGCCGGGTAGCGGTTGCCAAAGGCGAGCCGCAGGCCTTCGGCGAGCAGCAGGGTGAAGGCGGCGCCGACGGTCGGCCCGAGCATCACGAACATGCCGCCCGCGATCACGCCGAACACCATCTGCAGGCTGATGGCGATGCCGGACACGGCGTCCGGGTTCACGTACAGCTGGTATTGCGCATACAGGATGCCGCCGGCGCAGGTCATGAGCGCCGAGATGAGCGTGATGCGCAGCTTGGCGCGCGTGACGTGGATGCCGATCGACGCGGCCGCCTCTTCCTCCTCGCTGATCGCCTGCAGCGCCAGGCGCGCCATGCTGCGATCGACCCGCCGCCATACCCACAAGCCGCCCGCCCAGAAGGCCGCCATGATCGCGAGCCACACTTCCTTGTCGGCGAACTGCAGCGCGCCGAGCGACGCGCGCGTGCCTTCGACCAGCGCGCCGTTCGGCGTCGCGCCGAGCGAGCCGCCGGTATAGTCGCGCGCCGCGACGATGATGAGCCGCACCACTTCCGAGAGTGCGAGCGTGACGAGGGCAAAGTAGTGTCCGACGATGCGGAAGCGGAAGCACGGGTAGCCGATGATGAGCGCCACCACCGCGGTAAAGGCGAACGCGGCCAGGGCGCCGATCCACGGCGTGAGGCCGAAATGGTTCCAGAGCATCACCACCGTGTAAGCGCCGATGCCCATGAACGCGCCGTGGCCGAAGCTCACCAGGCCGAGGCGCCCCATCAGCGACCAGCTCGTGTAGATGTATCCCCACAGCAGAACAAGGATCGCCAGGTGGAGCGGGTAGTTCATTTGCCCAGGATTCCCCGCGGCCGCCAGAACATCACGGCGATGAAGAAGATGAAGGCGATGACGTAGCCCCACTCGACCGCGAAGAAGAAGCCACCGACGGCGATGAACTGCGCAAAGATGAACGCGGCGATGAAGCCGCCGAGCATGTTCCCCAGACCGCCGAGCACGCAGATCAGGAACGTGATCGGGCCGAACGAAAGGCCGATGGCCGGATGGATGTCGTACTGCAGGACGAGCAGGCACGCCGCCAGCCCCGCGAGCGCGCCGCCCAGCGCAGACGTAATCGCGAAGATGCGCGCCGGGTCGACGCCCATTAGCGGCATGATGCTGCGATCCTGGCTGATGGCGCGAATCGCCGTCCCTAAGTAAGTCCGGGTGAGAAACAGATACAGCGCGATCACGCCGCCGAGCGCCGCTCCGAACGCGACGAGCCGCGCCGCCGAGAATGACATCTCGCCGAGGCGCACGGAGGGCAGCGTCACGCCGAGGTTCTTGAACTCGATGCCGAACGCGAGTGTCGCCGCCGCCTGCAGGAAGAAGAGCACGCCGCCGGTGACGAGGAGCTGGTTGATCGGCTCGGCGTGCAGCACGGGACGGATCACGAGCTGGTGGAGCAGCCAGCCGAGAACTGCAACCACCCCGATGGCTGCCAGCATCGCGAGGAGCAAAGGCCAGTGGTACTGCACGTGCAAGTAATAGACGGCGTACATTCCGCACATGATGAGCTCGGCGTAGCAGATCCAGACGACGTCGATTACGCCGAACACCAGGTTGAGCCCGAGCGAGAGCAGCGCAAGCAGGCCGCCGAGCAACAGGCCGTTCAGCACCCCCTCCAACAGATAGATGTCGAAGATGTCGCTCACAGGCCGAGATATGCCTTCTGGATTTCCGGCGCCGCCATGAGCTCGGCGGCGCTGCCGGAGCGCACGATGCGGCCGGTGTCGAGCAGATACGCGCGGTTCACCACCTTCAGCACCTGGCGGATGTTCTGCTCGACGATCAGCACCGTGTAGCCCTCGGCGCAGATGCGCCGCACCAGCTCGAAGATGGACTGCACCACCACCGGCGCGAGGCCGGCCGATGGTTCATCGAGCAGCAGCAATTTGGGACCGGACATGAGGGCGCGCGCGATCGCGCACATTTGCTGCTCGCCGCCCGAGAGCGTGCCGGCCGGCTGGTCACGGCGCTCTTTCAAGCGCGGAAAGAGCGCGTACACCTGCGCGAGACGCTCGGTGTACGCGCCGCGGGACGTGTAAGCGCCCATGCGCAGGTTCTCTTCCGCCGTCAGGCGCGGAAAAAGCCGGCGATTTTCCGGCACGTGCGCGATGCCGCGCGCGACGACTGCATGCGCCGGCAACGACGCGAGCGACTGCCCGGCGAAGGTGAGCGTGCCGCGGGAAGGCTCAATCAGCTTGGAGATGGCGCGCAGGAGCGTGGTCTTGCCGGCGCCGTTCGGTCCGATGACGGCCACCGCTTCGCCGGCGTTCACTTCGAGCGTGGCGTCGAACAGCGCCTGGAAGCCGCCGTAGCCGGCGGAGAGCTCAGCGACGCGCAGCATGCGCGGCCGCCTGCACTTCCGGCGCGTCGGTGCCCAGGTACACCTCGATCACCTTCGGATCGCGCGCCACCTCGGCGGGCTTGCCGCGCGCGATGACTTCGCCGTGATCGAGCACCACGCAGCGATCGACCACGCGCATCAGCACGCCCATGATGTGCTCCACCCAGACGATGGTGATGCCGCGGCTGCGGCGGATCGCGGCGAGCATTTGCGCGGCCTGCTCCATCTCGCCGGCGTCGAGCCCGCCGAGCGATTCGTCCGCGAGCAGCAGCTTTGGCTGCGTGGCGAGCGCGCGCGCAAGCTCGAGCTTCTTTAGTCCCGCCGCTCCCAGATTCTCGACACGCCCAGCACGCAGCCCGACCAGCGCCAGCGTGTCGGTCGCTCGCCGAAACGCCTCATCGCGCGTGATGCGCTGATTCGCGCCGTAGAAAGCGGCGAGCGCAACATTGTCGAGCACGCTCAGCTTGCGAAACGGCTTGGGGATCTGGTGCGTGCGCCCGATGCCTGCGTGCGCCACGCGATACGCCGGCAGGCCGCCGATCTCGTCGCCGCGAAAGCGCACCGAGCCGGCGCTCGGCTTCAGCGCGCCGGCGATCAGGTTGAAGGTCGTGCTCTTGCCCGAGCCGTTCGGGCCGATCAGGCCGAGGATCTCGCCCTCGGCCACCTCGAAGGAAACGTTCTTGACGGCGAGAAAGCCGTCGAAGTCCTTGGTCAGGCCCTCAACCGCAAGCATTGGGGTCAGGTCTTGAATTGAGGCGTCGATTCAAGACTGACCCCGGCTTATGGGGCAAAGGTATGGCCCTTCGGGAACGGCAGCACCGGGTCGGTCGTCTGCACCTCGCGCGGCCAGGCGATGCGCGCGCGGCCGTTGACGTACTGCATGACGACCACGAAGGAGCGCTCGTTCTGCCCCGCCATCGGCGTGCCGGGCGGGAAGAACTTGACGCCGTAGCCCTGCATCGTGCCGCCGACGGGGATATCGACGTCGAGCGCCGCCTTGCGCAGCGCTTCCGGGTCGACGCCGCCGTACTTCCTGATCGCGACCGGCAGCACCTCGTGCAGCAGGATGTAGGTGTTGTTGAAGCCCATCGCCGCGTGCGGCGGCATCTCGCCCGGGCCTTTCACCTTCTCGTAGCGCGTCTGCAGTTCCTTGATGAGCTCCGGCACGCCGGGCTTCAGCGTCTTCGGATCGATGAGTTGCGCCGCCGCCGGGTCGGCCGAATGGAAGTAGTTGACGTCGTCGCCGAAGCTCTGGCGCAGCTTGTCGATCTGGCTGTGGCCGGCGCCGTGGCCAATGAGCGCCTTGAACTTGAGCCCCTGCTCCTTCGCCTGGCGCAGGAACAGCGTGATGTCCGGGTTGTAGCCGGTGTGCAGGATCACGTCGGGACGCGCGCGCTTGAGCTTGGTCACGAGGCTCGAGAGGTCCGGCGCGGACGCCGAGTAGCCCTCCTTCATCACGACGTTCATGCCCATCTTCTTGCACTCGATGTCGTTCGCCGCGGCGACCCCGGCACCGTAGGGGCCGTCCTCGTGGATGATGGCGATGCGCATGTTCTTCGGCGCGATGCCGAACTTCGATTGCGAGTAGTTATGCACGTACTCGCAGGTGGCATGGCCGTACTGGTCGCTGTGCACGGTGGGCCGGAAGACGTACTGGAACTTCTTGTCCTTGATCACCGAGGAGGCGACGCAGACATTGAGCCAGAGGAATTTCTTGCGCGCATCGGCCTGCTGCGCCATGGGCACGCACTGCGCGCTCGAGTAGACGCCGGCGATAATGTCGACCTTCTCCTGGTCGATGAGGCGCGTCATCTCGTTGATCGCGACGTCCACCTTGGACTGCGCGTCGGCGAAGATGGCATTGATCTTGTAGCCCATCACGCCGCCATGCTCGTTGATGTAGTCCACGGCCGCCTTGGTGCCGACCTGCGCCGGCTCGGAGCCGCCGCCCGCGAACGGGCCGGACACGTCGTAGATGAAGCCGATCTTGATTTCCTTTTGCTGCGCCTGCGCGGCGAACGCGAACGCAAACAAGGCGACTGCCAGTAGACGCATGGGGACTCCTCCTCGGCGCGAAGTCTAGCTTATTACCTGCGCCGGTGGCCGAGGATCAGGAGCAGCCCGCTCGCTGCGATCGCGGCCATGCCGGCGAACGCGATGGCGTCGGGAAGCTGGCGGAACACGATCCAGCCGAGGACGAGCGCGCTGAGGAGCTGCGCGTACATGAAGGGCGAGAGCATCGAGCTCGGGGCGTAGTCGTGCGCGCGGATCAGCAGGAAGTGGCCGAGCCCGCCCAGCACGCCTATTAGCACGAACAACGCGCCGTGCAAGGGTTTGGCCGGCAGCATCAGTTCGCCCGGAAGGATGAGCGGCACCAGCAGCGTGCCGATCATCGCGGGATAGAAGAGCGTGGTGAGCGGCGCGTCGCGCCCGGCAAGCTTGCTCGTCATCATCTGGTAGAGCGCCATCATGAATGCGCTCGCGAGCGGCAGCAGCGCCGCGGGTGTGAAAAGGCCGCCGCCCGGCCGCACGATGAGCAGCACGCCGATGAAGCCGCCGGCGAGCGCGATCCAGGTGCGCCGCTCGACCCGCTCGCCGAGCACCGGCCCGGCGAGCACCGCGATGATGATCGGCGTCATGAAGGCGATCGCCGCGGCCTCCGCAAGCGGCATGAGCCGCAGCGCGCTGAGAAAGACGAGGCTCGAGGCGGCGAGCACCACGCCGCGGATGAGCTGCAGGCGCAGGTTCGTCGTACGAACAAGACCCATGCCCATGCGCGGCCCAAGCACGAGCGCCATCAGCACCATGTGCACCACGTAGCGCGCCCACACGATCGCCGGCACCGGATAGTGCTGCGCCAGATATTTCGACGTCGTGTCGAGGCAGGTGAAGGTGCTCACCGCGGCAACCATCAGCGCGATGCCGCGCAGCGCGTGCGGATAGCGTGGATTCAAGAGCGCGGATAATAAACGGCCATGGCGCCATTGCCGGAGGACCTCGAGCGCTGGGTCGCGGCTCACTTCCCCGCCGCCGATGTGAACATCGCGCGCGAGCTGCTGGCAAGCGCCATCGACCACACGGGCGCCACGCCCGGCGCACGGCTATTGCGCTGCGCGGCGGTCGGCTCGCGCGGCGATCTCGTCCAGCTGCGCTACCTCATGGGGCTACTGCAGATCGACTACCGCGACGTCATCATGTTCGGCGAGTACGACGTCGTCGAGGGCAAGCTGGTGCACGTGCGGAACCTCAACGAGCCGTTGCCCTGAACTATGGAAGGATGTAGGCGGTCTTGACGGTGGTGTAGAACTCTGCGGCGTAGCGCCCCTGCTCGCGCGCGCCGTAGCTCGAGCCTTTGCGGCCGCCGAAAGGCACGTGGTAGTCGACGCCCGCGGTAGGCAGGTTGACCATCACCATGCCAGCCTGCGCGTGGCGCTTGAAATGCGACGCATGCTTGAGCGAGGTCGTGCAGATGCCGGATGAAAGGCCCATGTCAGTATCGTTCGCCCAGGCGAGCGCTTCCTCGTAGTTTTTCGCGCGCAGCACGCTCACCACCGGGCCGAAGATTTCCTCCCGGTTGATGCGCATGCCGGGAGTGGTGTCCGTAAACAGCGCCGGCATCATGTAGTAGCCCGGCTGGCCGTCCGGGCTCTTCTCCAGCCGGTTGCCGCCATAGGCCAGGCGGCCGCCCTCCTTTAGTCCGATGTTCAGATAGTCGAGGTCCTGCGCGAGCTGGCGCTCGTCCACCACCGGGCCGATGTCGGTGCCCTTCTTGCGCGCGTCGTCCACCTTGAGGGCCTTCATCTTCTCGACCACCGCCTGCACGAAGCGGTCGTGGATGCCCGCGGTGGCGATGACTTTGGAAGAGGCCGTGCAGCGCTGGCCGGTGGAGAAGAAGCCGCCCTGCACCGCGCAGTTGACCGCGACTTCGAGGCTCGCGTCGTCAAGCACCACCAGCGGATTCTTGCCGCCCATCTCGAGCTGGAACTTCTTCATGCCGGCGATCGCGGCCTGCGCCACTTTTCGTCCGATCGCCTGCGAGCCAGTGAAGGTGATCGCGGCGATGCGCGGATCGGCGAGCAGCGTATCGCCGATCTCCGAGCTCTTGCCCATCACGAGGTTGAAGACGCCCGCCGGCAGCCCGCAGCGGCTGATGATCTCTGCGAGCGCCCAGGCGCTGCCGGGCACCAGCTCCGCCGGCTTGAACACCACGGCGTTGCCGTAGCAGAGCGCGGGGGCGATCTTCCACGCCGGGATGGCGATGGGGAAATTCCAGGGCGTGATGATCGCCACCACGCCGAGCGGCTCGCGCGTCATTTCGACGCCGACGCCGGGGCGCACGGACTGCACGATCTCGCCGGGGACGCGCAGCGCTTCGCCGGCAAAGAATTTGAAGATGTATCCGGCACGCACCACTTCGCCGGTCGCTTCCGGCAGCGTTTTTCCCTCCTCGCGCGCGAGCAGATCGCCAAGCTCGGCCTTGCGGTTGAGGATCTCGGCTCCGACCGCGTCGAGCGCGTCGAAGCGCTGCTGCGGGGTGGAGAGCGCCCATGCCGGAAACGCGGCCGCGGCGGCGGCGATCGCATCGCTTGCTTGCTTCTGCGTGGCACGCGCGTAGCGGCCGACCACGTCGCGCGTGTCGGACGGATTGGTGTTGGCGTATTCGCCGGCGCCCTCGGTCCAGGCGCCGTCGATGAAGTTGCCGTAAACCTTGGGTCTGTCCATAGTCTCCTCGGGGGAAGGGCATCATAGCGGCTCCGGAACCGCGCTTGCGCAGCGGCTGTCCCATCTGCATGCGGATCACCGGCATCGTGCTCGCGCTCGCAGCCGCTGGCGCCTTGGCGCAGGGCGAGAAAGTGGTGGTACCCGTGCCGGCGAAAGAGATGCAGCCCGGCTACGGCGTGGTCGAAAGCGTGACGCCGGTGCGGGTCGTCCCCGAGCGCTCCGCCGCGGCCGGCGGCTCCTCCGGCAAGGCGCAGGCCGCGCGGCCGAAGTATCGCGTCGGCGTGCGCATGCCTGACGGCAGCGTTCAGTATCGGGACCTCGACCGGCCCGAGTTCAAGGTCGGCGACAACGTGCTCCTCACCAACGCTGGCGACATCGTCCCCGACTAGGTATCGTTACGCCCCGGAGGGCAGATGGGGCGAACAAGAAACTGGGTAGCGGCGGCGATGGCCGCCGTTTTCGTGTTCAGCGGACAGGCGATGGCCGTCACTTTCGTCTACGTGTCGAACGCCGAGGAAGGCGACATCGGCCTGTATCTGATGCGGCCGGATGGCTCATTGCAGCTCGGCGCCCGCTACAAGGCCGAGAAGCTCGTGATGCCGATGGCCGTCAGCCGCGACAAGCGCTTCCTCGTCGCCGCGGTGCGCTCGCAACCCTATGCCGCCTACACCTACAGCATCCATCGGCAGAGCGGCGCGCTGCAGCTCGTCAGCACCGGGCCGCTTGCCGAGAGCTTCCCGTACATCTCGTTCGACCGCACGTCACGCTGGCTCTTCGGCGCGTCCTACGGCGCGAACCTGGTGAGCGTCAACCCGGTGAGCGCGGATGGGCGCATCGGCGAGCCGTCGCAGATAATCCCCACCGCGCGCAACGCGCATGCGATACACCCGGACCGGACGAACCGATTCGTCTTCGCGCCGCACCTCGGCAGCGACCAGGTGTTCCAGTTCCTGTTCGACGAGAAAACCGGAAAGCTCACCCCCAACACGCCGCCGCTCCTGCAGCTGAAGGCCGGCACCGGACCGCGCCACCTCCAGTTCTCGCGCGACAACCGCTTCGTCTACCTGCTGAACGAAATGGTCGGCACCGTGACCACTCTTGCGCTCGACGCGAAGACCGGCCGGCTGAGCGAAGTGAGCTCGACCTCGATCCTGCCCGCCGACACCAAGCTCGTCCCCGGAACGCCGCGCCTGCCGGCCGGCACGCCGGGTGCCGTGGAGCGCGACAGGAGCAACGATATCTGGGCCTCCGACCTGCACCTCACGCCCGACGACCACCTTCTCTATGCCGCCGAGCGCACCAGCAGCACGATCAACGTGCTGCGCGTGGACCGGAACACGGGCAAGCTGACGTATATCGGCAGTACGCCGACCGAGAAGCAGCCGCGCGGCTTCCAGATCGGGCCGCGCGGACGCTACATGGTCGTCACGGGCGAGAAGTCGGACACCATCTCGTCCTACGCCATCGACGCCGAGTCGGGGGCGCTCAAGCTGATCGGCAAGTATCCGACCGGCAAAGGCTCCAACTGGGTCGAGATCATCGCGTTCGACTAGCGGAAGCCCTCTTTGGCGCGCGACACGCTGGCATGCACGATGAGCGCTGCCGCGCCCAGGAACGCCGCCAGGCCTAGCGCCCCGCGCCTGAAGGCGGAAAAAACAAGGAGCCCGGTTCCGGCGAGCGCCTCGAGCTGGTGTGGATTCATGCCCCCCGGAATGCAAGGAGCGCGCCGAGCACCATCGCTCGGCCGCAGTTCTGGGCCCGCGGATTGCTACGGCTACTGCGCTCTCACCACTGGAGGACGCAGATGACCAAGCTCGCACTACCGCTTTCCATTCTCGCCGCGGCCACGCTGGTGGCCTGCAGTTCCAACCGCGCGCCCGCGCCGAGCACGATTTCCAGCGCCGCGCCCATCGTGCCTCAGCAAGTGGCCTATCGGCCGGGTACCGGTGTGGTGCAAAACGTGGTGCTCGCGCCGGCGCCGATCTCCGCCGTGAGCGGTGGCACCGACCGGCCCGAGCCCCCGGTCGGCGTGCCGAGCAGCTCATCCGGGCGTCTGGCGCGTCTCGCCATCAAGATGGACGCCGGCGGCGACCTCCAATACGTCGACACCGACAGCAGCCAGTTCACGAAAGGCACGCGCGTCGAGCTCACGCCCGACCACATGATCCGCAAGCTGTAGTGGCGATTCGGGATCAGGGCAACGATTAGGAAGCTGGCGTCGCCCCGCGGAAGCGGGGCCCAGTTTCTCTTACTTGCCGAGCAGGTAGAGCTGCCACAGGTCGCGCCGGCTCCGGCGCAGCACGGGGTGCAGCGCCAGCAGGCCGGTGCGGCCGATGCTCTTCTCGAGGTAGCCGAGCTCGGCGAATTTCTCGCGCGTCGCCTCGTCCACCGGCACGTCGAAGCCGTTCTCGCGCGCGAGCAGCACGCCCTTGGCGCGCAGCGCGAGCTCGGTGTGCATGCGCAGGTAGCACAGCATGTCGGCGATCACCGGGCCGTGAAAGCGCGCTTTCAGCTCGTGCAGGTAGCGCCCGATCGGGGAGTCCGCGAGCCCGCCCGAGTTGATGAGCTCGAGCATCTCGGCGTCGGCGTCGAAGCCGCGGCCGAGCCATTCGCCGAGCGCCGCCTCGCTCTTCGCGAACACCGCCCACAGCACGAGCGGCAGCACGAACACGATGCCGAGCGTCGCGTTGAGCGGCGAGGCGAGCAGGTGGTTGAACGCCGAATGCAATAGCACGGCGAGGGCATAGCCCGGCAGGACCGCGCGCCAGCGCCAGCGGCCCGCGCGCTCGAGCAGCGCGAGCGCAAGCACCGCGAAGCTCGCCGCGGCGCCGCCGTGCATGAGCGCGGTGCCGAAGCCGCGTACGACCCATGTGCCGAGCGCGGAGCCCGGCCATTGCGCGAGGTAATCGAGGTTTTCGACCATTGCGAAGCCTGTGCCGACCGCGAAGCCGACAATCGCCGCGTCCACCAGGAAGCCGACGCGATGCGCGCGAATGAGCGCGGCGATCACCAGCGCTTTGAGCGCCTCCTCGATCGGCGGTGCGACGTAGCGCGTGTAGGTGCGGAAGTCGATGTGCGCGAGCAGCGCCCCGTTCAGCGCGTAGGCGACGCACGCTACCAGCATGCCGGCGAGAACGACGGCGACGACGGCGCGCAGCCGCACGAGCTTGTAGCTGTCGAGCAGCACCAGCACCGCGAGGAAGGCGGCCACCGGCAGGAGCGCGAGCGCCGGGCGCAGTACGTCCGCCATCACATGATCTTCAGCGAAATCATCCACTCGTCTCCGGTGCGCGCGCCGGCGCGGTAGCCGACCGCGTAGCCCGCCGAGAGCGTCATCTCGTACCAGTGCAGCACGCTGAAGCGCAGGTCGAGCTGCGCGCCGATGTTACCGTAGCGCGTGCGGATCGCCGGATCGGAGGGTTCGGTCCACAACGAGCTTGCAAACAGCGCGGAGCGCAGCCAGGCGAGATGGAAAGCCGGCGTTCCGGCCGATTCGAACACGTAGGGCGGCAGGTTCGCTTCCAGCATGTGCCGCGTGAAGCTGCGCCCCGCGATCTCGTTGATGCCGAACCCCGGAAACGAGTACCACTCGCGGTAGCGCTTGTCCGCGCGCGCATCGACATAGTTGTTGCCGAAACCGCCGAGGAAGAAGTTCGCGTAGGGATCGGTGCGCTCGCCGTGCGCGATGCCGGCGGCGTTGCGCAGCCAGAGGGAGGAATGTCCGATGGGCAGCGCCACGCCGAGATCCAACCCGCCGCGCGCCTGCGGGATGGCGCGTCCGTCGGCGTGGTTGCCGAGCAGGACGGCGTTGGCCAGCACACCTTTCTCGTCATCGACGGCGCCGCGCGACTTGCGCGTGTCGGTGAAGTAAAGGCCCGCCTCCGCGGTGACCAGCCGCTCGGCCGTGGCGCGGATGTTCTGCGCCTGGGGCAGCGCGTCCAGGTTGTGGTAGTACGCGACGTCCGTCTTCAGATCAAGGCGCCGCGGCTCGTCGTAGATCAGCGCGCGGTCGTAGCCGCCGTCGGTCTGGAAGCCGCGGCGGCTGCGGATCGTCGGGCCGAAAAGGTCGTAGAAGTCAGAGCGGTTCCAGGCGGCGCCCGCGTGCCAGCCGAGATAGTTGTAGCGCACGTCGACGTGGCCGCGCTCGTTCGACGGCAGATCCTGCGAGGGCGTGAACGCCGCCGTGACGCCGATCGTCGCAAGGCCGAGCGGATCGTCGATGTGCGCATGCGCGCCGATCCCCCAGTGGTGCTTGTAGCCCTGCAGCACCGGATAGGCGCTCTGGAAGCCGAGCTGCCTGAGCGGCAGGTACGCGCCGCGATCGGTGATCAGGCGCTCGTCATCTACAGTCGAGGGCGCGGCGACCTGCCAAGTCGTGACGACCGGATGGACGCGCGCGAGCTCGGCGCCGAGGAACGTGATGGCGCTCACGTCCTTCACGGGCTTGGGATCGATGAGCGCCGGCACGAAACCGTCGGCGGTGTAGTGCAGCACGATCAAGCGCCCGTCGGCGAGCGGCACGGGGCGGAAGAAGCCCGCCTCGGCGTTCGACACCGCCTCGACCTCGCCGGTGGCAACCTCGTAGCGGAAGATGTTGGATACGCCGGTGTAGTAGCTCGAGCCATAGAGGAAGCGGCCGTCCGGCGAGAACACGAAGGTCTCGGGCACCGACTCGCCGAAGCGAAACTCCGAGAGCGGCCGCAGGTCGTCGGCCAGCACGCGCTCGAGCGGCCATACGCGCAGGAACTGCTCGCCGCCCACTTCGCTCACCGATGCAGAGAGCAGCTTGCCGTCGGGCGAGATATCGAGGTCGTACGGCACCACGCCGTAGGGAAAGGTGTGCACCTGCTGCCATTCGTTGTACGGCGCGGGAATGCGCACCAGCGTCGCGAGGCCGCTCTCGTGGCGCAGGCCGAGCAGCGAGCGATCAGCAGGGTTGAACACGAGCTCGCCGATGCGCGCATCCTGCAGCAGCAGCCGCTCCTTGCCGCTCGCGAGGTCGAGCGCCATCACATCGCGGAAGGCATGCTGGTCGTTGGTATAGAAAAGCGTGCGGCTCGCCGGGTCCCAGGCGAGCGAGGTGACCTTGTAGAGCAGCGTGTCCTTCAGGTCGGCGAGTCGCCGGACAGTGCCATCGCGCATGTCGAGCGCACCGATGTGCGCGACCACACCCTGGTAGTCGAACGCGCCGTACAGAACGCCGTTATCGTAAAAAGTGCGCGAGCTCGAGCCCACCGCGGTCGGCACGAGTTGCCGGTACGGCGTGATCGGCTGCTCGCGTACGCGGCGCAGGTTTTTCTCCTGGAAATCGCGCTCGAACGCGATCCAGTCCTGCCAGGCGCGGTCCACGCTGATACCGTAGACGTGTTCGAATTGGTCGGCGTAATGGCGCCGGCTATCCGGGTCGCGGCGCAGCCACTGGATGATCTTTTCCGGCCCGTAGGCGTACGCGAGCCAGGTGAAGAAGCGCGTGCCGTAGAGATACGCGTTCGCGCCCACCTGGAAGTCGATGCGCGTGCCGCGCGACTCCAGGCCGAGCGGGTCGTAGAAATGCGCGCCGTCGCGCACCATGGCGCGGAACACCATCTCGTAGAAGCCGCTTTGCGCGCGCCCGAGCCCGCCGCCCATCCAGGTCTCGAGGAACGAGGCGCTGCCCTCGGCGTACCAGCGGGGCACGGTGAAGCGCGGCACGGTGAGATAGCTGTAGACGAGCGTCTCCGGATGCGGCTGCTGCGGAAAGACCTTGCCGCCGAAGCGGCGGCGCCAGCGCGCGTCCTGCTGCGACCAGATGTCGGTCGTGGCGACATGCGTCAGCTCGTGGTTCATGATCGAGTACAGCCGCTCGCTCGCCGTATAGGTCTCGAAGGCATACGACACCGGCGCGATGTCGAAGCGCAGCGTATTGCGCGGCAGCGGCGTCGCCGAAGCATTGCCGTAATCGGAGAAGTCCTTGAGGAGCACCGTGGTGGGCTCGTACGGCTCCCAGCCGAGCACACGGCGCTGCCAGGCGAGCGCGGCGCTGAAGGTGCGCACCGCGTGCGGCATCAGGTAGGAAAGCGCCGGATCGAAGTAGACGAGCCGCAGGTCCTTCGTCTGCACGTACGAAAGACCGAGCGGGCTCCTGTCCTCGGCGTGCGCCGCCGCGACGAGCGCGAGCGCCATGATCAGCGTCCGGATGCGTCCCCTCCCCGCCAAAACGAAACCGCCGGCTCGAGGCCGGCGGTCCTTGCGCCTGTCGGCAGCGCGATTCTATTTCGACACTGCGTCGGCCTGGCTCGACGCCGAGGCGAGGAACGCCTGCGGGTTCGCCGAGAGCGCCTTCATGGCCTCCGGATTGGCGGCAATCGCCTGCAGCGCCTGCGCATGCCCGGCGAGCACGTTGAAGGCCTTGCTATTGGCCGCCAGCGCCGCCAGCGCGTCCGGGTGAACCGCGAGCGCGTTGAACGCGGCGGCGTTGGCCGAGAGCGCCTTGAAGGTCGCAGCGTTGGCCACCATCGCGTCGAAGGCCTTGGGGGCGCCGAGCATCGCGTCCCACGCCTTCGCGTTGGCGGCGAGCGCCTTGAACGCATCGGCGTGCGCGGCAACCGCGCTGAACACCGCGCTGTTGGCTACGAGCTGCTGCATCGCCGACGAATTAGCCGCGAGCGCCTTGAAGGCTTGGGATTGCGACTTCATTGCCTCGGCACTTGCGCTCGCCGCGGCCTGCTGGAACGCCGCGGGATTCGAGGCGTAGGCAGCAAAGGCGTCCGGGTTGGAGGCAATGGCCAGAAACACGTTCGGATGCGCGGCGAGCACTTTGAACGCCTCGGGCTGCGACGCGATCGCCTTGAACACTGCCGGCTGGCTCGCGATCGCCTTGAACGCCTGCGCGTTCGTCGCCATCACCTCGAGCGCCTTCGGGCTGCTCGACATCGCCGCCAGTACTTCGGCGTGCTGGGCGAGCGCCTGGAA
>DASSLQ010000282.1:0-4820 GCA_035689325.1 Burkholderiales bacterium | reverse complement strand
AAGGCCTCGAATTCCTTCGGCGCGTCGGGCGGGATGTGCGCTTTCAGCGCTTGCAGTTCGGACTGCGCCGACTGCATGGCGCGATCGAAGCGCGCGAGCTCGGCATCGATCGCCTCGGGCGCGATCTCGTAGTGCGCGACTTCCAGCCGGGCGGTGGCGACGAGGTGGGCGTAGCCGACGGTGATGCCGCCGGACACTGCGTAGCCGTGCAGGACGAAATTCACTCGCCCTCTCCGAAGCGCTCGGCGATGAGCTTCGTCAGCGCGGCGATCGCGGCCTGCGCGTCGGCGCCTTCGGCCTCGATGATGACGGTCGAGCCCCTGCCGGCAGCGAGCATCATCACGCCCATGATGCTTTTCGCGTTCACGCGGCGGCCCGCGCGCGAGAGCCAGATGTCGCTTTGAAAGCCGCTCGCGATGTGCGTGAGCTTCGCCGCGGCACGCGCGTGCAGGCCGAGCTTGTTCACGATCGATGCCTCGACGCTAGGCATCGAGGCAGCGGTCGGAGTTCATGTGTACGACGCCTTCCGCGCCGCCGGAGAGCGCGCGCTGCACTGCGCCGGCAAGCGAACCGTTGCGGCCGGTGAGCACGCGCAGCAGCATCGGCAGCGACACGCCCGAAACGCCTTCGACATGCCCGTCATGGAGCAGGCGCGAAACGACGTTGCCGGGCGTGGCGCCGAAGATGTCGGTGAGCACCAGCACGCCGTCGCCGGCATCGAGCTGTTCGAGGAGCTCCTGCCCGCGCAGCACAAGGTCGTCCGGGTCGTCCTGGCGCCATACCGAGAGCGTCAGCGCCTGCGCCGGCGCGCCGCCGAGGATCTGCGAGGCGCTTGCGAGCAGCGCCGTGCCAATTTCGCCGTGCGTGACGAGGAGCACGCCGATCATTTGAGCCGTGTCTCGAGCGCCGTGACGAACGTGCCGGAGACGTCGAAACCGCTTTGATCCTGGATCTCACGGAAACAGGTCGGGCTGGTGACGTTCACTTCCGTCAGCCAGTCGCCGATGATGTCCAGGCCCACCAGCAGCAAGCCCCGCTTTGCCAGCATCGGGCCGACGGCATTGGCGATTTCGCGCTGCCGGGGACTGAGCGGCTGCGCCACGCCGCGTGCGCCGGCGGCGAGATTGCCGCGCGATTCGCCGGCCTTCGGGATGCGCGCGAGCGCAAAGGGCACCGGCTGGCCATCGATCAGCAGCACCCGATTGTCGCCGGCCCGGATCTCGGGAATGTAGCGCTGCGCCATCACCATGCGCTTGCCGCTCTGCGCCATCACCTCGACGATGACGTTGCGGTTCGGATCATCCGTGCGCACGCGGAAGATGTTCTCGCCGCCCATGACGTCGAGGCGCTTCAGCACCACGTCCTGCTGCTCGTCGATGAACGCCTGGATGCGATCCGGTTCGCGCGTGACGATGGTGGGCGCCACATACGGCGCGAATTCGGCGATGGCGAGCTTCTCGTTGTGGTCGCGGATCGCATCGGGCGAGTTGAACACCCGGGCGCCGTCGCGCACCGCGGCCGAGAGCAGCCAGGTGGTGGCGACGTACTCGAGGTCGAACGGCGGGTCCTTGCGCATGAGCACCGCCGCGTATTGCTTCAGTGCCCGCGTCTCTGTTTCGTGCGGCCGGTACCAGTCCTCGTCGTTATCGGTGAGCGAAATGCGCACCGCGGAAGCGGACACGCCACGCTTGGTCCAGTGCAGGTGCGTCTGCTCCGCCGCCCAGATCGCGTGGCCGCGCGCCTGGGCCGCACGCATCATCGCGACGCTCGAATCCTTGTACGCCTTGAGCGAATCGAGCGGATCGACGATGAAGAGGAGCGCGGCGGCCAACCCTACTTGGCTTGCGACACCATGAACTCGATCGCGGCACGCAGGTCCGCGTCCGAGAGCGACGCATTGCCGCCTTTCGGCGGCATCGCGCCTTTGCCCTTGAGGGCCGATTGCACGAGCGCATCGATGCCCTGCTTGATGCGCGGCGCCCAGGCCGCCTTGTCGCCGAGCTTCGGCGCATTGGCGACGCCGGTCGTGTGGCAGGCCGTGCACGTGCTGTCGAACACCTGCTTGCCGTTGGCCGCTCCGGCTGCGGGCTTCGCCGTGGCGCCGGGCGCAGCGGCTGCCACCGCTTGCGGTTGCTGCGGCGGCGCTTTCGGCGCGGGCTCCTTGAACTTCGCGCCGCCCTGGTTCGCGAGGAACACCACGGCGCGCGCGACTTCGTCATCCGAGAGCGACGGATTGCCGCCCTTCGGCGGCATGCCGCCCTTGCCTTTCTCCGCCGACGCGACGAGCGCCTGCAAGCCCTGCTTGATGCGCGGCGCCCACGCCGTCTTGTCGCCGATCTTCGGGGCGCCGGCGACACCGGCCTGGTGACACGCGGCGCAGGTCGCCTTCACGACTTCCTCGCCGCTCTTGGCGCCGGCCGCGGCGCCGCCGCCGGCGCCAAACTCGACATGACCGACCGGCTGGATGCGCTTCGCTACGGACTCCGGCGTGAGCGCGTTCGGGTCGGCGCCGCGCTCGCTGGTGACCAGCTGCACCAGCATGATGATGCCGAGCACCGGCACTGCGAACGCGAGCACGATGACGACGATGAGCTGCTGCGGCGTCTTGATGAACGACGAGTGCGAGTCGTGCGTGGCCACAGATGGTCTTATTGAGAAAAGCGGTGATTCTAGGCTATCCTGCGGCCCCCAGCGCCCGTAGCTCAGCGGATCAGAGTATTGGCCTCCGAAGCCAAGGGTCGTGGGTTCGAATCCCGCCGGGCGCGCCAGCATCTCCACTCAAGAACTCGCCGAACGCGCTGAGCGCGCGCTCGATGCCTGCCGCATCGACGTCGAGGTGCGTCACGAGCCGCATGCGCGCGCCGGGCAGCACCAGCACATCGCGCTTTTTCAGATGTTCGGCGAGTGCCGCCACGCGCTCGGGCGGCACGGCGACGAACACCATGTTCGTGTGGCTCTCCACCGCCAGGCCGAGCGCGCGCAGCCCATCGGCGAGGCGCGCGGCGTTGCGGTGATCCACCGCCAGGCGGTCCACGTTGTGCTCGAGCGCGTACAGCCCGGCGGCGGCCAGCACTCCCGCCTGTCGCATCGCGCCGCCGAGGATCTTGCGCGCGCGGCGCGCACGCGCGATGAAGTCGCGGCTGCCAAGCAGCATGGTTCCCGCCGGCGCGCCGAGTCCCTTCGACAGGCAGCTCGACACCGAGTCGAAGCCGGCACAAAGCGCCCTCGCCGTGGTGTCGAAGTGCACGGCGGCATTGAAGATGCGCGCGCCATCCAAGTGCGTCGCCAGCCCGCGGCGCCTGGCGAGGCGCAGTGCTTCTTCCATGTATGCCCTGGAAATCGGCCTGCCGCCGATGGTGTTCTCCAGCGCGAGCAGCCGCGTGCGCGCAAAGTGCGGATCGTCCGCATTGATCGCCGCCTCGACCTGCGCGAGGTCGAGCGTGCCGTCGGCGCGGTTGGGCAGCGCGCGCGGATTGATCGAGCCGAGCACCGCGAGCCCGCCCGCTTCGTAGCGGTAGCTGTGCTGCTCGGCGCCGATGATCACCTCGTCGCCGCGCTGGCAGTGGCTCATCAGCGCGGCGAGGTTCGACTGCGTGCCGGAGGGCAGGAAGAGCGCCGCTTCGAAGCCGAAGATCTCCGCCGCGCGCTCCTGTAGGCGATTGACCGTCGGATCGTCGCCGAAGACGTCGTCGCCGAGCTCGGCCTCGTGCATTGCACGGCGCATGCCCGGCGAAGGGCGGGTCACGGTATCGGAGCGCAGGTCGACCGTGTCGTTCACGCTGGGTATTATCTGCCGTTTCCCCAGGAGGATGCCGATGAGAACGATACGAACGATCGCCATCGCCGCCGCAGTCGCCGCGTCGAGTGCAATGGCGCAGCAGTACCCGACGCACCCGGTCAGCCTGCTCGTGCCGTTCGCCCCGGGGCCGACCGACACGGTAGCGCGCGTCATTGCGCAGTCGATGTCGAAGCCGCTCGGCCAGAGCATCGTGATCGAGAACAAGCCGAGCGCGGGCGGCATTCTCGCGCCGGAGCTCGTCAAGAACGCGAAGCCCGACGGCTACACGATCCTCATCCACCACATCGGCATGGCGACGATACCGTTCCTTTACCGGCAGCTGCGCTTCAATCCGCTCACCGACTTCGAGTACATCGGACTCATCAACGACGTGCCGATGACGCTCATCGGCCGCCAGAACCTGCCGCCGAAGGACTTCAAAGAGCTTCTCGACTACATCAAGAAGAACAAGGACAAGGTCTCGCTCGCGAACGCCGGCATCGGCGCCGCGTCACACCTCTGCGGCATGCTCTTCATGAGCGCGATCCAGACCGATCTGCTCACGGTGCCGTACAAGGGCACGGGCCCGGCGATGAACGATCTGCTCGGCGGGCAGGTCGATCTCCTCTGCGACCAGACGACGAACACCACCTCGCAGATCAAGGGCGGCAAGGTGAAGGTCTACGCCGTGACGACGAAGGCCCGCGTGCCCTCGCTGCCCGATGTGCCGACGCTCGACCAGCAGGGCCTGAAGGGCTTCGAGGTCAGCATCTGGCACGGGCTCTACGCGCCGAAGGGCACGCCGAAAGCGGCAATGGACAAGCTCGTGGCCGCCCTGCAGCAGGGCGTGAAGGACCCGGCAGTAAAGCAGCGCTTCGCGGAGCTCGGCGCGACGACCTATCCGCCCGAGAAGGCGACGCCGGTCGCGCTGCAGGCGCAGGTGAAGGCCGAAATGGACAAGTGGGGACCGCTCATCAAGAAGGCCGGCGTCTACGCCGACTAGCGTGTGCTGAAAAAGTCGCCCCCGCGAAAGCGGGGGCCG
>DASSLQ010000281.1:0-3118 GCA_035689325.1 Burkholderiales bacterium | reverse complement strand
GACGGCTGCCGATCGACGCCGGCGGCCGCGTCGTGATCCACGACCGCAGTATCGCGGCCCGTCGCCTGCACGGCGCGAAGCTGCGCCAAGCGCTGCGGCGTGGAGAAGTACGCCGGATCGACGATCGCCAGCCCACGCTCGCGGGCGAAGGCTTCGGCGCCGCTGCCGCCGAGGATCACGCTGCGCCCGTCGCGCAGCACTTCGAGCGCGGCGAGCACGGGATTGCGGATGGTGCGCACGCCGGCGACCGCGCCGGCGGCGAGCGTGCCGCCGTCCATCACGCCGGCGTCGAGCTCGTTGCGGGCGTCGGCAGTGAACACCGCGCCGCGCCCGGCGTTGAACAATGGGCAATCTTCGAGCGAGACGACGCTCGCGACCACCGCATCGAGCGCGCCGCCGCCGCGCTCCAGCACGGCTTCCCCCGCGGCGAGCGCCTCCAGCAAGGCCGCGCGATACGGCGCTTCATCGGCGGCGGTGCCGGGCGCGATGGTGCCCGCGCCGCCGTGCAGGGCGAGAACGAAGCGCTTCGTCATGCCCCGAATTGTACTGCCACGACAGGCGGCGCCAGCGGTCTACGTGACGCCGAAGAACGTCATCGCCAGCAGCGTGAGGCTCATGGCACCGAGCACCGCGGCGGTCGCCCATTGCACGACCTGCAGCCCGCGGCCGCTCGCGTGCTCGCCCATGACTACGCGGTCGCTCACCAGCAGCACGATGAACACCAGGATGATCGGCAGTTGAACGCCGTCGATGAACTGGCTGACGATCATCAGCTGCACCAGCGGCATGCCAGGCACGAGCGCGATCAATGCGCCGATTACCAGGGTGGCCGTATAGATGCCCATGAACGCCGGCGCCTCGCGGAAGGTGTGCGCGATCCCGCGCTCGAAGCCGAGCGCCTCGGTGACGAGGTAAGCGGTCGACAGCGGCAGCACCGTCGCCCCGAAGAGCGACGCGCCCACCAGGCCGATCGCGAACAGCACCTCGGCGTACGAGCCGGCGAGGGGTGCGAGCGCGCGGGCCGCCTGGTCAGCGGTCTCGATGTGGATGCCTGCGGTATGCAATGTCTGCGCCGTCGTGAGCACGATGCAGAAGGCGATGAAGTTGGCGAAGACCGAAGAGATCACCACGTCGGCGCGCGCCAGCTTGAGCTCGCGCACGCCGGTGCCTTTCTCGACGTACGCGGCCTGCAGGAAGAACTGCATGTACGAGGTGATGGTCGTGCCGATCAGGGTGATGGCCATGAACAGGAAGCCCGGATCGAACCGTACCGTGGGCACCACGGAGGCTTTCAGCACCGGCAGCCACTCGTGCGTGGTCATGAAGGCGGTGGCGACGTAACCGAAGAACACGACGGTCATGGCGAGGAACGCCTTTTCGACGATGCGGTAGGTGCCTCCGACCACCAGGTAGAACACGCCGGCCAGGGTGATCGGCACGCTGACGTAGCGCGACACGCCGAAGAGCTCTCCCGCGGCCGCGATGCCGGCGAACTCCGATGCGGTCGTGGCCACCGCGGCGACGAAAAAGCTCACGATCGCGAGCGCGGTCCAGCGCACGCCGAATTCCTCGCGGATCAAGCCTGCCAGCCCCTTGCCGGTCACCACGCCCATGCGCGCGCACGCTTCCTGGACGACAGCGAGGCTCACGGTGATCACGGGCAGGATCCACAGCATGGCGAGCCCGTAGGAGGCGCCCGCGACGGAGTAGGTGGCGATGCCGCCGGCGTCGTTGCCGGCGTTGGTGGTGATGAGCGCGGGACCGAGCGCGGCGATGAAGGCCCAGATGCCGCGCCGCGGCCAGCGCAGCCGCGGCCGGCGGAGCAGCCGCCGCACCGGCGCCGGGACACGCGTCCGCGGAGCCTTGTTCATCGCGTCAGCTGAACAGCCGCGGCAGGTGACGGCGCAGCGTCTCGGGGAGCACCATGTCCAGCACGTCGTCGGCGGTGACCAGTCCCAGTATCCTGCCCTCGGCGTCGACCACCGGCAGCGCGAGCAGGTTGTACTCGCTCATGATGTGCGCGACCTTCTTGCCGGAGTCCTCCGGCTGCACGCTGCGCAGCTCCCGGTCCATGTAGCTGGCGAGCGGCTGGTGCGGATCGGCGAGCAGCAGGTCGCGCAGCGATACCACGCCGCGCAGCAGCCGATTGTCCGGATCGTCGACGACGTAGACATAATAGACGAGGTCGGGCTTGTCGAGCTGCGAGCGCAGATGCTCCACCGCTTCGCGCGTCGTCTCGCGCTCGAGCGCGATGACGAAGTCGGTGGTCATGAGCCCGCCGGCCGATTTCGACCCGAAGGAAAGCAGCAGCTTCACGTCCGAGGCCGCCTCGGGCTCCATCCTCTCGATGAGGCCGTCGGCGCGCCCGGGCGGCAGGTCGCTCAGGAGGTCGGCCGCGGCGTCGGGCGCCATGTGATCGAGGATGCGCACCGCCTTCTCGCCGGAAAGCTGCTCGAAGAGCTCCGGCTGGCGATCCTTCTCCACTTCCTCGATGGCGTCCGCGGCGGTGACGTCATCGAGCGCGGCGACCAGCTCGGCGCCGTGCCTGTAGGGAAGATGATCGATGATGCGCCCGATGTCGGTAGGGTTGAGCCGGGCGAGATTGCGGTGCGGCAGGCGCAGTCGCACCTCGGGCATCTCGGCGGCGAGAGGCTCGACGTTCGACCAGTCGAGGAGCTGCCCCTCGATGCGCCCGGGCAGCCACGTCGGGAGCAGGCGGCGCAGCAGCCCGCGCAGGCTCACGTCGATCCCGAGCAGCGAGAGCCGACCCTGCACCGGCGCGAACATGACATCGTTGACGCGCAGCACCCGAGCGCCCTGTGCGTCGACGACCTGCCGGTCGAGGAGATCGCGATACCCGAGCAGCTCGCCATCGCGCCGCTGGAACGCCTCGCCCGTCGCCGAGGCGGCGAGCCGGGTGCCGTCGGCGCTCACCCGGACGACCTCGGCGATGGGGAAGAAGCGATCGTCGCCATTGTGGCGAACCAGCACCCCGCGCGCCGGCGGGTACCCCGCTTCGACCGCCACGACGATGTCGCGCAGCCGTCCGACGCGCCGGCCTCCGCCGTCCGATACGGGCGAGCCGCGCAGGCGCGAAAGATACAGGCTCGCAGCGCTG
>DASSLQ010000280.1:0-29961 GCA_035689325.1 Burkholderiales bacterium | reverse complement strand
GCACATCGCGCTCGGCGGTGCCGCGCCGGCGAGCGTGTCGGCCGACGGACGCTTCGAGCTTGAGCACGAAAGCTTCCCGCTCGCCGCGACGCTCGCGCTCGGCGGCAGCCTCGAGCGCCTTGAGCTGCGCCTTGGTCTGCGCCAGGCGCAAACCACCGCGGAGGTGAAGGCGACGCTCGCTCCGTTCCGGCCGCAGCACATCGTCGCGCTCGATGCGCGCGTCGCGCCAGTCGATCCGGCGCGCCTGCAGGCCGGCCTGCCGCACGCCGCGCTCGCGCTCGCTGTGAGCGCGAGCGGCAGCGATCGCGGCCTTCAGGGGAAGGTCGAAGTCACCAACCCCGCGGCCGGGCCGATCGACAAGCAGCGGCTGCCGGTCGCGGCGCTGCGCGCGCGCGTTGCAAGCAAGGACCTGGCGAGCGCCGTGCTCGAAGAGCTGCGCGTCGAGCTCGCCGGGGGCGGCGTGCTCGAAGGCCGCGGCGAGCTCGGCCCCGGCGGCTTTCGCGGCACCGTGCGCGCGACCGGGCTCAATCTGCGCGGCCTGCGCTCCACGCTGCGCGAGACCGCGCTCGCCGGGCCGCTCGAGCTCGATCTCGCGCGCGAGCAGCAGACCGTGCGCGGCACGCTGGCGCAGGCCGGCATGACGGTCAGCGCCGAAGCCGTGCGTCGCGGCGATACCGTCGATGTGCGCAGCCTGCGTGCAGCGGCGCAGGGCGGCGAGATCGCCGGCTCCGGGCGGCTGCGACTCGCCGATCCCCTCGCCTTCGAGGCGAACCTGCAGCTTGCGCGCTTCGATCCCGCCGCTTTCGGCGACTATCCCGCGGGCTCGATCAGCGGCACCGTGCAGGCGCAGGGGCGGCTCGCCGCCGAGCCGCGCATCGATGTCGGCTGGTCGATCGCGGACAGCACGCTGCTCGAGCTGCCACTGGCCACCAAAGGCAGCGCGCGGATCGCGGGGCGCCATGTGCTGCAGGCCGACGTGACGGCGAGCCTCGGCAATTCGCGCGCGAGCGCGCACGGCAGCTTCGGCACGCCGCCCGACAAGCTTGCCTGGACGCTCGAGGCCGCGCGGCTCGACGAGCTCGCAGCCGATCTCGCCGGCCGCATGCAGGCACGCGGCACGCTTGGCGGCACGTGGTCGGCGCCCGAGGGGGTGATCGACGCCGAGCTCACGAGCCTCGAGGTGCGCGGCTACGAGATCCCGGGCGCCACGCTGAACATTGCCGGCACGCTCGCGCGCCACGAGGCGCGCTTGAGCGTGCGCACGGCCGCTGCCGAGATGCGCGCGCGCCTGCGCGGCGGCTACGACGCCGGCGTGTGGAGCGGCGAGATCGCCTCGCTGCAGGGCGCGGGCGCGGTTGGATTCACGCTGCGCGCGCCGACGCCGCTCAAGCTCGCGCGCTCGCGCGTCGAGCTCGGGCGCCTCGAGGCGGTGATCGGAAACGGGCGGCTCCTGGTGCGCGAGCTCAACTGGTCGCGCGAACGCCTTGCCTCGAGCGGCGAATTCGCGGGCCTGCCCGCGCAATGGCTGGTCGCCGCCGCCGGGCTCAGCGAGCGGCTGCGCGCGAGCATGCTGCTCGACGGCGACTGGTCGATCGCCGCCGCGCCGTCGCTCGACGGTACGCTGCGCGTGCGCCGCGCGAGCGGTGATTTCACGATCGTCGATGAGCGCGCGATCGATCTCGGCGTGAGCGGCGCGACGCTCGACGCCCGCTTCACCGACGCCGGCGTCGGCGCGCGGCTCGATTTCACCTCGCGTTACATCAGCGCCGCGGCCGCTGGCCAGGTCGGGCGCGATGCGCACGGCGGGGTATTCGGTGTCGGACCCGACTCGTCGCTTCTCGTGCAGGGGCAGCTCGAGCTCTCGCGCACGCGCGCGCTGGTGCAGCCGGTGCTCGCCGATGCGCGCTTCGACGGCCGCATCACCGCGGACCTGCAGGCGAGCGGCACCCTTGGCGCGCCGGTGTTCTCCGGCACGCTGCGCGGCGACGCGCTTGCGTTCGAATACCCGCCCTACGGCGTGTATCTCAAGAGCGGCGAGCTGCGCGCCAAGCTCGCGGGCGACCGGCTGCAGGTCGAGCGCTTCAACGTCCAGGCAGGCGCGGGCAATTTCAGCGCGACCGGCACGCTGCCGCTGCGCTTTGCCGACGGCAACGCCAAGCTCACCTGGCAGGCGAAGAACTTCGGCGTGCTCGAGCGGCCCGACCTGCGGCTCGTCACCTCGGGCGAGGGCGAGGCGAGCTTCGACGGCAAGCGCTTTGCGCTCTCGGGGGAGCTGCGCGCCGAGCGCGGGCACTACGAATTCGAGCGCGAGCGCATGCCCAAGCTCGGCGAGGACGTCGTGGTCTCGGGCGAGGCGCGCGCTTCGCCGCAGGCGAGGACGCCATTGCCGCTCGACCTCAACGTCGATCTGGACCTGGGATCCAACCTGTCGGTGCGCGTGCAGGGCCTCGAAGGCAAGCTCACCGGGCGCATCAACCTGGTGACCTCAAAGGAGGGCGAGCTGCGCGCCTACGGCAAGCTCACCGCCGTGAATGCGATCTTCTACGCCTACGGCCAGAAGCTGCAGGTGGATCCCGGCATGCTGGTGTTCGACGGCCCGCTCGACAACCCGGGGCTCCAGGTCACGGCATGGCGGCGCAACCAGGCGGTCGAGGCCGGCGTGCAGCTCTCGGGCACGATGCGTGCGCCGATCGTGCAGATCGTGTCGCAGCCGCAGGTCTCCGAAGGGGAGCGCCTCTCGTGGCTGGTGCTTGGCCGCGCGCCGACCGATGCCAACAAAGCGGACCTTGGGCTATTGCAGGCGGCGGCCGGCGCGCTTCTCGCGCGCGGCAACAGCATGCCGCTCGACCGACGCATCGCTCAGAGCTTCGGCCTGGACGAGGTGTCGTTCCGCGGCACGGGCGAGCTGCAGGACCGGGTGCTCGCCGTCGGCAAGCGCGTCTCCGACAAGTTGTACTTGAGCTACGAGCAGGGTCTCGGCACGGTGGCCTCGAGCCTCGTCAAGATGGACTACTCGCTTTCGCGCCGCTGGTCGCTGCGCGCCGAGACCGGCACTTCGAGCGGTGGGGGACTGTTCTACCGCTTTTCCTGGGACTGATCGCCGTGTGTCGGGCTCTCCGGCTTTTCCCGCCCGGCGAAGCGTAGACTCTTGCACCTTGGGGAGGGGGATGGCTGTGTGTGACGTAGCGATCGTTGGATCGTGGTGCGAGCGCGTGCCTTGAGCGCGCGACCGTCCAGCGGCTCACTGCCCGCGCGTCGCACGGTGAGCTGGCGGCCCGGCATGTGCGCCGGCGGAGCCGCGGCGCTCGCCGGGTTCCTGCGCACCACCGAGCTCGACGCGGTCGATGCGGCTGCGCACGCCGACGCGTTCGAGCAACTGCGCGCGGGAGAGCTGCAGGCGATCATCGTCCACGGCGTCTATCCGCCCGAGATGCTCGAGGCGGTGGTGGCGCGACTGGAGCGCCACGAGCCGGCCTTCCTGCAGACCTGGTTCCCGGAGAAGTTTCGCTCCTGGTTCTACGGCCGCAACCTCAACCTGAGCGATGCACGCTTGCCCGGGTACTTCGAGGAGGCCGCCCGCTTCCACGCGCAGCTCGAGGATCTCTTTCCACCCGGCCTCGGCCTCGCCGGGCACGTTGGCGAGCTGCTCGCGCGCCTCGACGGCGGGCGGCCGTTCGTGAGCGCGCCCGGCCCGCTGCCGGGCACGCAGTACATGTTCACCACGCTGCGCGCCCACGCCGAGAGCGGCTATCTTCCGGCGCACTTCGACAACGAGCAGCGGCTGCGCGCGTCCTACCGGCACCTGCGCACGCTGGTCGAGCTCAACATGATGTCTTTCGTTCTCGTGCTGGCGCAGCCATTGGCAGGCGGCGCGCTCGAAGTATTCGACCTCTGCGTCGAGCCGCAGGATGCGCGGCTGCTGAGCGACGACCGCGTAAGCGAACGCCCGGATGTCAGCCTGCTCGAGTCGGTCAGCTTCAGCCTGCCGCCGGGCACGCTCATCGTGCTCGATTCCGGCCGCTACCTGCACCGCCTGACGCCGGTACAAGGCGCCCGCAAACGCTGGACCGCTTGCAGCTTCATGGCGCGGGCTCGCGCCGGCGCGGCGACGTATTGCTGGGGATGAGGGTGCCCGCTTATTTCGACCCATTGCTCGCAGCGTTCCGCCGTGGCCAGGCCGGGCGCTCGGTGCATCTTGGCCACTGGGACCGGCCGCAGGCCGCGGGCAGCGAGCGCGCGGAGTTCGGCCACGCGCAAGCAAGGCTCGATGAGATCCTCCTCGAGATGGCGGACCTGCAGCCCGGACAGCGCGTGCTCGATGTCGGCTGCGGGCTCGGCGCAACGCTGGAGACGATCAACCGCCGCGTGAGCGGCATGGCGCTCACCGGCCTCAATATCGACGCGCGTCAGCTTGAGCTGTGCCGCGGTATCGAGGCAGCGAACGGCAACCGGCTTTCCTGGTACCAGGGAGACGCCTGTCGCCTGCCCTTCCGGGCCGCCAGCTACGACCGGCTGCTCTGCATCGAGGCGATGTTCCATTTCAGCTCGCGCCGCGCTTTCTTCGCCGAAGCAGCGCGCGTGCTGCGCCCGGGCGGGGTACTGGTGGCCTCCGACATCGTCGTCTCGCCGGCGGCGCGCGAACTCGAAACGTCCGGCGTTCGCGTCGCGGCGGCAATTGACGCCGGCTTCGGCCCGTGGCCCGATCTGTGGAGCCGCGATGCAGATCACCGGCAGCTCGCCGCCGCCGCCGGATTGCACTGCACCGAGTGGCGCGACGCAACGGCGAACACGCTGCCGAGCCATCGCTTTACGACCCCATCGCAGCGCGCGCGGCACGACCCGAGCGATATCGTCGCGAACGCCGCGCTGATGCTGGAATGGCTGCACGCGCACGGCCATCTCCAATACCTGTACCTGCGCTTCGACAAGGCCGCGGCATGAGCGCCAAGCGCATCGCCCTCGTCTGCATGACGCCTACCGCCGACGCCAACGAGCACGGCGCGATGGAGCTGCCGAGCTATGGCGTGCGCCGCATCCTCGCCGCGGTGCTGGCCGATCCGGCGCTGAAAGGCGTGCAGGTCGCGCTGATCGAGGCCGAGCGCCCGGACGTCGGTGCGTACGTCGAGGCGATCGAGCGCTTCGAGCCGGACCTCATCGGCATGTCGCTCTACGTCTGGTCGACGCCATGCCTGGTCGAGGTGGCGCGCCGCCTGAAGCAGCGGCGGCCGGAGCGGCCGATCGTGTTCGGCGGCCCTTCCGCGCGCCCGGCGCTCTTCGATCTCGCGCCGTACGCAGGGGCGCGCCGCTATGTCGACGCGATCGTGGCCGCCGAGGGCGAGGAGGTGTTTCGCGAGATCGCGCGGCTGCCCGAGTTCTCGCGCGCCGCATTCGAGTCGGTGAGCGGTCTCGACCTGCCGGCGGCCGCGGGATGGTGGCGCACGGCGCCGCGCCCGCCGCTCGCCGACCTCGACGCCATCGCCTCGCCCTATCAGCTCGGGGCCATGCAGCCCGACCACGTGGCCTATCTCGAGACCTACCGGGGCTGCCCGTTCTCGTGCGCGTTCTGCGAATGGGGCTCGAGCAACAAGTCGAAGGCCGTGTTCTCCGCCGACTACATCACGCGCGAGCTCGAGGCCTATGCGCGGCATCGCGCTCCTGCCGTGTTCCTGGTGGACGCCGGGCTCAATCTCAATCCGCGAGCTTTCCGCAACCTGCGCGAGGCCGAGTCGCGCGTCGGCTTCTTCAGGTCGGCCGCGTTATGGGCCGAGATCTATCCGTCGCTGCTGCGCGAGGAGCATCTCGAGTTCCTGGCATCCGTGCAGACCGGCTATCTCGGCATCGGCCTGCAATCGACCGATCCGGAGGTCTTGGAAGGTCTCGACCGGCATTTCGATGAACGCAAGCTCGAAACCGTCGTGCGGCAGGTCGCCGACGTGGCGCGCACCGAGCTGCAGATCATCTTCGGCCTGCCCGGCGACACGCCCGCGGGATTCCGGCGCACGCTCGAGACGGCACGATCGATGCCGGTCAACGTCCGCGCCTACGGCTGCCTCGTGCTGCCCGACGCCCTGATGACGCGCAGCAAGCCGCAATGGCAGGTGCGCTACGATCCGCTCACTCTGCGCCTGACCTCGTGCGTCGGCTGGAGCGAGCAGGACCTGAGCGAGATGCGCGCCTGGATCAGCGAGGAGGCACGCGCCGCGGGCGGCAAGGCGGGAGCGTACTGGTGGTTCTTCCCGAAGCGCCAGTAAAGCTGCTGCGCGCGACGCACGCGCCACGCCGGCGCGGCAGGCGCGTCGCGCTGCTCGCGCGCTACCCCGACCGCGACCGCGCCATGCCGCAGTTCATCTCCAACCACGGCATGCGCATGGTCGAGGCGATGCTGCGCGCCTCCGGGCTGGAGGAGCTCGAGCTGCGCACCTGGGATCTGGTCGCCGGCTCTGTCGACGGGCTGGTGCAGGAAGTCGTAGCGTTCGATCCGGATGTGGTCGGCGTTTCCGCCTACCTCTGGTCGTTTCCCTACTTCATCGAAGTCGCGCGAGCGCTCAAGGAAGACGATCCTGGCCGGCTCATCGTCTTCGGCGGGCCGTCCGCGCGCCCGAGCATGATGAGCCTGCCACCCTACCGCGCAGCCTCGCGCTGGGTCGATGCGCTGGTGATCAACGAGGGCGAGCACGCCTTTCGCGAAATCATCGCGCTGCCCGAGCGCACCAATGCAGCGCTCATGTCGCTCGCCGGACTCGCGCTTCCGGCCGACGCCGGCTGGATCGAGACCGCCGGGCGGCCGCTCGGCGACCTGAACGAGCTGCCTTCGCCTTACGCGATGGACCTCGCGCCCAAGGGCGGCCTCGGCGTGCTGCAGACCTACCGCGGCTGTCCCTTCACCTGCTCGTTCTGCGAATGGGGCACGCTGGAATCGCCCAAGCGCGTGCGCGAAGTCGATGCGCTCTGCCGTGAATTCGAGGGCATGGCGCGCCACGATGTCGCCGGCGCACTGGAGGTCGATGCCGGCCTGAACCTGAACCAGCACGCGTTCCGCAACCTGCGCGAGGCCGCCGAGCGCAGCGGTTTCTTCCGCACCCGCTCGTTCATCTGCGAGGTCTACCCCGCCAAGGTGCGCCGCGAGCACATCGATTTCCTCGCTGCCATCCACCAGCCGCTCGTCGGTGTCGGCCTGCAGTCCTTCGACAACCAGGTGCTGAGCCATGTCGAGCGCTCCTACGACGAGGCGCGCTTCGAATCGACGCTCGCCGAGCTGGGCGAGGTCGCGCACGTGGCGGTGGAGATCATCCTCGGACTTCCCGGCGACAACGCGCAGAGCTTCCGCCGCAGCTTCGAGCGCGCACGCCGCCTGCCGTGCGCCCTGCGCGTGTACCACTGCGTGGTGCTGCCCTCGGCGCTGATGGTGCGCGCGCCGGCGAGCTACGCGCTCGACTACGATTTTTCCACGCTAAAAATGCGCTCCTGCCTGGGATGGCCGGAGCGCGACCTGCAGGCGGAAGTCGAGCATGTCACCCAGCGCGCCGCGCGCGAAGGCGGCCGCAGCGGCGAATTCTTCTGGGTGTTTCCGCCGCCGGATGCCCGGACGTCGGGTAGCCCAGCTGTCAATTAAGCAAGCTAAGTAGCGAAGCCCGCCGCCGCTTCGTAGTTCGATCGCTACGTTAGCGCCTGCGAGTCATTGAAAGAGCGCGTGCGTCGACGCAGCTTATCGATTCTCGATAAGCCTGGACAGCGCCGACATGAACTCCGCACCGCGACTCGCATACATCCTTAGCCTCGCAGCAACCCTCATCATCTTCACGATTGCGCCGCGCGCAGCGCTCGCGCAGCTCAACCTCGGGCTCGGCGGGAGGCTCGTCGTCACGATGACGGCGCCGGCCAACAGCGCCACGGTCAGCGGCACGACCTCGGTAGCGGCGAGCGCCACAATCGTCGGCGGCCTGACGGTGCAGAGCGTGCAATTCAAGCTCGACGGCGCGGACCTCGGCGCCGCGGACGCGAACGCGCCGTACGCGATTTCCTGGGACACGAGCACTGCGGCCAACGGCTCGCACACCCTCAGCGCGGTTGCGCGCGATCTGCTCGGCACGCAGTGGACCTCCGATCCAGTCACCATCACCGTCTTCAACTCGCCGGTTGCCACGGAGAACGAGCAGCCGGGCTCCGGCAACTGGCAGATGTGGGTCGGCGGCACGCCGGCCGACGACGTCGGCAAGCAGATCAAGGGCTATGCGTCGGCGACGAGCGTCAACAAGGGCGACTCGATCACCTTCTATGTGAGCGTCGCCACCGCACAGACGTACACGATGGACATCTATCGCATGGGTTATTACCAGGGGCTCGGCGGCCGCCTGATGCAGAGCGTCGGCCCATTGGCGGGTTCGCCGCAGCCGCCGTGCCTCGCCGACGTCAATACCGGGTTGGCCGAGTGCAACTGGACCGCGGGCTACACGCTCGCGGTGCCGGCGAACTGGACGAGCGGCGTGTTCCTCGCGAAGCTCACGAGCTCCGCCGGCTTCCAGAACTGGATCATCTTCGTCGTGCGCGACGACGCGCGCCCAGCCGATCTCGTCTACGAGCAGCCGGTCAACACCTACCAGGGTTACAACAACTACCCGAACGACAACGCGACCGGCAAGAGCCTCTACGACTTCAACAGTTATGGCGTGCCTACCGTGAGCGGCACGGCGCGCGCGGTCAAGGTGTCGTTCAACCGGCCCTATGCCGATCGCGGCGCCGGGCAGTTCTTCAACTGGGAGTACAACTTCATCCGCTGGCTCGAGCGCTCGGGTTACGACGTCAAGTATTGCACCAACATCGATCTGCACGAGCACAGCGACCAGCTGCTCGCAGACAAGGGCGTCCTCTCAGTCGCGATGGACGAGAACTACTCGCAGGCGATGTACGACGGTCTGGAAGCAGCGCGCGACGCGGGGGTGCATCTCGCATTCTTCGGCGCAGGCGCGGTGTTCTGGCAGGTGCGCTTCGAGGCCTCGGCGCTCACTGGCACCGCCGACCGGGTGCTGGTCGGCTACAAGGACCAGACCAAGGACCCGGTGCAGGGGCCGACCACGACGATCCGGTGGCGCGACGTCGGCCGTCCGCCGCAGCCGCTGATCGGCGTGCAGTTCCACGGCCAGATCGACTTCAGCTCGCCGAACGTGCCCTTCGTGGTTCAGAACAGCTCGCACTGGGTCTACACCGGCACGGGTCTCGTCGACGGCGACCAGATTCCGGGAATCGTCGGCTACGAAATGGACGGGACGTGGGACATCTTCCCCACGCCTAACGCCATCGGCGGCACCTACCTGTTCCTCTCAGCATCTCCGTACACCGACGTCTCCGGGGACCAGAAAACGGCCATCTCGTCGATCTACCAGGCGCCGAGCGGTGCGTGGGTGTTCGCCGCCGGCACCACGAGCTGGGCCTGGGGCCTCGACCTCGATGGCACGGCGGACGCGCGCGTCCAGCGCATCACGTCCAACGTCCTGGACCGCTTCGTCGGCAAGACAAACTAGGGAAGGTTCTGGTCGGGGCGGCGAGATTTGAACTCGCGACCACCTGCACCCCATGCAGGTACGCTACCAGGCTGCGCTACGCCCCGAAGCGAGTGATTCTACCGCTGCAACTGCTCCAGCACGGCGCGTAGCTCGCGCTTAATCGCCGTCACATCCACGCCGCCATTGCCGCGGCCGTTGCGCGCCGGCGCCTCGGCTTTTTCGTCGCCATTGAGCGTGTTGTCAAGCCGGTTGCGCGCGCCGCTGATGGTGAACCCTTCTTCGTAGAGCAGCTCGCGGATCCGCCGGATCAGCAGCACCTCGTGGTGCTGGTAGTAGCGGCGGTTGCCGCGGCGCTTCACGGGCTTGAGCTGGGTGAATTCCTGCTCCCAGTAGCGCAGGACGTGCGGCTTCACCCCACAGAGGTCGCTGACTTCACCGATGGTGAAGTAGCGCTTGGCGGGGATCGGCGGGAGGTCAGCTTTCCTGCGGTTTTCCATGGCGGGCCTTCTCGACCATGGCCTTCAGCTTCTGGCTGGCGTGGAACGTGACCACGCGGCGGGCACTGATCGGGATCTCTTCGCCGGTCTTCGGGTTGCGGCCCGGGCGCTGCGGCTTGTCGCGCAGCTGGAAGTTGCCGAACCCCGAGAGCTTGACGCTTTCGCCGCGCTCCAGCGCACCGCGGATCTCCTCGAAGAACGCTTCCACCATGTCCTTCGCTTCGCGCTTGTTAAGCCCGACCTTCTCGAAAAGCAGGTCCGCCAGCTCGGCCTTCGTCAACGTCATCGTGAAGCTCCCCTAATCCCCTTTACTTGCGCAGGCTTGCAGAGAATTCGCGGGCCAAAAGGCCAACCAGCGCGTCTCGGGCGGCGTCGGCTTCCGCATCCGTGAGTGTGCGTTCAGTATGTTGCATAACTACCCGGAAAGCAAGGCTTTTTCGTCCCCGAGGGACGCCCGTTCCGTGGTAGAGGTCGAAGACCGTTATGGACGTCACAATCGCGGCCTTTTGGGCCTCCATGGCGTCCAAAATGGCCTGCGTCGGCACCCCTAAGTCAATCACTACGGCCATATCGCGCACCACCGGCGGGTACTTCGACGGCGCCCTAAAGTGGGGCGCCAGGACGACTTGCAGCGGCTCGGCATCCAGCTCGAACAGCACCGCAGGCCGGGCAAGCTCGTATTTGTGCTGCCAGCGCGGGTGTAGCTCGCCGATCCACCCTGCCGGCTGGCCTTCAACCAGCACCCGGGCCGAGCGGCCGGGATGGAAAGCGGGGTGCTCGGCGCTCTCGTAGCGCGCGCTGAGCGGCGCGATGAGCGCCTGCAGATCTGCTTTGATGTCGAAAAAATCAACTGACCTGTCTTTGTCTTCCTTCGCCACACCCCACTGGGCATCAAAGGCAGGGCCGTAGGCGGCCGCGCCGATGCGCATCGGCTGCCGCAGGCCGCCGACTGCGAGCGGTCCGTCGGGCGCCTGAGGATCGCGGAGGAACACGCGGCCGAGCTCGAAGACACGGATGCGGTCGAGCTTGCGCGCCTGGTTGTATTGCAGGTTCGCCACCAGGGTGCCGATGAGCGTGGTGCGCATCACCGACTGGTGGCTCGCGATGGGGTTGAGGAGCCGCACCGGGTTCGCCTCGCCCGCGAAATCGACCTCCCATTGCGGCTCGACGAAGCTGAAATTGATGACCTCGTGGTAATCGGCAGCGGCCAGGCGCTCGCGCAGCTCGTGCAGGCTGCGCCTGGCTGGCAGCTTCGGAAACGACGCCGCCGGGCGCGGCGGATGCGCCGTGATGCGCTCGTAGCCGTAGAGCCGCGCCACTTCCTCGACCAGGTCTTCCTCGATCGCGAGGTCGAAGCGATAGCTCGGCGCCTGCACCACGAAGGCATCGGCATCGCGCTCCGCGGGCAATGCGAGGCGCTCGAAGCACTTCTGCATCTCGTCGGCCGGCACCGGCATGCCGATGATCTTCTGCGCGCGCGAGACGCGCATGCGCACGCTCTTGCGCTCGGGCAGGCGCGCAACGAGATCGTCGGTCGGCCCCGGCTCGCCGCCACAGATATCGAGGATCAGGCGCGTGGCGCGCTCGATGCCGTCCACGTTGTTATTGAAGTCGACGCCGCGCTCGAAGCGATGCCCGGCATCGCTCGTGAAGCCGTAGCGGCGCGAGCGCCCCATGATGGCGTCGGGCCAGAAGAACGCCGACTCGAGGAAGATGTTGCGCGTGCTGGTGTCGGCCTTGGTCGTTTCTCCGCCCATGATGCCGCCGAGGCCGATGACGCCGCTCTCGTCCGTAATGCAGACGACCGATGGATCGACCTCCACCGTCTGCTCGTTCAGCAGCAGCACCTTCTCGCCCTCGCGCCCCCAGCGCACGTCGATCGCGCCACGCAGCTTTTCGAGGTCGTAGACGTGCAGCGGCCGCCCGAGCTCCAACATCACGTAGTTGGTGACATCGACTATGGCCGAGATCGAGCGCTGCCCTGCGCGCTCGAGGCGGCTACGCATCCAACCCGGCGTCGGCGCGGCCGCATTCACGTTCCGGATCACGCGTCCGGCAAAGCGCCCGCAGCCTTGCGGCGCGCTGATACGCACCGGATGGCGCGCATTGTTCTTCGCGGGCACGGGCTCGATGCGCGGCTGCTCCAGCCGCGCGCCGGTCAGCGCCGCGACTTCGCGCGCCACGCCGAGAATCGACAGGCAGTCGGCGCGGTTCGGCGTGAGCTTGAGCACCATGACCTGCTCGTCGAGACCGAGCGCCACGCGCACATCGGTTCCGACCTTGCCCTCGAGCTCGAGCAGGCCCGCGTGATCGTCGGACAGGCCGAGCTCGCGCGCCGAGCAAAGCATGCCTTCGCTGTGCACGCCGCGGAGCGTGGCGGCCTTCACTTCCATCTCGGGTAAGCGCGCCCCAATCGTTGCGAGCGGCACCTTTATCCCGACACGCGCATTCGGCGCGCCGCAAACCACCTTGTATTTTTGTGAACCGGCGTCGAGCGCGCACACGGTGAGCTTGTCGGCATTCGGATGCCGCTCTACTGCGGTGATCTGCGCGAGCACCACGCCGCTGAACTGCGGCCCGACGGGCTCGTACGCCTCGACCTCGACGCCCGCCATCGTCAGGCGCTCAGCAACCTGCGCGCCGCTGAGCGGCGGGTTGCAGAAGCTGCGCAGCCACCTCTCGGGGACGTTCATGGGAACTGCGCGAGAAAGCGAAGGTCGCCGTCGAAGAACAGGCGCAGGTCCTCGATTCCATGCCGCAGCATGGTGAGGCGCTCGAGCCCCGAGCCGAAGGCAAAGCCGATGTAGCGCTCGGGATCGAGGCCGAAGTTCTTCACCACCGTGGGATGCACCTGCCCCGAGCCGGAGATCTCGAGCCAGCGCCCCTTCAGCTTCATGTCGATCTCGGCCGAGGGCTCGGTGAACGGGAAGTACGACGGGCGGAAGCGCACTTCCAGCTCGTCGTTCTCGAAGAAGCGGCGCAGGAATTCGGTGTACACGCCCTTGAGATCGGCGAAGCTGATGTCCTCGTCGATCCACAGGCACTCGACCTGGTGGAACATCGGCGAGTGCGTCGCGTCGGAATCGACGCGATAGGTGCGGCCGGGCGCGATCACCTTGATCGGCGGCGAATGCATGCGCGCATAGCGCACCTGCATGTCACTCGTATGCGGACGCAGGTTGAGCGGGATGCCGCTCGCATCCTTGAGATCGACGTAGAACGTGTCCTGCATCGAGCGCGCCGGATGGTTCTCGGGGTTGTTGAGCGCGGTGAAGCTGTACCAGTCGGTCTCGATCTCGGGGCCGTCGGCGACCTCGAAGCCGAGCGTGCGCCAGATCGCCTCGATGCGCTGCCAGGTGCGGATCACCGGGTGGACGGTGCCGCGGCTGCGCCCGCGCGCGGGCAGCGTGACGTCGATCGCGCCTTCGGCGAGGCGCGCGTTCAGCTTCGCGTCCGCGAGCTCGGCGCGGCGCGCCTCGAGCGCCTCCTCGATCTTCTGTTTCGCGGCGTTGAACTTCGCGCCCTGGGTCTTTCGCTCCTCGGGCAAGCCGCTCGGACGAAACGCGGCGAGCTCGCCGCCCTTGCCGAGGAAGCGGGCTTTCGCGTTTTCCAGCGAAGCAGCGTCACCCGCCGCGCGGAACGCGGCGAGCGCGCGCGAGATCAGGCTGTCGAGGTCCAAACTCGCGGGCGCGACTCAGTGCGCCAAATTTGCCTTGACCTGGCCGGCGATCTTGTCGAAGGCCGGCTTGTCGCTAACGGCGAGGTCCGCGAGCACCTTGCGATCGATGTCGATATTGGCGCGCTTCAGGCCCGCCATGAACGTGCTGTAGCTCATGCCGAGCTCGCGCACCGCGGCGTTGATGCGGGCGATCCACAGCGCCCGGAACTGGCGCTTCTTCTGCCGGCGGTCGCGATAGGCGTACTGCCCGGCCTTCATCAAGGCCTGCTTGGCGACGCGGTAGACGTTCTTCCGGCGGCCGCGGAAGCCCTTGGTCTGCTTGAAGACCTTTTTGTGGCGCGCGCGCGCCGTTACTCCGCGCTTGACTCTTGGCATGGCGCGCTCCTACGACGAGTACGGCAGCATCGCGCGGATCGCCGCCGTGTTGGTCTGGTCGACGTGGCGCACCTTGCGCATGTTGCGCTTACGCTTGGTGCTTTTCTTCGTCAGGATGTGGCGCTTGTAGGCGCCCGCGCGCTTGATCGAGCCGCTGCCGCGCACCTTGAAGCGCTTGGCGGCGCCGCGCTTGGACTTCATCTTCGGCATACAACTGCTCCTCGTTTTAGCTTGACGCCGGGCGGTTCGCTGCGCGAACACTTAAAGCCGCGGCTGTCACTTGTGTCCGCCGTCAGGCGGTTTTGGCCGAGGGAACCTTCTTCGGCTCCGCTTTCGGCCTTGCTGCTCCGGCGGCCGGTTTCTCCTTCACCGGGGGCGCCTTCTTCTTCGGCGCGAGCACCATCACCATCTGCCGGCCCTCGAGCTTCGGGAACTGCTCGACCATGCCGACCGCATCCAGGTCCTTGCGCACGCGCTCGAGCAAGCGCTCGCCGAACTCCTTGTGCGCCATCTCGCGGCCGCGGAACCGGAGCGTCACCTTCGCCTTGTCGCCCTCCTCGAGGAACTGGATCAGCTTCCCCAGCTTGATCTTGTAGTCGCCCTCGTCGGTCGCGGGCCGGAACTTGATCTCCTTGACCTGGATCTGCTTCTGCTTGAGCTTCGCCTCGTGCGCCTTCTTCTGCTCGCGGTAGCGGAACTTGCCGTAGTCCATCAGCTTGCAGACCGGCGGGTTCGCGAGCGGCGCGATCTCCACCAGGTCCACGTTCGCTTCTTCGGCCAGGCGCAACGCCTCCATGACCGACTTGATTCCCAACTGATCACCGTTTTCCGCTACCAGTCGCACCTCCGGGGCGGTGATTTCCCGGTTGATGCGCTGCGATCTCTCGAGTGCGATGAGTGAAAAGCTCCTCAGCTCGTTGAAAAAAACAGCCGTGCTATCGCGCTCGCCGGGGCTTCGCCCCGGACTCGTATCCGCGCTTCGCACGGCCACCTATGTTGCAGAATTTTATCGTCTTTGGTCAGCCGCGGCTATGGCCCGGGACGCGCTTCCGACTCGAGGCGCGCAATGAAAACATCGAGTTGCATGGCCCCCAGGTCTTCGCCGCCCCGGCTCCGCACCGCCACCGTGCGCGCCTGCATCTCCTTGTCGCCCACCACGAGCTGGTAGGGCAGCTTCTGCAGACTATGTTCCCGGATCTTGTAGCCGATCTTTTCGTTCGTGACGTCCGCCGTGACGCGGAAGCCCGCCGCCTGCAGGCGCCCGGCAACCTCGCGGGCGTACCCTGCCTGCCGCTCCGTGATGGAGAGCACGACCGCTTGCACTGGCGCTAGCCACACCGGCAGGGCGCCGGCATGGTGCTCGATCAGGATGCCGATGAAGCGCTCCATCGATCCGACGATCGCCCGGTGCAGCATCACCGGCGTCTTGCGCGTGTTGTCCTCTGCCACGTACTCCGCGCCCAGGCGCCCGGGCATGCTGAAGTCGACCTGCATCGTGCCGCATTGCCAGACCCGGCCGATGCCGTCCTTGAGCGAATACTCGATCTTCGGACCGTAGAACGCCCCCTCGCCCTTCGAGAGGTCGAACTTCACCCGCGAGCGCTCGAGCGATTCGATCAGCGCGCGCTCGGCCTTGTCCCAGATCTCGTCCGAGCCGATGCGCTTCTGCGGGCGCGTAGCGATCTTGTAGACGATGTCGGTAAAGCCGAAATCGCGGTACACCTTCTGGAGCAGCGCGGTGTAGGCGACGCATTCCGGCAGGATGTGCTCCTCGGTGCAGAAGATGTGCCCATCGTCCTGCGTGAAGCCGCGCACGCGCATGATCCCGTGCAGCGCGCCCGAAGGCTCGTTGCGATGGCAGGAGCCGAACTCGCCGTAGCGCAGCGGCAGGTCGCGGTAGCTGCGCACGCCCTTGTTGTAGATGAGGATGTGCCCGGGGCAGTTCATCGGCTTGATCGCGTACTCGCGGTTCTCCGATGATGTGAAGAACATGTTCTCCTTGAAGTTGTCCCAGTGGCCGGTCTTGTGCCAGAGGCTGACGTCGATGATCTGCGGCCCGCGCACCTCGTGGTAGCCGTTGTCGCGGTACACGCGCCGCATGTACTGCTCGACCTGCTGCCAGAGCGCCCAGCCCTTCGGATGCCAGAACACGAGGCCGGGCGCCTCCTCCTGCATGTGGAAGAGATCGAGCTGCGTGCCAAGCCGCCGATGGTCGCGCTTCTCGGCCTCCTCCAGCATCTTCAGGTAGGCGTCCTGGTCCTCCTTCTTCGCCCAGGCGGTGCCGTAGATGCGCTGGAGCATCTCGTTCCTCGAATCGCCGCGCCAATAGGCGCCCGCGACGCGCATCAGCTTGAAGTTCTTCAGCTTGCCGGTCGACGGCACGTGCGGGCCGCGGCAGAGATCGATCCAGTTGCCCTGCCCGTAGAGCGAGATGGTCTCGCCTTGCGGGATCGAGGCGATGATCTCGGCCTTGTACTTCTCGCCGATGTCGCGGAAGAACCTCACCGCCTCGTCGCGCGGCATCTCGCGCCGCTCGACCGGCAGATCGCGCTTCGCGATCTCGCTCATCCGCTTCTCGATCGCCGCGAGGTCCTCCGGCGTGAAGGGGCGCTTGTAGGAGAAGTCGTAGTAGAACCCGTTCTCGATCACCGGGCCGATCGTGACCTGCGCATCGGGGAAAAGCTCCTTCACCGCCTGCGCGAGCAGGTGCGCGCTCGAGTGGCGCAGCAGATCGTTCGCTTCAGGATCCTTGTCGGTGACCACGGCGACCTCGGCATCACCGCTGATGCGATAGCCGGTGTCGACGAGCTTGCCGTTCACCCGGCCCGCCAGCGCGGCGCGCGCCAGCCCCGGGCCGATCGCGGCGGCGATCTCGGCTACGGTAATGGGTCCGGGAAACGACTTCGACGAGCCGTCGGGCAGACGGATGTTCGGCATTGCTGCGACCGATACTAGCAGGTCGTCAGTCGGCCTTGATGCCGAGCTTCTTGATGAGCTTGCCGTACTTCTCGTAGTCGCGGCGGATGAGCGCCTCGAACTCCTGCGGCGAGAGGATGAGCGTCTCGAGGCTGCCCTTGCCCATCAGGCTCGCCTTGACGTCGGGCGCCTCGAGCGCGCGCTGCACCTCGGTGCGCAGCCGGTCGACCACTTCCTGCGGCATGCCGGCCGGGCCGAACAGGCCAAGCCAGATCGAGTTCGCGAAGCCGGGATAGAACTCGCCGATCGTCGGCAGATCCGGGAAGGTCGGCGAGCGCTTGGCGCCGGCAACAGCGAGCGCGCGAATGCGCCCGGCCCTGATCTGCGGCGCGGACGAGGTGCCGGAGAAAAGCGCCGCCACTTCGCCCGACATCGTGGCCGCGGTGGCGGGCGCGCCGCCCTTGTACGGCACGTGGACCATGTCGAAGCCGGCGCGCTCCTTCAGCATCTCCATCGTCAGCTGGTGCTGGCTGCCGTTGCCGCCCGAGGCATACGCGAGCGGCGGATTTGCCTTTTTCGCGTACTCGATGAACTCGGGGAATGTCTTCGGCGGCAGGTTGGGATTGATCGACAGCACAAACTGGTTGGAGACGAGGCTGGAGATCGGCGTCAGGTCCTTGAGCGGATCGATCGGCATCGATGAGTAGACGTGCGGATTGATCGCGATCAGGCTGTCGGCACCGAGCAGCAGCGTGTGGCCGTCTGCCGGCGCGTGCGCCACCTCGGCGGCCGCGGCATTGCCGTTCGCCGCGGGCTTGTTGTCGACCACGACCGGCTGCCCGAGGCTGCGCGAGATCTTCTCGCCGACCACGCGCGCGACGATGTCTGGCGCCCCGCCGGGCGGAATCGTGACCAGGATGTGGATCGGACGCGACGGGAATTGGGCGTTCGCGGCGAGCGACAGAGCCAGCGCGCCGAGCGCTGCGGCAAATCTCAGCATGGTGCTTTCGCGAACCTCTTTGAAAGCGGCAAGTCCTCGTTCCCGCGCAAGCGGGAACCCATGGCATGAGAGGAGCCCCGCTTTCGCGGGGGGAGCATTGAGACCTTCCGACTACTCAGCGCGTCGACTTGGGCGCATGGCGCGCCTGCATCCGCCGCGCGCGCTTCATGATCAGCTCGGCGCGCGCCAGCGCGCCCGCATCGCCCTGCGCGCCCTTCGCGAGCTCGCGCTTGAACCAGAATTCGAGGTCGAACCGGCGCTCGATGTTGTCTTCGAGGCCCTGCGCCAACGGGTCGTTGATCCGGATCTTCACGACTTCACTCCTCCGCAATCTGGTAGGCGCGATTGGACTCGAACCAACGACCCCTACCATGTCAAGGTAGTGCTCTAACCAGCTGAGCTACGCGCCTGTGCCGGGGAGGCGAATTCTATACTAGGGCCATGGAACTCATCTTATGGCGCCATGCCGACGCGGAAGAAGGGACGGACGATATGGCCAGGCGCCTTACCCGCAAGGGAGAGAAGCAGGCGGCGGCCATGGCGAAGTGGCTGCGCGCTCACCTGCCCGAGGATTACACGCTTCTCGCAAGCCCGGCCGCGCGGGCGCAGGAGACGGCGGCGGCCCTCGGCACGAAGGTCATCACCGAGAAGACCCTCGCTCCCGGCGCCGCGCCGGCAGCGATCATCAAGGCCGCGCAAAAGCACGAAGGCCTGGTCATCGTCGTCGGCCATCAGCCCGATCTCGGCCGCGCAGCCGCCCAGTGGGTAGCGGGCGCGCGCGCCGATTGGTCGATCAGGAAGGGAGCGATCTGGTGGCTCTCGGGCGCGCCGCCGGCGCGCATCGAGGCCGTCGTCTCCCCGGACATGCTGTAGCGATTCCGTAGCAATCGGACAGTGGACTCCGCGCCCCCATGGATCTGATCCTCTGGCGCAATGGGGAGGCGGAGGAGCACGAAGACGACCTGCGCCGGCGCCTGAGCACCAAGGGACGCAAGCAGGCGGCAAGGGCGGCGCAATGGCTGCTGCAGCGGCTGCCCGCCCGCTTCACGCTGCTCTCGAGCCCGGCGCTGCGCGCGCACCAGACGGCGCAGACGCTGGGCGCGCCGATCAAGGTGGAGCAATCGCTCGCGCCCGGGGCGACGCCCCAGGCGATCATCGATGCCGCGGGCTGGCCGGACGCCAAGGGCGCGGTAGTGGTGGTCGCGCACCAGCCGGACCTCGGCCGCGCGCTCGCTCAGCTCGTCGCCGGCGCGCAGAACCCCTGGAGCATCAAGAAAGGCGCGTTCTGGTGGATCTCGAACCGCGTGCGCGACGGCGACGCGCAGGTCGTGGTGCGCGCGGTGGTATCACCGGACCTGCTGTAGTCAGGCCGGAGAATCACCGGCCATACTGCAGGACTGAGACCTTCTTGTCGGAGAGGCCGCTCACTGTGAGCTTCATGCCGACGGACTTCCAGTGATCGGTCTCGGAGTCGAGCGCGGCCGCAGATAGCGCGTTGTCGTCGAGCCAGGACTGCGGCAGGTCGATGGCGAAGCCGCCGGCGTCGGCGGCGACGCGCAGGAACGGCAACTTTGCGTCGGTGCGGCTGCGCAGGATGAGCGCCGCGACGCGCAGCGCAAATACCAGCTTCCAGTCGGGACCTTCGAGCCCCGCGTCCTGCATCTTGCGCAGCTTGCCGCGGTGCGCGAGCACGATGCGCGCAAGCCGCGCCTGCTCCATGCGCGAGAAGCCGGGCATGTCCGCGTTCGAGAGCACGTAGGCCGAATGCTTGTGGTACTGCGCGTGCTCGATCGAGAGCCCGACCTCCGCGAGCCGCGCGCTCCATTCGAGGAGCTGCCGGTCGGCGTCTTCCTCGCGGTCCGTGCCGGGGGTGAGCGCGTCGTAGATGGTGAGCGCGAGGTTCTTCATGCGCTCGGCCTGTGCGACGTCGACGTGATAGCGGCGCATGAACTGCGCCACCGTGACCTCGCGCATGTCGCGATGCTCGACGCGGCCGAGCAGGTCGTAGAGCACGCCGTGGCGCAACGCGCCCTCCGACACCTTCATCGCCTCGATGCCGAGCTCGTCGAACACCGCCTTCATGATCGCGACGCCGCCCGGCAGCACCGGCGCGCGGTTCGGGCGCAGCCCGCCGATCTTGTCCGGATCGGCGCGCTCGTGCTTGATGAGAAGCGAGCGCAGCTTTTCCAGCCCCTCGCGCGTGAGGCCCTCTTGGGCAAAGCCGTTCTCGCGCAGGATGTTCTCCATCGAGCGCGCGCTGCCGGAGGAGCCCACCGCCTCGTCCCAGCCGGCCGCGCGATAGGCATGCAGGATGCCGGCGAGCTCCTGGCGCGCGGCGAGCTCCGCAGCCTTCATGCGCGGCTTGTCGATCTTGCCCTCGGCGAAGTATTTGAGGCTGTAGGACAGACAGCCCATGTAGAGCGATTCCGTGAGCTGCGGCTCGAGGCCGGTGCCGATGATGAACTCGGTGGAGCCGCCGCCGATGTCGACCACCAGGCGCCGCTGCGCCGACACCGGCAGCGCGTGCGCCACGCCGAGGTAGATGAGCCGCGCTTCCTCGCGGCCGGAGATCACCTCGATCGGGAAGCCGAGCACCGCGCGCGCCTCGCGCAGGAACGGCGTTGCGTTCTTCGCCACGCGCAGCGCGTTGGTGCCCACGGCGCGCACGCGCTGGCGCGCGAAGCCGCGCAGCCGCTCGGCGAACTTGGCGAGCGCTTCGAGCGCCTGCGCCTGCGTCGCGCGGTCGATGCGCTTCTCCGCCGTCAGGCCGCCGCCGAGCCGCACCACTTCGCGCACCGCATCGAGCGGATAGATCTGGTGCTCGACGACGCGGCCGATCTCGAGGTGGAAGCTGTTCGACCCGAGGTCGACTGCCGCGAGAGTTTCCTGTCGCGTCATGCGCTTACCCTAGCATGTTTGTCATGTTTGCGTTCCGTCCGGGCGCGCAACTTGCCCGGGTTAGAATTTTTCGATGAACCGCAGAATTCCGACGCCAGCCCAGTTCGTCAATCGCGAGCTTGGCATCCTCGCCTTCAACCGGCGGGTGCTGGCGCAGGCGGCCGACGATTCCATGCCGCTCCTCGAGCGGCTGCGCTTCATCACCATCGTGTCGTCGAATCTCGACGAATTCTTCGAGATCCGCATCGCGGGGCTCAAGGAGAGCATCCGCCTCGGCCTGCACGATGCGGGCCCGGACGCGCGCACCTCAGTCGAAGTGTTCGACGGAGTGTGCCGCGAGGCGCATGCCCTGGTGGCCGAGCAGTACAAGCTCCTGAACGAAGTGGTGCTCCCTTCCCTCGCGCGCGAGGGCATCGTGTTCCCGCGGCGCGAGGAGTGGAGCGCGCCGCAGCGACAGTGGATTCGCGATTACTTCTTCCGCGAGCTGCTGCCGGTGCTGACGCCGATCGGACTGGACCCCGCGCATCCGTTCCCGCGCGTACTGAACAAGAGCCTCAACTTCGCGGTCGAGCTGCAGGGGAAGGACGCCTTCGGGCGCAGCTCGCGCGCCGCGATCGTGCAGGCGCCGCGCGCGCTGCCGCGGCTGATACGGCTGCCGCAGCCGCAGGCCGGGGCCGAGTACGCGTTCGTCTTCCTCTCCTCGATCCTGCATGCGCACGTCGGCGAGCTCTTCGCCGGCATGAACGTGGTGGGCTGCTACCAGTTCCGCGTGACGCGCAATTCCGACCTGTTCGTCGACGAGGAAGAAATCCAGAACCTCCACACCGCGCTGCAGGGCGAGCTCCTGCATCGCCACTTCGGCGACGCCGTGCGTCTCGAAGTCGCGGACAACGCCTCGCAGGCGATGGTCGAGTTCCTGCTGCAGCAGTTCGGCCTGCGCGACGCGGATCTCTATCGCGTCGAAGGGCCGGTCAACCTCTACCGGCTGCGCGAGGTGCACGACCAGGTCGACCGGCCGGCGCTCAAGTTCGCGCCGTTCACCCCGGCGCTAGCGCCGGGCCTGACCTCGCCGGATCTTTTCGACGTGCTGAAGAAGCACGATGTGCTGCTGCACCACCCGTTCCAGTCTTTTATCCCGGTGATCGATTTCATCCGCACCACCGCCGAGGATCCGAACGTCATCGCGATCAAGCAGACCGTGTACCGCACCGGCACGGACTCCGAGCTGATGGAGATCCTGATCGAGGCCGCGCGCAAGGGCAAGGAAGTCACCGTGGTGGTGGAGCTGATGGCGCGCTTCGACGAGGAGGCGAACTTGAACTGGGCGGCGCGCCTGGAAGAAGTCGGCGCGCATGTCGTCTACGGCGTGGTCGGGCACAAGACGCACGCCAAGATGTCGCTCATCGTGCGCCGCGAGGAGAAGACGCTCAAGCGCTACGCGCATCTTTCCACCGGCAACTATCACCCGGCGACTGCCCGCGCGTACACCGACTTCGGGCTCTTCACGGCTAACGAGGAGCTTTGCGCGGACGTTGCCGAGGTGTTCCAGCAGCTCACGGGACTCGGGCGCGCGGTGCGCCTGAAGCACGTGTGGCAGTCGCCTTTCACGCTGCACCGGCGCATCGTCGCCGCGATCCGCAACGAGGCGAAGCTCGCAGCCGAAGGCAAGCCCGCGCGCATCATGGCCAAGATGAACGCGCTGCTCGAGCCGCAGGTCATCGAGGAACTCTACGCCGCGGCGGGGGCGGGCGTGAAGATCGACCTGATCGTGCGCGGCGTGTGCGCGCTGCGCCCCGGCATCGAAGGCCTGTCGGACAACATCCGCGTGCGCTCGATCGTCGGCCGCTTCCTCGAGCACTCGCGCGTGTTCTACTTCGAGAACGGCGGCGCCGAGGATGTGTACCTCGCGAGCGCCGACTGGATGGCGCGCAACTTCTTCCGTCGCATCGAGCTCTGCTTCCCGGTGCTCGACCCGACGCTCAAGAAGCGGGTGATCCGCGAAGGCCTGCTTCCCTACCTCGACGACAACGCTCAGGCTTGGGTCATGACGCCCGACGGCAACTACGAGCGCCTGCGCGCGCGCAAAGGCGCCAAGGGCCGCTCGGCGCAGGAAGAGCTCCTCGCGATGCTCACCACCGGCGGCGGCGGCGAGACGCGGCCGGCGGTCGCCCCTGCGGCGCTGAAGCCCGTACAGGCGCCAACCTAGGCGCGCGCGACCCGGATCACGCCTTTCAGCTCGCGCACCACGGCGAAGGCGCGCTTCAGCTGGCCGAGATCGGTGACATCGAAAGTGAAGCGCATGAACGCGAGCTCGTTGCGCGTCTGCGTGCGCGTTGCCGTCACGTTGATGCGCTCGCGCGCGAGCGCATCGCCGATGTCGCGCAGCAGGCCGCGCCGGTCGGTCGCGGTGACCAGCATGTCCACGGTGTAGGTGCCAGCGCTCTGGCCCCACTGGGCGTCGATCAGCCGCTCGGGCTGGCGCTCGGCGAGGCGCTTCAGGCTCGGGCAGTCCTCGCGGTGCACCGACACGCCCTTGCCGCGCGTCACGAAGCCGCGGATCGGGTCCGGCGGTAGCGGCTTGCAGCACTTGGCGAGCTGCGTCATCAGCCGCTCGACGCCGCCAACCACCAGCACGCCGCTCTTTGCAGTGCCTCTGGGACGCGGCCCGATCTGCTTCGCTTCGGGCGCCTTCCCGGAATGAGTTCGCGCATTTGGCAGATGCGCGTCCCCGAATTCACGTGCAGCCGTCTGTAGCTGACGCAGGTTTACTTCCTCGCGCGCGACGGCGACGAACAGATCCTCCGGTTTCTTGAATGCCAGCCGGGTGGCGAGCGCCTCCAGGCTCGCCTGCGCGGCGCCTTCGCGCTTCAGCTCTTTCTCTACCACGGCTCGTCCCGCAGCGACGGTCTCGGCATGCGCCCTGGCGTTGAACCATTGCCGGATCTTCTGGCGCGCGCGGGCGCTCTTGGCGAAGCCGCGCTCGGGATTGAGCCAGTCGCGCGAGGGGCCGCCCGACTTCGTGGTGATGATCTCGACGCGGCTGCCGCTCTGCAAGACCGTCTCCAGCGGCACGATATGTCCATCGACCTTCGCGCCGCGGCAGCGGTGCCCGAGATCACTGTGCAGCGCGTAGGCGAAGTCGATCGGCGTGCTGCCCGCCGGCAGGTCGATCACCTTGCCCTGCGGCGTGAGCACGTAGACCGTGTCCTGCAGCCCGGCCTGCTTCGTCGTGCTCGCCCAGTCGGCGACTTCGTCGCGCCACGCGAGCAGCTCGCGCAGCCAGGCGATCTTCTGCTCGAACGCGCGGTCGGCGCGCTCGGGCTTCCCGCCCTCCTTGTAGCGCCAGTGCGCCGCGACGCCAAATTCGGCATGCCGGTGCATCTCCTCGGTGCGGATCTGCACCTCTACCGTCTTGCCCTCCGGACCGATCACCGCGGTGTGCAGCGACTGGTACAGGTTTCCCTTCGGCCGCGAGACGTAGTCATCGAATTCCTTCGGGATCGGCTGCCACAGGTTGTGCACCACGCCGAGCGCGGTATAGCAGTCCTTCACCGACGGCACGATGACGCGCAGCGCGCGCACGTCGTAGACCTGGCTGAAGTCGAGCGCCTTGGTGCGCATCTTGTTCCAGATGGAGTAGATGTGCTTCGGGCGGCCGTAGATCTCGCCCTTCACCCCCGCCGTCTCCAGTTCGCGCGTCAGCACATCGATCGCGCGCCGGATGTAGTGCTCGCGCTCCAGGCGCTTCTCGTCGAGCATCCCGGCGATGCGCTTGTAGAGCTCCGGCTCGAGGAACCGGAACGACATGTCCTCGAGCTCCCATTTCAGCTGGAACACGCCCAGCCGGTTCGCGAGCGGCGAATAGATGTCGAGGCTCTCGCGCGCGTAGGCCGCGCGCTCGGGGTGCGCGTTGTGCGCGAACCAGCGCAGCGTCTGCGTGCGGCTCGCGAGACGTATCAGCACGACGCGCACGTCCTCGACCATGCCGAGCACCATCTTGCGCAGTACCTCGTTCTGCTCGACGGGGTTTGCGCGCGTCGCGACACGCAGCTGATAGAGCTTTTCCACGCCCGCCGCGAGATTGGCAATCTCGTCGCCAAAGTGCTGACGCACCTTGTCGAGCTCTATGTGCTTCGGCGCGGCAAACAGCAGCCCCGCGATGCGGCCCGGCGCATCGAGACCGATCGCCGCCAGGTTTGCCGCCAGCCCAAGGGCGTGCGCCCAGGTCGGCTCGCCGCTCGAGAGCAGCTGCCCGGCGTAAACCGGCTCCGCGAACGCGAGCGCCTGGGCAAAGCGCGCGCGATCCGCGGGCGTGAGGCCCTCGGCAAGCGGCTCGAGCGCCCCCGCCGCGCTCGACGGGTGCAATTGCACTACGGAGACCATGCGCTATTTTACGGACCATGGGCTGGCTCACCGACTGGCGGCGCCGCCGCGTGCTGCGCAACCACCGCATCGACGACGCGCTGTGGCATGCCGCGACCGCACCGCTCGAGTTCCTGCCGCAGTCGGCCAAGCTGCGCGAGCTCGCGCTGCTCTTCCTCGCCGAGAAAGAGTTCTCCGGCGCGCGTGGCCTGCAGGTCACCGATGTCATGCGCGTCGCCATCGCCGCGCAGGCCTGCACGCCGGTCCTCGAGCTCGGGCTCGACTGGTACCGCGGCTGGCACGGCATCGTGGTCTATCCGGGGGACTTCCGCGTGCGCCGCCAGGAGGTCGACGAGGACGGCGTGGTGCACGAATGGGAAGACGACCTCGCCGGCGAAGCGATGCCCGGCGGCCCGGTGGTGCTGTCCTGGGACGCCGCCGCGCACGACCCGGCGATCAACGTGGTGATCCACGAGTTCGCGCACAAGCTCGACATGCTGAACGGCGAAGCGGACGGCGTGCCGCCGCTGCACGCCGGCATGGACCGGCGCGCCTGGCGCGTCGCGTTCGATCAGGCTTACGACGGCTTTTGCGACACGGTCGACCGCGGCCGCGACACCTGGCTCGACCCCTATGCAGCGGAGCACCCGTCCGAGTTCTTCGCGGTGATCAGCGAAGCGTTCTTCCGCGAGGCGCGCGAGACCAGGCGCCGCTATCCCGACGTCTATGACCAGCTCGCGCTCTTCTACCGCCAGGACCCGGCGGGCCGATAATTGGCGCCATGGCTGCCAACCCGCTACCACCGCCACCGCACAGCACCGACCGCGCCGCGCACGAAGCCTATCTGCGCTCGCATGCCGCCGGCATCTACGACCGGCTGACCAACGGGCGGCGCATGTTCCTGCGCGCCGATGAGCTATGCCGCCGCGCCGCGGCCGAGTTTCCCGGCCTGCTGCCAAGCGACGCGGAGCTCGCCGCCGAGGCGCCGCGCCTGCAAAAGGACAAGCAGGGCGCCGAGATCGCTCAGGGGTTGTTTTTGTCCGCCGTGCTCGGCGATCCCGTTGCCGGCGCTCATCTTTGCCACGCCTCGCTGCTGCCGCTGCCGGCGTCGCAGGCGCGGCTCGCCGAGTTCCAGCGCGGGGGCTCCCTCGACCTCGGCGGCGCGCGCGTCGAGCGCCAGGGCAAGGCCGCCGTCGTGATAATGCAGAACCCGCGTTTCCTCAACGCCGAGGACGAGTCGACGCTCGGACCGCTCGAGACGGCAATCGACATCGCGCTGCTCGATCCGCAGACCGATATCTGCGTGCTGCGCGGCGGCGTGGTTGAGCATCCGCGCTACGCGGGCAAGCGGCTCTTCGGCGCCGGCATCAACCTCACGCATCTCTACCAGGGGAAGATCCGCTACCTCTGGTACCTGCTGCGCGATCTGGGGCTGGTAAACAAGATCTACCGCGGCGTCGCGCTCCCCGACGTATCACCCGAGGTCGATTGCCGCGAGAAGCTCTGGATCGGCGCCATCGAAGGCTTCGCCATCGGCGGCCACTGCCAGACCGTGCTGACATTGGACTGGGTGCTCGCCGCCGCGGACGCCTACCTGACGCTGCCCGCGCGCAAGGAGGGCATCATCCCCGGCGCGGCCAACCTGCGGCTCAACCGCTTCGTGGGCGCACGCCTCGCGCGCGAGGCGGTACTCGCCGAGCTGCGCATCGAGTGCGCGAGCCCCGAGGGGCGGCTCATCTGCGACGAAATCGTGCCGCCGCAGGACATGGACGCCGCCATCGCGCGCACGGTGGAGAAGCTCACCGGCTCGGGCGTGGTCAGCGCCGCCGGCAACCGGCGTGCCTTCCGCATCTCGGAGGAGCCGCTCGACAGCTTCCGGCGCTACATGGCAGTCTATGCGCGCGAGCAGGCGCACTGCCACTTCAGCCCGGCGCTGATCGCGAATCTCGAGAGGAACTGGAATGCTGCGTCACGACGCGCCTGAGAAGATCCTCGTCCTGCACGGGCCGAACCTGAATCTCTTCGGCCGCCGCGAGCCGCATATCTACGGCTCGATGACGCTCGAGCAGATCAACGAGCGCCTGCGCACGCTCGCCGCGAAGATCCAGACGAGTCTCATCATCTTCCAGTCGAACCACGAAGGCGCGCTGATCGACACGTTCCACAAGCACATGGACGAGGTCGCGGGCGCGCTCATCAATCCGGGCGGCCTCACGCAGTACAGCGTGTCGCTGCACGACTGCATCAAGGCGATGCCGTTCCCCGTCATCGAGGTGCATCTCTCGAATCTCGCGACGCGCGAAGAATGGCGCCATCACTCGATCATCTCCCCGGCCGTCAAGGGCACCGTTCAGGGCCTCGGTTGGCGCTCCTATACGGCCGCGCTGCGCACGCTGGTGGAAATCGTACGCGAGCCGAAAAAAGCGTCCTGATCGTCGTCGACGTGCAGTACGACTTCATGCCTGGCGGCGCGCTCGCCGTGCCGCAGGGCGATGAAATCGTGCCGCTCGTGAACCGCCTCGGCGCACGCTTTGCGAACGCCCTGCTGACGCAGGACTGGCATCCGCGCGACCACGTCTCCTTCGCCGCTTCACATCCCGGGCACAAGCCGTTCGAGACCATCCACCTTGCTTACGGCGACCAGGTGCTCTGGCCGCCGCACTGCGTGCAAGGCACGCACGGCGCTGCGCTGCATGCCAAGCTCGACATCCCGCACGCGCAGCTCGTGATCCGCAAGGGTCACCATCGCGAGATCGACAGCTACTCGGCCTTTCTGGAGGCGGACCGTAAGACCAGCACCGGCCTCGCGGGCTACCTGCGCGACCGCAGCCTCACCCAGCTTTACGTCTGCGGCCTCGCCACCGACTTCTGCGTCGCGTGGACCGCGCTCGATGGCCGCGCCGCCGGCTTCGATGTCAGCGTGATCGAGGACGCCTGCCGCGCGATCGACCTGCAGGGCTCCTGCGCCAGGGCCTGGGACGAGATGGCGAGGTCCCGGGTGCGGCGGATGCAATCATCAGAAATCGGTGCCTGACACCGATTTCGCCGGCACCGCGCCCTCGAAGCGCCGGCTGTAGCGCGACATCGCGAAGCAGAAGACGAAGTAGACGAGCGCCGTGAAGAGGTATGCCTCGACGCCGAAGCCGTTCCATGCCGGCTCGGTGAGCGCGACCTTGATCGTGGACAAGAGATCGAAAAGCCCGATGATCAGCACGAGCGACGTGTCCTTGAAGAAGCCGATGAAGGTGTTGACGAGCGGCGGCACGGCGATGCGCAGCGCCTGCGGCAGCACGACGTACAGCGTCTTCTGCCAATAGGTGAGCCCTAGCGCATCAGCCATCTCGTACTGTTCCTTGGGAATCGCCTGCAGGCCGCCGCGCACCACCTCCGCGAGGTAGGCGGCTGCGAACAGCACCAGCGCGATCTGCGCCCGCGCGAGCTTGTCGATCGTCATGCCGCCCGGGAGGAAGAGCGGCAGCATCACCGACGCCATGAAAAGGAGCGAGATCAGCGGCACGCCGCGCACCAGCTCGATATAGGCCACGCATAGCGCGCGGATCATGGGCAGCGTCGAGCGGCGCCCGAGCGCGAGCAGGATCGAGAGCGGGAAGGCGAGCGCGAGGCCGAAAGTGCTGAGCAGCAGCGTGAGGATCAGCCCGCCCCAGCGCTCGTTCTCCACGTACGGCAGCCCGAACGCGCCGCCCCACATCAACCCGCCGATGAGCGACAGCCCACCGGCCCACACCAGGGCGAGCCACCGCCGCCAGAACGCGCGCATGGCGCTCACGACCCAGAGCGCGAGCAGCACCACGGTCGCGAGCGCCGGCCGCCACTGCTCGTCGTACGGATAGGTGCCGAACAGGATGAAGCGGTGCTTCTCGACGATGAAGCCCCAGCACGCGCCGTGTGCCGCGCGGCACGCCGCCGCGTCGGGCCGCCAGACCGCAGCGATGAACGCCCACTGCACGAACGGCGCGAGCGCCAGCGCGACCGCGAGCGCCAGGACGATGGTGAGCACGCGGCTCATTTGAGCGCGACGCGCGCGTTGTACCAGTTCATGGACGCGGAGATCGACAGGCTCACGGTCAAGTAGACGGCCATGATGATGGCGACGCCCTCGATCGCCTGGCCGGTCTGGTTGATGGTGGTGTTGGCGATGGAGACGAGGTCCGGGTAGCCGATCGCCACAGCGAGCGAGCTGTTCTTCGTCAGGTTCAGGTACTGGCTGGTGAGCGGCGGCACGATCACGCGCAGCGCCTGCGGCAGGACGACGAGGCGCGTCACCTGCCAACGCGTCAGACCGAGCGCGTACGCCGCGTCGAGCTGCCCGCGCTCGATGGCGAGGATGCCAGCGCGCACGATCTCGGCGATGAACGCGGCAGTGTAGGTGACAAGGCCGATCAGCAGTGCCGCGAATTCTGGCGACAGCGCCGTGCCGCCGACGAAGTTGAAGCCGCTGAGCTCCGGCACGCTGCCCGGGATGGGGAAGAAAATGCCGCGGTTGGTGAGAAACACGCCCGGCAGCGGCGCGAGCGCCTGGCGCGGCCCCGGCAGCGCTTCGGTGATGAGCGCGTACCAGACGAAGAGCTGCACGAGGAGCGGCACGTTGCGCAGGAACTCGACATAAGCCGCCGCCAGCGCCCGAAGAAGCGCGTTGCGCGCGAGACGCGCCAACCCGATCGCGCCGCCCAGCAGCGTCGCGAGCACGATGCCGATCGCCGCTACCGCTAGCGT